>DUMQ01000023.1 GCA_012839815.1 Bacillota bacterium | reverse complement strand
TCTGTGTGGCCGACAGTTTCGATGCGATGGTTTCAGAAAGGGTATACAGGCACGCTATAACAATCCCAGAGGCCATATCAGAGCTTGAACAGTGTGCGGGCACGCAGTTTGACCCGGAGGTGGTGCTCGCATTCTGCTCCTATTTGAGGAAGAAGGGGTTTTCAGCCTATCTCCCGCACGCGGGCGCCTGTACCGCGGAAAGCGGCAGATGACGCACTTAGAAAGGCAAAGAGAGAGGGGAAAGATACCGTGATTATAGTATCTCAAACTCAAACATACTAAAAAACACTAAGGAGAAACGTTCGGGAGGAATGTAAATTGGCAGTCGCAAACTCAGTGGAAGGAATTCAGCTTGTGACATTCAACCTTGGTGCTGAAGAATATGGTATCGACATCGTACAGGTCCAGGAGGTAATCTGTCTGGTCAACATAGTAAGTGTTCCCAATGCCCCTCATTTCGTTGAAGGGGTGATTGAGCTTCGCAGCAAGGTAATCCCCGTCATTAACTTGAGAAAGCGTCTCGGAATGCCTGAAGAGGAGAAGACTCGTAATAGCCGCATTATAGTGGCTGACATAGGAGGTGAGACGATAGGCCTGATTGTCGATTCAGTGTCCGAAGTGCTCCGTATCCCGCTGAAGACACTGCAACCATTACCTGAAGTTGCAGTAACGGTAGATTCCCAGTTTCTCAAAGGGGTCGCTAGACTCGATGATAGGCTGATAATTCTTTTAGATTTCTCTGAACTTCTGTCGCGGGATGAAATCCGGGAGTTAGGCAGTGTCGAAGACGGGGTCGCGTGAAGAATTCTGGGTTCTGCAATACCCATGATCATCATATCTCTTCCAACAGGCCAAGCATCGCCTCCGGGAGGGGGACATGAAACGGAAGTGATCGGTCTGTCAAAAAGGGAATAGTACCCTCATAAAATCTTCTTGATTAATTATTTCATCTTTGTCTTCCAGACTTTTACACGAGTAAATACAGAAGTCAAAACCGGATACCACGAAGATAACAAACCTCACGCGAGCTTCTAGAATACGCACCAGAGGCTGTTGCTTACAGCACTCAAGAAGTCGAAATCTTACTTAGATAATAGCATGGCTTTCTAAGAATTCATTTCCATCAAGCAGGAAATCAATGAAAAAAGGAGAAAAAAATATATTGATATAGGTCTGGGTCATATTTTAGAAACTTTGCCTACTTGATTGGTCTACATGCTCTATGGGGATTCAAACGCATGCTCGTAGTGAGGCAAGAGACTAAAGAATGAAGCCGATTGAGCGTTACCGCGGTTGCCTTCCGGGTCTCGTAGTGGGCGATGCTCTCGGAACTACGTTAGAATTTCGTCCGCCGGGCTCGTTTGCGCCGGTTCATGACATGGTCGGCGGGGGACCTTTTGACCTCTTACCTGGCCAATGGACAGATGATACCTCTATGGCGTTATGCCTGGCCAATAGTCTAATTGCCTGCGAAGGTTTCAACCCAGTGGATCAATTGGAAAGGTATTTACGGTGGTATCGTAAGGGCTATCTTAGCACTACGGGCTATTGCTTTGACATTGGCAGCACTGTCCGTGGGGCACTTCTACGGTTTGAAAAAACGCATGACCCTTACTGCGGTCCTACTGATCCTTTCACCGCAGGCAATGGTTCTATTATGCGGCTTGCACCCGTGCCTATGTTCTATGCCTTAAGCCATCGAGAGGCAATTGAGAAGGCTGGTGAAAGTTCGCGAACAACTCACCAGGTCCCCGCGGCAATTGATGCCTGTCGATATTTTGGAGGCCTGCTTGTGGGTGCACTCAATAGGGAATCCAAGGATAGGCTGCTTTCAGAACATTATTCTCCTATCTCTGGGCTTTGGGAGAATAAGCCGCTTGTGCCTGAGGTCGACAAGGTTGCTTCGGGATCTTTCAAGCGTCGAAAGCCTCCCCGGATACGCGGCACGGGCTACGTTGTGGAATCGCTTGAAGCGGCCCTTTGGGCCTTCTACAATAGCGATTCTTTCGAGGAAGGGTGCCTTCTTGCGGTTAACCTCGGCAATGATGCAGACACCACAAGTGCGGTCTACGGGCAACTCGCCGGGGCGTTTTATGGAGAACAGGGCATCCCAGAAGCATGGCGCTTGAAGATCGCCCACAGGGACTTGATTGTTACCATGGCTGAGCAGCTTTTCGCTCTCTCCAGAAAGGAACGATGAAATGTGTCTATCCGAGGAAGTGAACACAGGTGCAAGAATGTAGCATAGAGGCGGGAATGGTAATCACGGGCCCGATGTTCACTGAACCGGTAAGGACCCTTACTGTCACGTAAGTTGACTCGTATAGGGTTAAAATTAAGGCTGTTGGGTCAACTCGAAGAAACACTACGACCCGATCATCGGTCTTGATAAATCGGCTTGATTAACAGAATCCCAAGAGAGCAGCCTCAGATCTACTGGCGATGTAGAACGGCGATTTCTTTAGCAACCGAGAGGCTGGCACAGAGATCTTTTCACATAAGTATGCGTGTAAGGGTACCCATAGTGTAGCAATCTCTGCGACACGATGCAGAGATGTACGCCAAGATAAGCTAATACGAAGGATGGTGCTCCGGAAAGCGCGGCAGCGGCTTTTGATCTGAAATTGCTTAGTTTATATGACAAGGAGCATCAGGAATCGACCATATGTAACAAGGCAGATATCTTCTTGAGGATATGGCGATTTGCCCCCGGATAGAGAGGAAGTCTGCCGAACTCAAGAGATTACACGGTGGGAAAGGGCCATCTACCGACTCCTTGTCAAAGGTGAGTCCCAAGGGCCTCCTGATAGCAATCGCTTTGAATTTGAAGCGTATATTCACGCTTCCTGTAAAATGGATGTTTCTGTGCTGTGAATGACTATGGTGCAGGGTAGGGATATTCTACCCCCTCTTCTAGGAGACGTTCGAAAAGGAGACCGGGAATAGGGATACAGTCTTAGGGCCTCAGCATATTTCCCAATTAATGGGGTTATATATAGAGATTATGGATTATGGATGTCCCTTTTATCAATGTGCAGGCTTGGTCTCCATTTATTAGGGAGAGACTAACAGCCTCACGCAGTGGTAGTTTGAAGTCATAAAGGAGTAAACCGCTTATGAATCGCATTTTATCGGTGCTCGAACGAGAAGGTCTTAGGTGTGTCCAATATGAGCCTCTCAGCCTTGATATTAACCCTTTTGTGGAATACCAGGATAGTGACGAGCATCCGGCTGAGATGCTTTTTGAACGCCCAGCGATTCAGGCCGGTAAGAAAAGAGTCAATGAGATTGATGAGAGTATTCCCACCATTTTACACTACTTTCTGGATGGCTCGCGGCGGACATACAAGGTTGCAGATCTCATGATGAATGGGCGTTACTTGCCCCTTATTGCAGGGCAAATTGGGGTGGCAGTGATGAAACGTCGTGAAGACGGAAGAAGCACCGAACCCATGCGGAAATTTTGCCGTTTGGAAAATGTCCTTGCTCTTCCTGATGAAATGATCAACAAAGATGACCTGCCGGGCCTGGCCGATAAGATCAACAAAGACACGAAGGTGAGATTGACACTGGTGCGTTATGAAGTAAAAAAGGATAGAGACCCAGTAGACTTGGGGGTCGCGCGTATTATGAGACACATGCAGGACTTAGAGGTGGAGGTTGTGGCTGCACTTTCTGAAAGCAATTATCTACAGAATGACTCCATGCTTGTAGTAGATGGGCCGCTTAGATTTAAGGAAATGAAAGGACGGCCCTTTGATATTGTCCAGTTTCGAAACGTAATAGGGTTATCTAAGACTTTTCGACCTAGCTTCACGGTTGGTAAAGGTAGGCGTCGTGAGGACGTTGGAACCTTAACATTTGGGCTTGCTTTTGGCGAACGCACCTCAGTGTTTAAAACAATGGAGGGAGATAAGATAATAGGAATGTGGTATCTTCGTATTCGACCAACAAAGATGATGGCTAATCCGCTGCAAGGTATAGTCAAATTAGAACGCTATGCTATTGCCCCTGAAGAGAAGGAAGATGGATTCGAAGGAGAGCTTGTGGACAATATATCCAGTTTCATCCTAAGGGAACGTAATGTCACACCTTACGACACTGATTCTCGCTGGGCCAGTCATATCTATCCAATTTACATGGCCGAAACCTACATTAAGAGCTCATTTATGAGCGATATTCGATTTAAGGCTCTATTCTAGCGAGGTGAGAAGATGAACGAAAAGGCGATTGGCAAAGTCACAGCGACAGAAAAGAATCCAACTACTTGCACGTCAGTTCGATTCTGGGTACATAGAGACGTGGTAATCCGTCCTTTTGACATAGTAAAAATCAAGCACATTGCTGGTAGGCGCGATAATGAACCGAGTCATACTTATGCGGTGGTCCAGGACCTTCATTATATAACTGATAGCGCCAGCCATCTGGCCAATTACGTCTCGTCCGATTTTGGTGACTTGGCAGCGGAGCCCCAGAACGAACGTCTGGGAACGACTATTGCCGAAGCCGAGGTTCTATATAACGATCAGGAAATCGAAATGCCGGTACATGACGGCGCAGTAGTGGAGTGGGCTGATGTGGAAGGTATTAAGGATGCGCTCGGACTTCGCGCTTTGCAGCTTCCGATACCAGCTGGCTACATCTCTACCTCAAATGGCGAGGAAGTTCCTATAGAATTCGAGGCCGCCTATCTCTTAGGACCAGAAGGTGCTCATCTCAACATTGCTGGCATCTCTGGTCTTGCTACTAAGACTTCTTATGCAATGTTTCTGATGAACTCCATTCAACAGCGAATGTCGAATAAGGTAACGATGGTCATCTTTAATGTTAAAGGAAGCGATTTGCTCGCAATCGATCGGCCCAATCCTGACTTGACGGATACCCAACGTGGCGAATGGAAGAAATGCGGGTTGGAACCTACTCCATTTGAGAGAGTCACTTATCTCTATCCATTCGCAAATCGGCCTGACAATGGCTATACGCTCTCTCATATTGACTTAAAAATCCTGGAGGACCAGATAAGAAAGGGCCAGGCTTTCAACTATTTTTATGATATTGAGACAGGCCGTCGCAAGCTGGGACTCCTTTTCTCAGACATCGATGATCCTAACTCAACCATGGAGAGTATAGCCCACCACCTCCCAGAGATCGACGCCAATAGTTGGGAGGCATTTCGGCGACAAATACAACCAATGGTTCAGAAAGGCTCAGGTAAGGGCGGTGATATACCTCTAGTCTCGTGGCGGAAATTCAAGCGCCTACTTGAGACACGTACTGATCATGACCTCTTCACAGAGCGGTCCCTTGTAAAGGAAAAAAGACACATATTGATCCATGAAGCCATCAAGAGGCTTAAACCAGGTGATGTCCTCGTCGTAGACATTGAGCCCCTGCCCGACTACTTGCAATGCCTAGTCTTCGGCGACGTCATTCAGACTATCTATGCCGCTAAGCTTGGTGATGAGGAGGATATCGAACCCAATTCGCTGGGAACGGTAGTGGTATTTGCCGATGAATTGAATAAGTATGCTCCGAAGTCCTCAGACAGCGGGCGCACGCTGACGCGGAATTTGCTTGAAATTACCGAGCGTGGTCGTTCTTTGGGCATGGTGCTTTTCGGCGCGGAACAGTTTAGAAGCGGGGTTCATGACCGCGTCTTGGGCAACTGCAGCACCAATATTTATGGCCGCACAAGCCCTGTTGAGGTCGCCAAGTGTCCGGATTATAAGGAATTCCCTCAAGCTTACAAATCTGCCATAACTCGGCTGCCTAAAGGTAACCTCCTCTTACAACATGCTGTTTTCAAAACGGCATTACTCAAAGTACGTTTTCCATTTCCATGTTACTACCAACCCAAGGTGAGATAGCATGAACAAGACACCGAGAATTGGCGCCTTCGTCCTGGAAACTCTTACGACTGGCATGTATATGAACCCGCTAGATACTCTTCGCGAGTTCGTGCAAAATTCCGCTGACTCCATACGCAAAGCAGAAGAAAAAGGCCTCATAACAAAGGGTGCAGGCCGCATTGAAATCAGACTTGATCCCGGGAAGAGGGTGCTCATAGTACGAGACAATGGCATCGGTATCTCCCAAGAAGATACGTATGATCGGTTAATCAGTATCGGAATATCGGACAAGAGCATCGATGCCGACGCAGGCTTTCGGGGAATCGGGCGTCTAGCTGGTATAGCTTATTGTAGAACTCTTCGCTTTCGTACATCAATGGCCGGCGAGTCAGCCGTTTCAACAATTGACATGGATTGTGAAGGAATCAAAAGGGCCATTTCTCCAGCTCTACGGCGGGTTGAGGAGTTAGCTGATGTAATGGCAAAATACAGTAAGGCTGGACAAGAGCGCTCTAATCTGGATGATCACTTCTTTGAGGTGGTCATGGAGGACATTGATGATGCGGGGTCAGTTTTCCTAGATTGGAGGACAGTAGAAAAATACCTAAGCCAAGTAGCCCCGGTGGAATATGATGCCCATCGTTTCGTTTTTGCGACGAAGATTTCGGAGTGGCTAAAACATCATGGGCTATCGGTTCCAACAGTGACGTTGGTAATAAAGACGCCAGAGATTGAGCGACAAGTCTTCAAGCCTTATAAAGGCCATTACAAAACGGAGAGAGAGAACCATGATGTCATTATCCGAGATGTGTGTTTCTATCCCGAGTCGCCGCTCGAGTCTTCTTTCTGGATATGGTATAGCAAAACCGACCTTCTCGGAATGATAGGGGATGAAGCAGCTGCGGGTTTGAGACTACGCAAAAATAACATTGCCATAGGCGGTGCTGACCGTGTTGCAGAGGTTTTCAAAGAGGTGGCTGTAAGTTACGGTAGGTTTAATGCTTATTATATCGGAGAGATCCACGTGATCAGTCCTGAGGCAGTACCGAATGCCCGACGAGATGGATTTGAAGATGTAGGGACTTGGCCGAAAATAAGGTCTGAACTAGTGCAATTTGCGCGGGCTCGGTGTGAGGAGATCCGCCATTCCTCGGAAGCTCGTAACCGCTCAGTAGCAAAGATTATTCCAAAGGCAAAAAAAGTGGTCGAGGATGTCAATAAGAGGCTGAAGACTGGAATTGCCTCAGCCGAAGAGCGCGATGCCTTGCTAGCGAAGGTAACAAAACAACAAGAACTGATAGATAAGGCGGTCAAAACGAGCAAGGAACCCCAGGATGTAACTGAGCTCACCCCTATAATCGATAGCCTCGAAAATGCTCGCAAGTCCTTGGAGCAAGGGGATCACTTTCTTACAAAGAAACTCCGTTCTACTCTGGACCGTAAGCAGCGGAAAGTCGTTCAAGAGATCCTTGACATCCTTTACGAGACGCTTGATGAAATACAATTCAGTAAAGCTAAGGACGCGATTCTGAAGAAGTTTGGGGCTGACGGGGGCAACTCATAGCCATGGGTAATATTCTTTTAATAGAGCCAGACTACCGCGCTAAATTCCCGCCACTTGGCTTGATGCGAATATCAACTTTTCATAAAGACCGTGGAGACATGGTCACTTTTGCTCGGGGTAAGGTTCCGGCGCTTCGCAATGCCGATTGGCACAGAATCTATATTTCTTCCCTTTTTACATACGAGTTGCCTCGTACGGTAGAAACAATCAAGTACTATGCACACGCAGTTACAAGTCCTTCTGCCATATTCGTAGGTGGTATTGGTGCCACCCTTCTTCCGGAGTATATACGGGAACGTGTCCAGTGCAGCATCATTGAGGGTCCATTGGATAAGCCTGACATGCTTGGCCTTGGCACTCCTCCTATAGCAGCACTCGTTCCTGATTATGACATGCTTGACTCTGTGACTTGGAAGTATGAGCCCCAGGATTCATACTTCTGCCGAGTGACGACAGGATGTATTCGCCGATGTAAATTCTGCGCTGTCCCTAGGCTAGAGCCGACATTTAGGTACTTAGGTAACCTAGGAGGACAAATTCGTGAGGTCCGTGCTCGTTTTGGCGAAAAGCAAAATCTTGTATTACTCGATAACAATATTCTTGCGACAGACCAGTTTAAGAATATTATAGAAGATATCCGACGAGAAGGTTTTGAAGCTGGGGCTAAACGCAACGGGAGGAAACGTACGGTGGATTTCAATCAAGGTATCGACGCTAGACTTATAACACCCCAAATTGCTAAACTTCTAGCTTCAATATGCTTGTCACCTGTCCGTTTTGCATTTGACTTCGACGCGGTGGAAGATTCGTACCGCCGTGCTGTACATATAATGGCTGACGCTGGTTTTAATGAATTTACAACTTATGTTATGTTCAATTTCGACGATACCCCCCTAAGTCTATATAAACGCCTCATGGTGAATATCGAACTTTCTCGAGAGCTCGGCATCAGAGTAACGGGATTCCCAATGCGCTACGTACCTATTGATGATATTAACAGGCAGTATGTATCCAATGGTTGGCGGTGGCGATACCTAAGAGGAATTCAGTGTATATTACTCGCCACCCACGGCATAGTCAGCCCGAACCCCGAATTTTTCCAGGCAGCCTTCGGTGAATCCTATGACGAATTCTTAGAAATAATCTCAATGCCGGACCGCTATATTATCCATCGTAATCGGTACAAAGATCGAGAAGCCCTTGATTGGAAAAAACTATATAGAAAGCTTTCTCAGACAGAACGCGAAGAATTCCTGTCGGTTCTGGCTATCTTGAATAAGTCAAGGAATCGAAAAGCTGATATAGCGTCCCATAGAAAGTTCAAGCCTCTTTTGGAACACTATTACCCTGGAGGGTAAGGTACCGTGTGACTGAAGCGGAGAGTCATGGCAGACCATCTATAACCGTGCGGCACGATGCCTATGTTGATTCTATCGGCCAGAGTTTCCGGATGTGGTTCCGAGAAAGTTACCGACCTAACTTCCATACCCCAGACTCGTTTTTGGCGGTTTTATGTTAGTAAATGGAGTAAAATCTTAGTAGATGTATTGCGTACTCGGTACACCTTAGAGTAGTCAATGGAAATGACTTTCCCATTGCCTATGAAGTGTTTGAGGGGAATATAGCAGAAGGAAAACTCCAACGACCGTTAAGTGGTCTATGTCCGTGGGAGAGGCACGCCTCGAGGTAAAGTGGGCGGAATGAGCGGAAGCCGCCAGGTCGGCAATGGGGCAGCCTTAAGGTGGTACGCTATAGCCCCGACTTGGTTGCTCTGAGGGAGTATGTGGAAACCTTCAGGCAAAGAAAGCAGCGTTGGGCTGACCTATTTGGCTGCACCTTGCTAACTCAGAGACGGTATAACGGTCAAGGCTCCTTACCGCGAAGGCAAACTGTCATGCAGGAGGACCGTATCCCATCGTTATAACAAGGGATAGATTCGGGCAGAGACGGGTAATCATAGGTAGTCCACTCATCCTTTGAAGCTCCGTCTTACCATAACGGAGCCGGGGACCGCTACCTTGAGTTCTATGGATTTTGGGATATCCTGGTTCTAGGAGCTAAAGGTTCGGTACTTCCAGCCCCTGAAGCGGCTTAGAGAGAAGTCTGCCCTTTCCCCCGCAAGGCCCCGAAATGGCCTATGGGGGAAGGAACACTCGGGCTAACAAGCGTTAAATCCCCCATATTGTGGGGCTATAGGAAATCATGGTGTAATTCCTTTTGTTAAGGTGCAATCCCTGCTTCCCTTTAATTGGGAAAATCGGTGGTTTCGGTACAGGAGGTTACAGAATTGAGGTATGAACGAATTCCAACGGATAATCCGATTAGGCAGATTTGGAACCGTATGGGTATTTTGAGCAGCCTGTCGGGGGCAATGAAGTTCCTGGAAACTGCCGTAGCTGAAAAAGAAATCAGCTTAGATCCGAGTATTGTTAAAGAGAAGGCTCGAGGTCTAGCGTTCTGCCTGCGGAGTGCCCGTGAATACTTCAGTGTATCAGTGGAAGGGAATCTTACGTCGGCATGTCTGGCCTATTACTATGGTACATTTAGCCTATTGAAAGCTCTACTGTTAGCTGACGTCAGTAACGACGTGACTCTATCTCAGATTGAGAAGTACACAAGGTACGGTCACGGCTTGGGAACCATGAGTGAAGACCGTAGCAAGTTCCCAGAGTCTGAATTGTTGATGATACTGGCGAATGGTTTCCTTCCATGTTTCCTGAAAGCCTGCGGCTACGATATCGCGAACATGGCTGTGAATCGCCGGTACAATAATATCGGCGAGGTTGACGATGTAGACAAACCAAAGCTCATCCCGCTGGCGGACTTACTCAGCCGCATACCTGAGATTAAGCCTATCTATGTAGAGCTGTTTAAGAGACAGCCAGACTATCTTTCCTATAGAATTCAAAAAATCCCGGGTAATAATCTAGTACACATAACAGCTCCTTTTTACCGCAACTCGCCATATCTGAATGCCGATTCAATCCGCAAAGTCCTGGGATTGCCTCCAAGTGTTCAGTTTATTGAAATTGATGAATATGGAGAGAGGGGATTAAGAACTACCTCGGGTGTGGCCGAATACTTTGTGGATGGTAGGCGAATCTATGAAAGCGTTATGGCCTATGACTGCTACGTGAGCCCTTTGTTAGGAATTGGCGACGTTCTGCTTTTTGATTTCATGTTCCTATATACGCTGAGCATATGGGTAAGATACCGTCCCGCGTTGTGGCGAGAACTCATGGAGGGCGACTATGATGCATTTAGGCCATTGATTGTGGATTTCCTGACGGTTGCAGAAAGGATTATCCCGAATATCGTGCTCAATCGGCTTTATGATCGAAAATTTCTATTTGCAGGATTCTCCTATTACTCATAGATAACGGCATTGCGTGGCCATGGACCAGCAGCTTCGTTTGCTATTACGAGGAAGGAGGCTGGGCCCTCGACTGCCTGAAGTAGGATATCTAGCTCCGTAAACCCTGGACGTTGGCCGATGCCACCGTTCAGAACGGGAGGAAGTATTATGTGGTCTCCGGCACTTAAACTTTACCATAAATGCTATGCCCATGAGGTGAGTACATCTAATCTCCTGAGGAAGGCTTCAGTGGTGGTCAGGGGACTTGAACGGAGAAGTGGGTATCATCAGAGCTGAAGGGCCCTGCGTAATGAGACACGCTTGAAAACTGGCCGGTCCTGATAAGCGGCTCACTGAACACTTGATGGCCTTCTACTGGAGAGGGGTCGTCGATCTTAAAGATCCAGACGGAATCCTTGCCCGATTCTGGAATACGGCGCCCCGGTCATATTAGGAAACATGCTTTGGAATTTATGGGTCGAGAACTCTGCAGGGAGGGGGGCTATTCCATCTGCTGATGTTTTGACGCGTTTGAAGGTTCTTTGGGAGAATCGACTTGCGGCCGCGGAGAGAAAGTCAAATGTGGGAAGCTCTATGGATGAATTGTCCGCATTTGGATGGTGGTTCGCTTCTGGAAGATTTGTGTATTTGGTAATCTAAAAGTGACCCACCTAAGGGGTAAACGGCCATGAAAAAGGGGACCACCCCCAGCAAATCCAATCCTGCTGCTAAACAGTATCAAGTTGGCAGCGGGAGGTATTCGAGGTGCTGAGAATGGTCCAAGTTGAATATATCCGTTTCCTGTATTATCAGCAACCTACATTTCGCACCCTTACCCCTGATGTTTCTTGTTTTTCCCCGGAATCATTTTTTATCTCTTCACTCACGCTGGTACGGGCTCGGACGGACGACTACGTATATGTCCTGAGTGAAACCTGCAAGCCTTAGTATCCTTTCCAGCGGCTCTTCGTTCGGGATCTCTTGAATTACCCGATACTCCCGATCTCCCTCCTTGGCACATAATACCTGATACGGAGCCAGGAGCTCCAGTATCCGATTCCCGGTGGGTGCCGTAGTCTTCACTCCCCCAGCTACCACTATGTGACTACCCTCTGTTTCCAACGCCTTCCGTACCCTTCGTTGCAATATCCGGTGTATCAAGAGCGCCATGAGTAGAACATATGCCAGCGCCTCTATCCTGCTCTCCTTCTTCAGATAAATCGCATCAAGATATGTCGGGTCCTTTAGAAACTTGAACGACGTCTCTACCCCTATCTGCTCCTTATACTCCCGTAACACATCGGCAGGCTCCATCAGCAAATCATTCGTTATCAGCACAAAGCAGTTATTGCGTTCCCTTGCCCCCTTTACCGCGGACTCGCTGAGTGCCCCCATGACTGGCCGAATCCTATAGACCGTTTCCAGTTCCACAACCTCGTCTTTCTTGGGCCGTCCCTTTTTGGCACGCTTCTTCGGCCGGGTTTCTTCGATAACTTCAGCTGACATTGGGTAGAAGTCATTAGCATGCTTGGCCAGAAACTCTTCTAAGGCCACACTGGCATCTGGTTTACACGCAAACTCCTTCGCCTGTACCTCTTTGGCTGCTGTGGTCAGATCCTTATGGAGCTCTTCAATGCGTCTGTCCAGGGCTTTGACCTTTCTCTTGTCTAATGCTGTTGAATAGACTACCACAAAGTTGTAAAGGCGCCCATAGAGCTCCCTCGTGAATGCTTGAACCTTGTATGACGCCGCCTTTCTGTAAGCCGCTCCATCCCTTGCGCTACACAGTTTTCCAACCTCTACCCATTCGTTCTTCTCCCACGCCAGTTCCTTAAGCTCGCCTTCGAGGGTAAAGGTCGCAGGGAATCGCGATATCATAAGAAGCCCTTGCTTGGCGATCTCGTCTAGGTTATCCTTCGTCACCACACTGGAGTCGGCTACGTAGATCACCTTGGTAAGATCGATCCTATCCAGATGGGCGGCCATCGTCTTGATGAAGTCGTTGTTCCATCTCTTGTCGTCCACATTCCCGCTTAAGGGTTCTCCGATTACAGGGATACCATCCTGGGTTACTCCAAGCCCCACCTTGAGCTGGAGGAGGTCTGGACGGTGATCTTTGCTATGTCCCCTGAGAAGGCGGATAAAGGGGCTAGAATCCTCCTCTTCCTCATCGTGCTGGTATTCGCCATAGACCGAGATGGAGGTTGTGTCGGCGTGAATCCGGTTCAGCACGATGTCCTCTATTGCAAGAGCGGTTAGCATGATTGTTGAGGTAACCTTCTTGGGGTTAGCTTCAACAAGCATATCCAAAGCCCTGGCAAGACAATCATCATTTAAGTCTTCACAAGTTACGCCCTGGCCCAGGAGGTTCTCCGTATCCTGGAACTTGAAGAACCGTTCAACGTTGTAGAGTGGGGTTTTGCCGGCGAGGATGTTTATCACAAGAGCCTTAATACGTATAGATGGAGGCAGCTTACACTGAGTCTGGTCCCAGGCAAGGACAGAATCCAGAGTCTTACCGATCCCAAGGGCATCGAACAATGCGGAGATAAGAGGAGCGGGCCCAGCGTGAAATATCTTCAAGGATGGAGCCATTGGGAACACCCCCGCCTCCATTGTATATAAAAGCAGGGGAAAGTACAAGTAATTATTTACCAAATAACCCTATAAATGTATAATTGTCACTAAAATGTTTCATCTTTACATGCGACCTCAAAAAATATCACCGCGCGCCCATGAGGGGTGCGAAATGTACGTTATATTAACCTCAGCCCTCTATATGAAAAGCTGTTAACAGGCTTACGGCCACCATGGCACAGGCAGCGCCGAAATAAAATGGCGCAGAAGGTGAAATCTTATCCCATAAATATCCTGCCAAGACGCTAGCTGGCAAGGCTACCAGGCCCAGGGACGCATTATATAACCCAAAAGCCGTGCCTCTATGAGCCTCATCTACGATATGGGCTACCATGGATTTCGCCACCCCCTCGGTCGACGCGTAGTAAACCCCGTAAAAGGCATATAATGCCCAAATATGCCATGGCGCCCTCGCCAGGGCAAATCCCAGGTATACCAGGCCATAGATAAGCCAGCCTAACCTTATTACGTGAGCGCGTCCTATCTTATCTGAGAGCATGCCGGCTGGCACAGATAGAAGTGCGTAAAAGAGATTAAACAGCGCAATTATGATGGGGATAGTAGCGGTCTTAATTCCGACGTTCTGTGCCCGTAGAATAAGAAAGGCGTCGCTGGAATTACCGAGTGTAAATATCAACATGACGATAAAGAATAGCAGGAATTTCCCTTTGAGCAAGGAAAAATCCAGGGTGAATTTGCCGGAGTTCCTCCCGGACCTAGGACGCTCCTTAACATAGAGGCCCGTCAATAGTATCGTGGCAAAGGCGACGATGCCTGAGATCACGAAGATTATTTTAAATCTGCTGCTATCCACGCGCCCCATCAAGAGTTTAAGCAGGCCGAAGGTTATCAACGGACCCAAAAACGACCCCAGGGTATCCAGCATACGCTGATAACCAAAGGAAAAGCCCATCCTCTTTACTGACGATGACTTGGCTACTAGAGCGTCCCTCGGGGCATCCTTCATTCCCTTGCCCACAGCATCTACCAACCTGAATCCTAAAGCCTGCCATCCTCGCGTGGTGATCGACAGAAATAGTCGACCTATTGCCGAAAGCAAGTAACCGATAAAAACTAGGCTCTTTCTCTTGCTGATGCTATCTGAGATGATACCCGATAGTATCTTAAAGATACTTACTGCGGTGGTTACACTACCCTCGATCAGGCCGATTAATTCTTTATTAAGGCCCAGTACCTGGGAGTAAAACGCAGGCAAAATAGGCTGAATCATATCCTGGCTTAATCCGCCGAAGAACGCAACCCAGCCGAGCACAACTACATTATTTCTATTTACGACTTTTACCTCTGTCTGGTTCTCCACCATGCTTTCTCACTGCCTTTCATCTCTTACATTGCCCGGGGGTTTCCCATCCCAATGAACCATCCAAGCTCCTTTTTGTCGAGTTTTCCAAATCTTTTTTCAAAATCGCATCTACCATTCTACGTACCACAACAAACCGGTGTTTCCGGGCATTTCTCACGGCACCAATCGCGTCCGTTGAACCTATCCTTCCAAGGGCAATTACTGCTTCGGCAGCGGTAATGCCCATTCCTCAATGGACAGAAGGGACTTCCTACACTCCTCTGCCCGCCCATATTGGCTCTCTAACGTTGAAAGTGCCCGCCTTACTTCTTCCTCGCTCTTATCCTTTTGGGAGATGGCGTAGTCGAGAGCCCGGCGGATCGCCTGAACCGTGGCCTCTACCTTCTCCTCGAAAGAGTATTTGAAGTTGAGGAAACTCTTGTTGGTACGTTCTTGAAAATCCCAGCGCACGCGGCCGCAGTTCCGATCTACCTCTCCCTGAGCGTCCTTCAGAGCCTGATTGATTACCAGCCTGTGTCCAATGGATTTGGGCAGGAGAACCGAAAGGGAAGATGGTTCCACGGCGAGAGTCACACGTTCCTTGCCGAACTTATAATAAAAGCTGCTCTCCGTGGTGAGGGATTCTACCTCCACAAATCCCTCCAGCCTGATGTCGAAGAGCCCAGCGGATAACTCCCTGATGCGCCCAATCACCTCATTTACCTGCATGGCAAATCTTTGAAGGATTCGTTCAAACGAGGCGGCTATCTTGGCCTCCTCTTGTATTCTCCAGGCGTCGAAGGCGTCGGTAAGGGTTTCGATAACGAAAGTCTCGATTCCCTTTGCAAGCGCCTTTGCCGAAAGGCCTTTCTTATCTTTCGCGAAAGCAGAGATCCTCCCCCTGAGCAAAGAGATCTGAGCGGCCTTAAAAACCTCAAGGTCCTCCTCGACCGTCTTGATCAGCCGCCCCATCTCTCCCTGGAGGATATGCAGGGCATCTTCCTTCTCTTGAAGTATCCGGGTGAGTTGTCCTTCAAATGCCGCGATCTTATCCTGAAGCTCCTTTACCGGCATCTCTACTGCTCTTCTCTCAAGCTCTAATAACCCCTTGAGTTCCGATGTTGCATCCTTCCCGCGGCGTGCAGCCGCAGCAAGGGCGATCTTGCCCCTGCCAGCAGTTAGGAATTCCGAAAGTTCCCTCTCTAATTGCAGAAGCCCGCTTCTCTCTAACGCTTCGAGGTTTCCCGTTAGCCTGGCTTCAAGGGCGAGCTTGGCTGCGAGCGGGTAGACCTTTATCCCATTCTTGCCGAGGGATGCCTCGATGGCACCTTGGGAGAAGACAAGGGATTCTTCTCTGTCCCTATCGTTCAAGTAATCCACCTTATTTAACACAAAGAAGATCTTTGGCACGTATTCCTTGATTTCCTTGAGGTACTCCCCCTCTGCCTCACTCAAGGGCGGATCCACTGCCAGGACAAAGATCGCAGCATCCGCGCTGGGCAAAAAGTTATATGCTACCTCCGTATTATGGCGATACAAAGACCCGACCCCCGGGGTATCTACGAGGACCACCCCATCAGCAAGGTACGAAGAGGGATGGGTTATCTCCACATACTTGACTTCTTTTGCGTTATTGGGATTTTCCCGTTCTGTGATATAAAGGGGCAACTCATCGATGGAGATTTCCCTGCTCGTTTCATTAGTAAAGAAGACAGTAGTCTTAATCTCTGGGCCGTAGCGAATCATGGTGATTATCGAGGTTAGCGGAACCACCGCCGTGGGTAAGAGCTCTGCCCCTAAAAGGGCATTAATTAATGTAGTCTTGCCCCGCTTGAATTGCCCCAAAACTACCAAGTGAAACCGATTTGATTCAAGTCTTTCAATGGCTTCCGCCAGCCTCTTTTCGATCCCCGCATTTGCCATCTCGCGGGCCAGAGAAGCTGCTGCCCTGAGGTTATCAAGGGCAAGTTTTCTCATATCAGCATAGGTTGCGAGCATCGAATACACCTCCGCGGCTCAGTCACCTCGAAGAGTTTTATCCTTTACAACCAGCACTGAACAATGGGCGTATCGTACAATGGCTTCTGAGGCGCTGCCAAGGATATAACGGACAACTCCGCTTCTGCCCCGAGCTCCAACAACTATCAAGTCACAGTCTTCTTCCTCGGCAAAACGGGCCAGGGTGTCCGCCGGATGGCCTGGCACTACCCGGGTTTCAAGGTTAATACCTCTTTCTGAGGCCGCCTCCCTAGCCTCGCTGAGCGCCTTGTCGTAGAAACTGCGTGCGTCTTCTAGGGCCCCATTTATCTCATCACGAGTATCGGCGAATTCCGGAATATGAGCCACTGAGACGGCATAGAGTTTGGAACGATACCTTTGAGCCAAATCCAGAGCCACAGCCAGGGCCCTCTTGGCATATTGTGAACCATCGTAGGCCAGCAGGATTTTTGTAAACATGGATGTAAACCTCCATTTTCATAAGGACGCTGCCGAAGCCCGCAAGAAAGTCTACCCATGGGGTCGTTGCAAGACCCAGGAAGTTACCGCCGATTACCCCTACCACGATCTCCACCAGAGATATGGATATACCGGTCCATCCTGCGGCAAGGCCGCCAACCAGGGCAAGCCCAAGCCATAAACTCGCCGCAAGCCAGGTATTGTTCATGAATAACATAACCCCCCGTTTCGTTCACCCAGGGATCACGGAGGGCTAACACTCTTGCAAGAGTGAGGCAGCAACCTCATGCCGTAACTAGGCAAATTAAAAGCCCCTA
>DUMQ01000022.1 GCA_012839815.1 Bacillota bacterium | reverse complement strand
CGGCAACCCCTGTGACGTGCTGGTAAACTGGCACAAATCAAGGAACCTACACCTAGTCGAGCAGGCCGCTCCGTAATCTCCGGCCGAGGGCTCTTGGGCCGGAGATCAAGGCCGCCGGGACGAGGGATGCGAGACACCCCGGCCACTGTGCGGCACTGATAGCTGTTACCTGCGAGAGATCCGGGTATTTTTGCGCACTAACTAGTTTTTGTGAACCCGGCCTCCCCATGACCAGGATTTCGCTCCTTTCGAATTAGATTTTCGGATTAGATTTGCCCGCCCTTTGTGAGCGGACCTTGCGACAGGGAGACCTCGGCCCCGGGAGTCCCACCCGGACGGGAGAGCTGCACAGAGCAAGCGCCTCCCGCGACCTGTTAGATGCGGCCTACCGGTTTATCCGCACCCCGGCTAACGGGGTCACCTACTGTCGCCCGCCGAGCTATTACCAGCGCAGCTGCACAATGTATGGTTATATCCGGCAACTTTCTTGGAAGATGGCGCGCCTGCCCGGCCGGCATGAGGTGACTATGACACAGGGCGACCTAGAAATAGCGCACAACCTCAAATCTCTCCAGCTCAACATCCTCATCAGGTCGTATCCCCGCCTTGCGTTTCGCGATCTCGACCTGCTTGGCGGCAGTATCAATGCCCTCCAGGTCCGGGAGGAGCAACCCGCTTCGACCGCCCCGCCTGACAATAACCCCGTATCTTTTAGGGTCAAGCTCATCCAGCCCCGCCACCTTCTCCGGTGGAGTGAGGATATCTACAGAGTAAACCAGGTCGTCCAGCTCATGGGGCTCAACAGGGGCGAAACGCGGGTCCTCCGTTGCCGCCGCTATCGCGTTGCGAATAACCTCCTCAGCTATGCTGGCACGAGTCGGTGCCACCGTCCCGATGCAGCCTCTCAGCTGGCCGTGTTTTTTAATCGAGCAAAACACCCCGGCGCGGCCCGAAAGCTCCGGCGGGAGGTCGCCCGGAACGGCGAGAATATTGCCGCGCCGGACATATTCCTCCACCGCAGACCGAGCCAGCCGGACTATAGGGCTCTCCCTCCTCCGCCTTTCCTCAACCTCGGCGCGCTGTCTCGCGCTTATTTTACGCATGAACTCCCGGTCGCTGTTCGGCCTCCCGGGTCTAAAGACCACTACCCCGTATCCAACGCCAAACGGGCCCTCATATGATAACACCTCGCTCGTAGCCTCGAGCCCGTCGAGCGTCCCCAGGAGGCTTATAATAGGCCGGTACCCGCATTCCCCGGCCCGTTCGACCAGGGACTCATCGAGCCCGAGAACGCCCTCGACATCAACCTCACGCAACAAGGCGATAATTCTTTCGTCAAAAACCGCACCCTGGGGGTCATAACCGGCAGGGGCAGCGGGGAGCAGCCGGTGAGAGAGATCGCCGCTTGCTATAACAACGGCCCTCACATCTTCCTCCTCTATAGCCTCCCTGAGGGCCCTGCCGAACTTGTAAACTTCATGAAGATTTAAAAAGGTGGTCCCCATTGCAACGAGTTTCGCGGTTACGCCCGCCTCTCGCAAGTAGTACATGGGGACAAGAACGCCGTGGTCAAGTGAGGTATAATCCCTGTAGCGATAGCCCGCCAGCCTGCCCGCCTGCTCGTCCAGCCTGAATATCCTGATCCCCTCCTGCGACGCCTTTTTCGCGATGGCCGCTACGAGCTTGAGGTTATTTCTAAAAGAGAGAGATACCTCGCGCGCTCCAAAGGCCCCAAAATTGCCCTGCAAGATTTCGGCGCCGTGAATGGCTATCGCATCCTGGAAGACAAGCGCATGCGGGCTTATTACAATAATGGTCTCGGGCCCGGCCGCCTTAACCATTGATGCTAGCTTCTTCATGGCATTTTCGGTTTTTGCGACGCGAGCAAGATCTTCCCCGCCTATATCCGGGATTAAAAGCGGCGGGTGAGGCGAAAGCGCACATAGCAGCATCGAACCCATTGCTCGACACCTCCCGATCCGATGTATAATGCCCCGCATCCCGCTGTTTACTACTTCCGTGCTTCAATCAGGCCTTCATCCCTCCCGAGGGGCGTATCGAGGATTATATGGCCTGCTATCGTTGAGCCCTTCCTACCTTCGATGAGAATCTGCACCTTCTTTATATCCGGCAGCTCCGTGAGGCTGTTTACAATCGAATAGACTGTGAGTTCCTCCGACCTGCTGCCCCCCCAGTGATTCTTCGAAAGACCAGAGCTAAAATCAACGTGAGCTACTCCATCAGGGGTGATCCAGAGATCCCGCAACGATGTGCCCTTCGGGATGGTAGGCGAAAGGACGCTCTCCCCTGCGGGCCCGCTTATCAATTCCCTTACAATGCATATCGCCTTCCTTCGCAGATCTGCCCTGGAATAATCCCCGGGGGCCTTTCTTATCTCCGGCATGAGGGAGTCATCGAAATTGGTCGGGCCGCCAAAATAGAGAATCATCTCACCCTCCTCGGCCCTGAGCGTGAGATCCGTGGTCTTCAGAGAACCCCCGCCTGTCGCGGCCTCCCCGGGCGGCTTCAGGTGCGACTCCCTTGCGGACTTTTCCGACCTGTACTTCTCAACAAGATACTCCACCGTTCCATGAAATATCGCTTCGGCCATCCTTTGACGGTAGTCGGGGTCGCCAAGCATCGCCTCCTCCCTTGGATTGGACAGGAAACCCACCTCAACTATGACAGCGGGCATCGTCGCAGTCCTCAAGATATAGTAGGAATCACCCGGCTTGATCTTTCGGAGATTTGGGCCGAGCCTCGCAACCACCTGTTCTTGAATAGCGGAAGCAAGGTGCTTGCTATCGCCGGACTTTGAGTGATAAAAAGTCTGCGCGCCCGACCACATGGGCTCAGGGAAACTATTGGCATGAATGCTTATGAATAAATCGGCATGGGCGTTTCGCGCAGCCTCGATCCTCTTATCTAAGTCTTCCCGTTTCCAGTAGGCGATATCCGCATCCTGACCGCCTGCGAGAGTCCGGTCGCCCTCGCGTGTAAGGACCGTATATATCGCCACCCTGTTCATAAGTGCGGCGAGCCGCTTCGCTATATCCAGGACCAAATCCTTCTCTGTAAGACCGCCACGGCCTATAGCTCCCGGGTCCGTGCCACCATGGCCCGGGTCTATAGCAATAACCTTGCCGCATACAGCGTCAGCAAGCGAAGAGGTGGCCTCAAAGGATGTGCGGAGAAGGGTCATTGCCAGGAGGCCGGAGATTACAATAAGAGCCAGGGCAGGGACAACAAACGCCTTGCTGAACCATACCACAACAAAAATCCTTGACATGGGGCGTCCCCCCATACTCAAAATCTGGGATGGACTTTGTCCTTCCAGCCTTTCTACAGCCTATGCAGGAAACGCCCCAAAGATGTTTCATTTCTCGGCGCAAATCACCCGGTATCCCCCTCCCTTTTCAACCTCCCGGGCATTCCCAAAAATCTCCTCGATCCTGACGCGCAGGCTCCTGGCCCCCTGTTTCGTCCTGGCAACCATCCACAGCCTCCCTCCGGGCCTGAGATGCTCCGCAGCCTCTTCAACCATGCCGTATACGACGGCCTTCCCTGCGCGTATGGGAGGGTTGGAAAGGATCGCATCAAACACTATCCCGTTGACGGCCGAGAAGCCCTCCCCGCACCGGACCTCGGCGTTCATAACCCCATTTCTCTCTATATTCCCCCGAGCAAGCTCGCACGCCCGTTCATTCACGTCGACGAGGTATACCCTGCCATTTCCGGCCAGGCCGGCCGCAACGATCCCGATAGGCCCATACCCGCACCCCAGGTCAAGAACTATATCGGATGGGGATATGGTCATGGCCTCAATCAGGAGCTCCGTGCCGGGATCGATCCTGGATTTTGAAAACACCCCGGAATCCGTCACAAAAAGGTATTCCCTGCCGCGCAGGATGCAACGAATCTCACGTTCGCGCCGGGGGACCGCAGGTTTCGGGCTGTAATAGTGCTCAACCACCGAGTGTTACCTCGCTTGATAGAGGAGGCTCGCCCTTAATCGCCTTTATAAGCTTCACCACGTTTTCCATATCCTTATCCTCACCTTCGACGGCAAAGGTACATGCCCCCTCACACCCGTCGATTCCGCCGGATGCCACATGGGTAGCACAGGCATTTCCGAGGATGGAAAACGCCTCGAGCTCTGTAACCACGGTGCCATTGACAACGGGGATCATACCACAGGGCGTCCCCGTAGTATAGCTAAATTTATCGATGCCCATGACCCTTGCTGCATCTATAACTGATGGCACAAGCTTCTCGAGGCCGACAGGCATGATGAGGTGCGCACCCTTGGCGCTTATCACGGGCAGGGCCGCCCCGATCGTCCCCCCCATCGCCCCTCCGACCAGGATGCCAGCATTACCTTCCGTATCAATTGCATTTGCACCCTTTATAAAGACATCATCCGGCCCAAACTCCTTGAGCAGGCCCTCCCACGGACCCTCCACCGGCTTGCCGCCTTTGAGGGCGAATACTGGAAGCCTGCGCTCCGCAGGGGTTATGGCTAGCCGTCCTTTAGTTATGACGCCGGCAGTATATCGTCCCTTCTCCAGCTTCACCCCGAGGAGCTCCTCAGCAACAAAGGCATTTGTAGTCCCGCCCGCTATGATTATCCTCCCATTTTCAAGAGCCCGCCTGACCTCCGGCATCCTCGCCACCGCCATGGCTATAAGCCTCTTTGATTCCGCGGGGGTCAGGGTAAAAAGACATCTCATGGAACTCCACCTCCGGAGTACATCACTTCGAGAAGTACAGTCCATTTCCTGCTGACTTTCCCGCTAAGTTAGTGCTCATCTGCGCGCCTCTCTTCGCCCGGCGGACGCGG
>DUMQ01000021.1 GCA_012839815.1 Bacillota bacterium | reverse complement strand
TCTGTGTGGCCGACAGTTTCGATGCGATGGTTTCAGAAAGGGTATACAGGCACGCTATAACAATCCCAGAGGCCATATCAGAGCTTGAACAGTGTGCGGGCACGCAGTTTGACCCGGAGGTGGTGCTGGCATTCTGCTCCTATTTGAGGAAGAAGGGGTTTTCAGCCTATCTCCCGCACGCGGGCGCCTGTACCGTGGAAAGATGAATCCAGGAGGATGGTAGAGAATCTTGATTCGCGAGACAGTCGAGGTGATCAGGCTATCAGGCTATATGAAGGCCTGCCAGGGGCAGTCCACAATGTGGGCGTAAGAGAAAGTTTACATGGAGCTATTCTGACCTTATCAATCGGGGTTGCAGCCTTTCCTGAGCCCCTTATCGCTGAGCTTTTGATAAGGAGACCAGAATGCGCCTTTGGCGGATTATCAGGAAAGGTATATTGGAAGCATGTTACAGGAAAGAAGTCGCATAATTGCTTCTTCGGTCTTAGTATATCTCTGGTGTTGAGACGATGTAGCTTACGGGTGATGTCTGGACCAGTTTGTGTGAGCATTGGAGCTGAGCATTTCCATGGCGGCCCGGTTGGGAAAGTGGATAGGTGGGTCAACAGCTTCATGACAAAAAGGAGCGGCACTCAGCCGCTCTTGTTAATAAGGGAGTGAAATCATGAGGCTCCACTACTACCCTGAAACCGATTCGCTATACATCGAGATATTGACAAATGCCAGTCAGGTTATAGACCTTTCACGTCTTGAAGCTGAGGTTACCCATTACTAGATTTTCACTAATTCAACTTCAAATCGCAGGAGGCTTTACGTGGTCACCCGGCTAACTGACCTTGTGCATACCCCTATGCAGGCTGCATAGGGGTGGGTGCAAAAGTGTAGGCGGACGACTATTTAACCATAGACCAAACGGCGAAGAGGCTAAGTTAGTGCGCAAAAATCTCTGCCCTTTTTGGCACTTGCATAGGGTGTCTCGCATCTCTCCGCCCGGCGGACGCGGCCAGGGAGCAGGCCGCTCCGTAATCTCCGGCCGAGGGCCATTGGGCCGGAGATTAAGGCCGCCTGGCGGAGAGATGCGAGACACCCCGGCCACTGTGCGGCACTGGTAGCTGTTACCTGCGAAAGGTCCGGGTATTTTTGCGCACTAACTTAGATGTTTCGCCTGATACCGTAATAAGCCTGAATAAAGATTGGCCAACGTCGCCTGAAGCAGAAGACGCCTTAGATGTGCATGGAGCTATGCTAAGGCCTGGGGCAGAGGAGCAAGGGCGGCGGTATCCTGAGTAATGTCGGTGGCCTCTTCCCCCATTCGCCCAGTTTATAGTTCCTTTTTTACCGGCTGGAAGTAGAATTTTGTCGCCAACCTGGAGTACCATAGGATTCCTTTAGATTGGGGTCGACATGAGGGTATGATTAGGTTTGTAGGATGGAGGAGGAGTCAACCGCATGTAGAACTGTAGAAATGGAGTGGTCGACGAAATCCTTGGAGAGGCCACAGGGAGGAAATCCTCCGTGCACTATCGGATCACGAAAAATCCTTGCGGGCGCGGCTGAGGCTCATTCGGGCCATAATGAAACGCGAAGGGATACCGGACGATCAGATGAAGGCAGTTATCGCCCTATGCAGGCGGCGCGGATGGAAGGCAGACAGTCTATTCTACATTTGGACAGGCGCCCATCGGGGCATGGTTTGGATAATAAACGGGTAGGGACGCGTGGAATTCAAGGGTGCCACCGTAAGCGGGCTAAGGATGAACCCCGCAGGGTGATGAGTGGGCGGCAGCGCCGCGAAGCTACTTCAGCCACGCATCGATGGCCAAGCTCAAGGCAATGTGTGTGTGGGAGAAATCATGCGGGGAGGCGGCACTTCTAGACGGATACGCGCCGTAGATCCTTACCAGAGCGCGGGAACCCTAATTTACACCACTTGACGGGACGTGACCGGAGCTCCATTGCATTTGAGGCTTTGATAAGGGCAAAACCATGGCCCGGCCTTCCTAATAAGGTATAGTTTGGGGGGACTATTATGAGCGAGCCCATCGAGAATCAGATCGAGCGCTATGAAACTTTGCTGAGGGAGATGTGGACTGCGTCAGCGAAGTACCTTGGGATGTTTTCTGTGAAACTTTTGGTGGAAAGGGTCGTGTGGGAGCTTTCGCTGGAGTATAGGGAAATAGAGCTGCTGGAATACGACCAGGATGGGATATCGTGCGCAAGGATAGCTGCTAGTTTGAAGAAAAACCCAGACTTGCCGGTCGATGATATGTTCGCGAAGTTTACCACCAGGTATTTAAAAATTTTGGCCAGGCTCCTTGGTCATGAAAAAACGGAGAAAATAGCGAAGAAGCTGAACGAAGAATTCGGCAGGATTCCTTTTGACTCCAAGGGGGAATGAGAGATGGATAAATTGAAAACGGGCATAAAGAATCTTGATCATATTCTTTGTGGCGGCATACCTGTATATTCACTGAACATCGTTTCCGGCTCTCCGGGTAGCGGAAAAACGATATTTGTTCAAAACATTATATTTAACAGCGCGAGGAACGGTCTCAAAAGTCTGTACCTGACCACTATATCGGAATCACAATTCAAGATGGTAAGGCATCTGCAGGAGTTTGAGTTTTTCTCGGACGATTTCCTGGGGGACAAGGTTATTTATGGGGATCTGGGAGCTGTTCTGCGCGAACAAGGTACGGACAAGGTTCTGGGATACCTGACTGAAATGATTAAAAGACATCTACCGAACATAGTTGTAATCGATAGTTTCAAGGCCATAAGAGACATCTTCCCGGACGAGAAAACTTTTAAGGCTTTTGTTTTTGACCTGGCTGCCGCTCTATCGATATGGGAGGTTACTGTATTTCTCGTCGGCGAGTACGAAGAACAAGAACTGACGCTCTTAAGTGAATTCGCCGTTGCCGATGGGATTTTTCACCTTTACGGTCAGGAAGAAAAGCGATTTCAAAAAAGGTATTTGCGTATTCTGAAGATGAGGGGGACCAATTTTGAGCAGGGGGAACACCTGTTTCAAATTAGTCATGCAGGAATAGAAGTGTACCCGAGGATGAGGCCGGAGGGTAAAGAACTCCATTATGAGGTAAGGCCGGGGAGAAAGGGATTCGGGATCACGGGCTTGGACGAAATGTTGTGCGGTGGATTAACAGAAGGGACTATTACGCTCATTTCCGGTGGTACAGGGACGGGCAAAACCGCATTTGCCCTCAAGTTCTTACTGGATGGGGCTGAAAAAGGCGAAAAAGGGCTGTTCCTTTCTTTTGAAGAGCCTGTGGCTCAACTTCAGGATACTGCCCGTCATCTGGGATGGGAGATGGATAGATATCTGGCAGAGGGTCGACTCGATATCAAGTTTATTTCTCCCATAGAACTGGACATAGATAAGCACGCTTTTGAAATACTGGACATGGTCAGGGAAAAGAAAGTGGAGAGGTTTGTCATCGACAGCATCTCTTCTTTTGAAAGCAGAGTTTCTGATATACAAAAGTATAAAGATTATCTCTGGGCGATAGGACAGCAGCTCAAAAGGCGGCATATCACTACCATATTTACGGTACTCAACGAAGACCTCTTTTCACCTATGGTAGTAACTAAAGCTCAAATATCCTTAATGACCGATAATATAATCATACTGCGGTACGTGGAAGATGATTCAAGCATCAAGAAAGTTTTTGGAATCCTTAAAGCCCGTGGAAGCAACCACAGCAGGGCCCTGAGGGAGTATGAGATTACGCCGAACGGAATAAATATTCTCGGCAAATTAGATAGAGCAAATATGTTGAGATGAGGTGCCACTAGATGCCAACAAACCTTCTGCTCAGCATTTCGGTAAAATACTGGCAGGATTTTCAGGATACGCTGGCCAAGGTCATGGATGCAAACATTTACATCTTTGATGTAAATGGTGGCTCTTTTTCCCGATTCAGTCGGCCCGTCGAATTATGCCAGGAGGTAAACAAAGGAGGAAAGATTTGCAACGAAAAGTGCATCCGTTTTTACAAGTCCGCCCTCGGGTCGTTAGAAGATAAAGGCATACTTACCTGTCCTTACGGGATTAAACTTTATGCGTACCGCCTGGGCACCTACGCCCAAAAGATAGGGTTCCTTATCATTACTCCTACCAGGATCAGAACCCAGGTGGGAGGTGAGGAAGAAAATACTTTTGTCACCAAAGCGTGCAGTATTTACCAGACGATCAATGAGGTTCTTAAGGCCATCCTGGAAAAAAATCTGTTAGGATTACGGAGGCTTGAACTGAACAGCATCTACGAAATCAGCCGCCTGTTGACCTCGACCGTCGAACTGGACAAGGTTCTGGACCTCATAACGAATTCGCTGGTCATAATTTACAAGGCCGAGCTGGTTTTTGTCGGCCTTCGAGAGGGTGACAAAATCAGGGTAGCGCAGGCTAAAGGTGAATACGGCCACCTTTTGATTGGGAGGGAATGGCCGATGGTCCAGCCCTTGATTGAGCAGGTTTTTTCAAAGGTTGAGCCGTCATCTCTGAGTATTGAGGAATTAATGACCCTACCAGGTCTCACCGGTTTAGAGGTTGCTCCCGGGAATGAAATCATGGTTTATCCCCTCTGGACTGCTTTGGGTGCTGTCGGCCTGTTAGGTATAGTGCTCCCCCTTTCCATGGATGACGACGGTAGCAGAAACCTGCAGATATATGCCAACTTCGCCGCGGTAGCCCTGGCTAATGCGAAGCTTATACGCCGCCTGGAGATAGAAGCTGAAACCGAATTCTTGACCGGTTTCTTTAATAAGCGTGCCCTGCGAAATAGGCTGGTTGAAGAACTCGAGAGGATAACAAGGTACGGTACACCCCTGTCGGTTATTTTCCTGGATATCGATGACTTCAAGACTTACAATGATACCTTTGGCCACATGGCCGGCGATATAGTGTTACAGAAGACGGCAGAGATAATAAGAAACTCCATCAGGCTAGTGGATATTGCAAGCCGTTACGGGGGCGAGGAATTTGTAATCATTCTTCCAGGGACAGAAAAGGAAGGTGCTGTAGCAGTGGCGGAAAGAATACGGAAAGCTATAGAGACTTACCCTTTCCCGCACCGCCAAGTCACGGTGAGCCTTGGCGTAGCCTCGGCCAAAAGAAATGATTCCGTCGACTCGCTGCTTGCAAGGGCGGATCAGGCCTGTTATCAGGCGAAGAGACAAGGGAAAAACCGCTTCTGCTTGGACCCATCGTAACAATATTCTCTTCAATTGCTTTAAAACGGACCCGGGTCAAGCGCAATGGACCTCACAAATATGCATGGCGACAGGCATTTACTCTCCCACAAATACTCCATTTGATGGTATAATAGAGCTATGCAAAGAGGGGGAGAGTAATGCTGCGATCTGAGAACAAAAACATCAACCAATTGAGTCTGGTGGACCAATGGCTGCCTAAATCATACTTCTCCCTTCCGGAGGAACTTGAGAAGGTGGGTGAGCTACTCTCTGATGAAAGGTTTATTGAGCCTTTCAAGAAGCATTTCTCCACCACCTGCGGTAGGCCCGGTACCCCCGTGGATGTATACCTTCGCATGATGTATCTCAAGGGAAGGTATAATCTCGGATATGAACGGCTTTGCAAGGAAGTTGCCGATAGCATCACCTGGCGCAGGTTTTCCCATATCCGGCTCGAAGATGATGTGGACGACTTCACCACCCTGGCCAAACTCATGATGCAAGGCTTCTGTCAGATGGGGTCAGGGTAGTGACCCGGATCGTCAAGAAGATAAAGGAGACTGGCTGCGCCATCGGGGCCAAGTTTCGTGATCGTATCCGGTCAGTGAAGAAGCGGCTCCTCTCGATGACCAAGTTGTCCAGAAGGCGGGTAGACCAAGCCAGGACGGAGGTCATGCCAAAGGTCAAGGAAATCGCCGATATCTGTTGAGAGGTCATCGAGCAGGCAGAGAAGGTCTCTACCATGGCTAAGACCGAGATAGCCCGAAGCTCTTTCTTGCAGAGTCAGAAGAGAGGCCCATACTTTGCTATAAGGTCTGCGAAGGCAACCCTGCTGATAATGTTGAAGTTGAGGGCTTTCGCTAAAACTGATTTCCACCCGAAGATCGAGCCGATGGTGCAAATTTGGTGAAAATGAAACAAAAGGCCAGCTAGAAAGGCTGGCTTTTTAGTGTCGTTGAGGATATCATTGATGACTTGTGCCGTCTTTTTTGCATGGCCGAAAGAACATGGGCGTATATTGGGATTGTCGTGCTTCCCTGCGCATGCCCCAAGTGATCTTATACTGTCTTTAGGTCTACGCCATTGAAAAGGAGCTACGTGACGTAACTATGATGGAGATCATGGAAGCGTATTCGCGGTAGCTCTGCTTTCTCCGGGGCTGGATGTAGCCTTTCATCGGCTCACCTCAATTGCGCTTCCCACTCTGGGGTCACGTTGGGGGGCGCAGAGACTGAGCTCAAATTGTAAAACCCTTCCCGAATTCGTCGAGGAAGAAGACGGCACTCCTATCTTTACGAGGGCGAGCTTGGGGTGTCTCGGACGGCTTGCCTATGGGGGTGAGGGCGATGACCCTCATCTCCTTGGGGATTCCAAGGACCTCCTTCACTTTATCTTCGTCGAAAGCGCCGATCCAGCAGGTCCCATATCCGAGCGAGCTTGCTACGAGGATCATGGTCTGCATGGCGATAGTCACATCAACAGCATACCATTTCTGACTCTCGCCCGGCACTCCTATTCCCGCAAGTATGACTGCGGCATCCGCCATCCAGGTCTGCCCGTTGCACGCGGCGGCCACTTTTTCTCTTATCTTGGGGTCCCTGACCACCACAAACCGCCAGGGCTGGCGGTTGGCAGCTGAAGGTGCCGTTCGGCCAGCCTCCAGGATCTTAGTTAGGTCTTCATCGGGTATATCATCTCTAAGGTACCTGCGCACGCTGCGCCTCGTCAAGGCCGCATAATATGTATCCATATGGCATTACCCCCTTCAAATCCTTACATTTGAGGTCATCCCAATCCACCCATTCTCCACGGGCTATTTCTGCTTTACCGGCTTCGATCTCAACAACTTCTTCAGGAGTTAATTCTTCCCTCATCGAGTTCTTTAGCACAATTCAACAGTAACTGCAATCTTCGCGCCGGGAGCCGACGGATTATGCTTTCGAACTCTTCAAGGATTAGCGCTAATTTTTTCGCTTTCCTCCCTTTCCGGTGCCTTCTTAAGGAAATATTATATCAAACGGAATAGGCTTGCAACTTTCATCATGTAGCTCAATACCTGAAATTAAGCCCGCCAAGTCTGCGGGTGTCGCATGTTGGCCCATTAACCACGAGCCATCCTGTATGTCGATGTTGGCTCGGCCTGGAAAGTGTAGGTGCCTTAATTTGTGCCAGTTTACCAGCACGTCCCAGGACTTACGGTGTTGCGTTCCGGGGACGGCGCGCTTGCGGCGCGCCTCCGTTGAAATTTGGCGCGAGGGCCTTGCCAAATTTCAAAAGGCCCCG
>DUMQ01000020.1 GCA_012839815.1 Bacillota bacterium | reverse complement strand
TCATTACCGAACCCTGCAAAAGCTCGGGCTTCTGATCGGTGAATATCGACCACCTCAACCGTAGCCACGTAAAAAATGGCCACAATGAATTCCTAATTAAACCTGCCCCTACTGCGGAAAATGGGCTAAGAATACGCAGAAGCACAGGCAGCCCATTCTAAGAATACGCAGCGCAGAATACGCAACGCGTCCTCGTCTTTCGATGGTAAGTATCTTTCCACTTCTCATGGTGATGTGGCAAGTTGCTTGCCACTTACGTGTCGAGCTGGTAAATCCTTTACCGCTCCGCGCGCCAAGGTGGTAAATTAGTTACCACTTGCGCGTCGGACTGGTAAGTATTTTGCCACTTCGCGCGGTAAAGTGGTAAGCTATTTTTCAGCTTGGCGACTATCCTGGCAACTTTTTTACCACCCTCCCGTGACCCGCCGATGATGGTGGTAAATAGCTTATCACCCCGCGCCGTAAGGGTGGCAAGTTATTTTCCATTACTCGCCTTATCCTGGTAACTTTTTTGCCACTCTGCCGCGCCTACAGGTCGAGGATGGTGAGTATCTTACCACCCCGCGGCGTAAAATGGCAACTTGCTTACCACTTCACCCGCACGGCCTGATGGTAACTTTCTTGCCGGTCCCGGTCGCGACCGGGACCGGGACCGAGTGCGCGCTACGCGTAAATCCGAATCCGCAGGCGCGGCGGGCGCAAGCGGGGCTGGACATGATGGGGGCAGCGATTCCGCCAGCGATTCTGGCAAGGAGGCTGCCCACAAGCCAGCCGGTGCCGGAGCTCGTAGCCGGAGGCCGAATATAGCCTTTATCGCCCCCGTGGTCGCCAGTAGCCTCCACACAGAGTATGTAGGTGATATAGCATCCGGTATCGAGCAGGTAGCGAGGAGCCGCGGATTTACTATTTTTACGATAAACTCCGCCAACGATCCCGACAATGAGCTCGATATCCTTAACAGGCTAACCAAGGATGACGTGGGCGGCATTGCCCTCTGGCCCGCAGACGGCAGCAAGGCTCAGGCCCTTGTGCGCACCCTTACCGAAACCGGATACCCCATAGTCCTGGTGGACCGCTATCTTGTTGGTTCAAACGCCTGCGCTGTGGCATCGGATAACTTCGGTGGGGCATTCGCGGCAACCCGGTATCTCCTAAGCCTTGGGCACCGCCGCATCGGCTTCGTCGCAACCTCCAACTTGTCAACGACCTCGGTCGCTGACCGCCTGCGGGGCTACAGACACGCCCTCAAGCTAGCGGGTATCCCATATGATCCGAGCCTGGTCTTCGATTCATACCCGTGGTATGTGCAGGTGGCAGAATTGCCATTCCTCCTGACAGGTGGATCGGATAGCGACATAGACGGGTGCATCAGCTACTTGAAAGAAGTAAGACCGACCGCGGTTATCACGTTGAACGAACGTGTGGCCGTTACGTTTTTGAGATTGTGCAGGGAGCTGGAGGAGGTTCACCAATGTAACCTTATAAAGGAAAAGGTGGCCTCGGGGCAGTGGAAGCCTACATGGGGCATGTGGGTCGAGGCCGATTGCAACGTGACCTCGGGCGAGTCGCTGGTGCGCCAGCTCCTGTTTGGGACCAGGTTTTTCCGGCAGGAATTCGGGAGGGAGTGCAAGGTGCTCTGGCTTCCTGACGTATTCGGGTATAGCTGGGCCCTCCCGCAGATAATCAAGAAGAGCGGGCTTGAATACTTCATGACCACGAAGATCAGCTGGAATCAATACAACCGGCCGGAATACGATACCTTCATGTGGCGTGGCATGGATGGCACGGAGGTCCTGACGCACTTCATCACCACACCTGAGCTTCGGATTTCCCATCAAGGCTGCACGGGAGTGCAACCTGATGGAGCGGGAAGAGGCGCCTGTGGAGTTCAGCGGCAACAAACTCAAATTCCTCATCAAACCCTATGAGATATGAGATCAGGACGTTCATGGTAGAGTTTTGTGAAGCTTCTTAACCTTGACCGAAACCTAAATCTTGACCTTGACTTTGACCGAAACCTAAACCTTGATCGAAACCAAAACCTAAATCTTATACCTTGTATAACCTTATGTTGGTCCCAACCATACTTGAGTTTTGCAGGAGAACATCATTGGGGGCTGCAAAAGAGCGGGCGCATGTAGATCTTGTAGGTCATGTAACTTGCCATCTTCGGGCCGTGCGGGCGAGGTGTGGGCCAGGTGATAAGCAGGTGGTCATCTTTGCGGGGTGTGGCGGCAAGTATCTTGTCACCTTCAGCCGGTGAGCGTGGCGAAGTAGTAAGAAAGTTACCACCCTCGCGGCGCGGGGTGGTAATATAATTGCCACCCCCGGCCGGTAAACACGTTAGATCGGTAAAAAAGTTACCATGATAAGGCTGGTAGTGGTAAATGAGTTACCACTCCTCCGCCGCGGGGTGGCAAGATTCTTACCACCATCACCGGTGGGGCATGGTGGGGTGGCGAGGAAGTGGTAACCAACTTACCAGCTGGGCGTGCAAAGTGGTAAGAAAGTCACCAGTCCGACGCACAAAGGGTAAAGGTCACGAGCCGCTGGAGGATGAAAGAAACCTCAGGTATATCTGGGAGACCCCCGTCGGGACCCTGACCGAGGTCTTGCACTTTGATGAATGGAAGATCTCTTCTTACTTTGTGTATTCGATCTACTCGCATGAGGGCGACTGGCGCGAGGCCGAGACCCCTCGACGCGGCGATGAGGTTAATCGCCCCCTCCTGGCGCTTCCCTTAACTGGGGTGGCCGGGGAATTTGCTGGGGAGATGTTGGATGCTATCAAGATTTCGGAGACCGCTGAGGCGTGCCGCACATGCCCCGAGGTTATGAGTATCCCGGACTCCAGGTCATTCGTGCGGGTGAACTCCAGTAATGCGATGATATCCGCTTTTAAGCGGGCCGAGGATAATAATGGTCTGGTAATCCGGGTCTATGAGAGCGAAGAGAGCGAAGGCCGCGAGGCGGATGTTGAGGTTTTGTTCGGATTTAATGTTTCAAAGGTTACAGAGCTGGACCGCATCGAACGACCGGTTCCGGCCGCCACAGCTAGTCCCGGGACCGGGGCAAGGCTCGAGGGAAATATCCTCAGATTCCATCTAGCCAAGCACGAGATACGCACTTTTCTGTTGCAGTAGAGCGTAATAGAGCGTGTGGATAGACCCCTTGAGGCGGCATCACCCGCTCTGCGTATTATTTCAGCAACGCCGGCAGCTTTGGGAAAGTATTTCCAAGTAGTCGGCGTTTGCTCCATTTTTGAAGGAAAATTTAGGATTAGAAGGAAAATATATGTAGATAGCGAATTAGAATCTTGGACGCCATGGCCAGTAATCCGCTGTAAAATCCTGCTTAAGAAAATGATATTAAGTGATAGCATTTTTGCTCGATCAATGATATACTTTGGGAGGGAAGGGGTGTTGGTGTCTCGACCCGATCGAACTGGTTTTGATTATGCAGCTTCAATTCAAGAGGTAAACGCGTTTCTACGGCAGGTCAGGGCTGAAGTTAATACCCCGGGCAGGTTTGATTTTATTCCCCGCAAGGCGAATCTCGACGGTTTGGCGAGGCTTGGTTTTACGGTCGGCGCTGCGAAGAACGAGATCCTGAGCCTCACATATCGGGATTATGACAGAGGTCCGCTGGCGGATCACTCGGGGGAAGGAGTAGTCTGGGAGTTTATTAAGGATATTGATGGTACTCTGGTGTATATAAAGCTTAAGGTTGACAGCGACCGTGGTTGTGTGTGTATGTCATTTCACGAGTCTAACGGGCCATATACACTTCCATACCGAGAGTCATCGTGTAGGGAGGATGATTAGGTATGAAGGCCTATTGTCCCAGGTGTAAAATGGAGAGGGAGTCTATCAAGATACAGCGCCAGGAAACCTACCCGGTTAAAGGTGAGCCTATTACAATTATGGCGAGTGTAAAGGTATGTAATGTGTGTGGAACTGATATTTTTGATGAGAGCTTGGATAGTGAAAACCTGGCTTTGGCTTATTCGCGATACCGTGAACAGAAAGGATTGCCAGGCCCTGAGGACATCAGGAGGATCAGGGGTAGATATGGTCTTTCTCAAAGAGGAATGGCAGCTCTTCTAGGATGGAGCCCTGCCACAATAGCTAGATATGAGGCCGGAGCGATTCCAAGTGTTCCCCATAGTGAACAACTCCGCCGGTTCGACGAAGACATATCATATGCCTATGATCTCTTTAAAGCAGCGAAGAATAAATTGGGGAATCTTGAGAGGAGGAGGGTTGAGAAAGCGTTTAGTTCTTTTGGAACAATTGGTATATCGGCGGAAGAGCGTGTAAGGTTTCTACGTGATGAATTAATGCGATTCATCCGGGAGATCGTCAACCGAATGCACCCTCGAAAGGTTATGCTTTTCGGATCTCTAGCTGCAGGTAAGGTTCAAGAGTGGTCTGATCTAGACCTTGTTGTAATTGCTAATACCACTTTACCCTTTTTAGATCGTATCAAAGAGATCATGAGGCAATTTCATCCTAAAGTGGGAATGGATATCCTTGTTTATACACCGGAAGAATGGGAGACTTTAGTCAGGGAACGGCCCTTTATAAGGGAAGAGATCTTAGGAAAGGGAAAGATAGTATATGAACGACCAGATGACTCGCTGGCTTAATCTTGCCAGACAGGATTTGAGAATGGCAGAGTTGGCTCTAAAAGAAGGTCTCTGGAATCAGGTCTGTCTTCACTCACAGCAGTGTGTAGAAAAAGTGCTAAGGGCTCTCCTCGTAGGGCGTGGGAATGTGCCTCCACATACTCATAAGTTGGCTGATCTGATTTTCCTTCTTGGAGAAGAAGCTATCTCAGGTCTTGCGGATGATTTATATTCTCTAGATCGATTCTATATCCCTACGCATTACCCCGACACCCTACCCGGCTCTTTATCAGAGAGTCTCCCTTCAGAAGAAGATGCTAGAGAGGCCTTGGTCTTGGCCCGGAGGATTATTATCTCGTTTATTGATGGTCTTCCTATTGATGGTCCTCCGTCGCTAACCCAGGAACAGCCGTAACGGCACTACAAGGGTCCGCTCGTCGTGAAGCTCGTATGTATCTCGGCTTATGATGATACGGGTAGCTGGCGAGAACCTACGCGTGAAGTACTCGAGGCCGCGAAAACCCTCCCTGTCGAGGTCGAGCGGCCCCGTCCCGAATTTGACCTCGATGGCGATCAAGGCGCCGCCGCTCTCCACCACGAAGTCCACCTCGCGATCCCTTTCCCTCCAGTAGTGGATAGCGCGCAGGTCATGACGCTTCAACTCCGCTAACACGCTGATCTCTGCAAGGCGCCCCCACCCACCCGTGCGGTCAAGGTCGGCGGGCCGGATGCGGGCAAGCGAAAGGTAGAGCCCCGGATCTATGGCGTACACGCGCTCCAGTGACTTCGCCTCGGCCTCCACAGAGGACGCGAACTTCGGCAGAAGGTAAAGCAGCCCAGCCGCGCTCAGACAACGCAGGTAACTGGCTACCGTCGAATAGGGTGCTCCCAGGTTCCTTGAAGCCTCTGAGATATTCATAAGCGCCCCACTCTGGTTATTGCTATAAAGGAATAACCTCTGAAGTAAGTGCAGGTCGGTTGTCCCGAAGACCGGTCCGATGTCGTGGAAAAGTGTCCTGTCGACAACGCTCTCCAGGAAGTAGCGATCCTTGTAACGCTCGGACTGCGCGAGGATGTACTCCGGAAACCCACCCTCGAGAAGATAGAGCCTTGTAGGGAGCTCGTCCAGGAGGACCGCTCCGAACTCCCTCTCCACCTCTCGCAGGTCGGCGTGGAGCCGCCTAATATGGGGGTCCCCGTAGAACGCCGCCCAGACGTCGCGCAGCCGGGCGTGCGCTCTCGCCAGGTTCTCCCCCATCCCCCGGAGCCTGATTGTTTCCGACAGGCAGAAGGGGTATACCTGGATCGCGGATATCCGGCCTGCCAGGCTCTCGCGCGACCGTTTCTTTAGAAAGGCCGCAGCCGAACTTGTGCACACGAAGCGGAAGGGGAACTTCAGATCATAGTAACGCTTCACGTAAAGCTCCCAGTCCTCGAGGGCTGTAACCTCGTCGAGGAAGACATAGAATGTCTCGTGCGCGCTCCGCAGGTCTTGCCTGGCGACGAAGTGCTCGAAGTAGCCCTGGATGTCCTTGAACAGGGTCTCCCTTTTGAGATAGGGGTCGTCCACAGACACGTACAGTATGTGGTCGGGTTTCACGGAGGCAAGTAGCCGGTTTATAGTCTGGTAGATGAGCGTGGTTTTACCCACCCGGCGCGGCCCCTCGAGGAGCAGGATCTCACGCTGGCTTGCAAGATGTTCAATGATGGTCTCATAGTAGACCCTTCGGACCGACCCGGCGAGGTCGGCAGGTACTGTACCTGAAACCCACCACGGGTTCTGCTCGCGAATGACCGCGATGTTTTCTTCCCAGAGGCTCACAAATTATCACCACCGATTGGAGGAGTTTTAATTGGCGAAGTTCAGCGCAGACATATCTGCTATACATTATTAACATTTCAATGATAAAAATGCTTACATTTATCATATCTCAATGTGGAGTATTGTCAATAGGGGGAGGAAGGGAGGAAGGGACCGGCGGCTTAGGAAAACGCCGTTCCCCTCCGGGGCAAGAAGAAGGCGGAGACGCACCGCACAGACGAGGACCTACCCGTCCATGGTCTTGGGTGTTGGGACTCTCCTAGGTGAGCCGGGTGTGCTTACCCGAAATACAACGAAATACAACGCGAAGGGTATCCAACATCGCTTTCTGGAGGAATTTCAGCTTAATCCATAACCCGAAACGAAAAAACAGGTCTATTTTCTTGCGCCATCATGACATAACATACAATACGAATTCGTCGTACGCCTTGGCGAAGGATTTAAGGGTAGCCTGCACAGGTGGATAGCTATCAAAATCCGCAGGCTCCAGGCCGTCCTCATCATATGCCTTGTTGAATAGGTCGCTTTTCCTGAGCCTCCTTATTATCTCCTCCGGCACGTCCTCGCCCAGCCTCGGTGAGATCGACCTCGGCTCCCTGTCGTACTGCTCTGCCTTATCAGGAAACACGGTGATATAGAGTAGCGAGCTCCCAGCCCCGATTAGCCTGTCTATGTGCCACGGACCCCGGAGCGAAGCTATCAGCAGGGAAGACCTCTTATACCCCCTGCCGCCATCGTAAAGCAATCTATAGACCTTGCGACCAACCGCAACCCCGGCCCATGTACTGAGCTCCTTTGCGTCGGAGACACCGAGACCCTCAAGTTCAATCGCCACCGGGTCATCTAGCCGCCCCGCCATCAGGGTCAAAAACGATACAGGGGCCTTGCCCTCCTCTATGACTTCAGCGAATGCTACCTCCTGAGCAACAGAGAAATTCACCGTTACATTCACCCCGATGCCCTGGGAGGTGAGCTCCCTGGCCACATCCAGACCAGCCCGCGTGGCAGGCACCTTGAAAACCACGTTGGGGGGCCCGCCGAGTTCACGGGTCAGGTCCTGATATATACCCTCCGCCTCCCTTATCATTCCTTCAGAATCGGAGGAATTCTTCGGGTTGACCTGAAGGCTCACATACCCCAGGCGCCCTCCGGTCAGTTCATAGATGGGCCTGAGCTCACGCGCATTCTTTAGTACAACCTGCATGGTCATGGCCGTCGCAAGCTCGGCGCCTGTGGCACCAGGACGGCTCCTCTGCAACGCCGCCTTGACAGAATCCCATGTAGCAGGATCATCCCTCCTCGCCAGGTCAACGAGCTGGGGGTTTGTAGTTACTAGGACCGCGCCCTTGCGCATGGCCTCGCGTAGCCCTGAGGCGTAGTCATTGCCCCAGCGCGTATTTATGGCCCCGCTGTCGCAGGCCTGGGATAGCTTTATGAGGTTGCTTTTGGCAAAGCGCCGCCGCGCATCCTCAATCCGCTTCACTTCATTCTCGGCGCCAGCCTCTCGGAGGAGTTCAATATTCTTAGATATTTCACCGGTAATGACCTCGTCCGCCAGAGCCTTTGGGTCACCAGGCTTCTGCAGGCTCCAGCGGACAAGATATGAGCAGAGGTCCATGGTAAACTCTGCAAAATCATGAAGCCTATTGCCTGCATTGACAACCTTCTTGCGGAGAACCTCTATGTAGGCAGGGAATTCTTCCGGAGTCAACTCTAATAGCGACTTCAATGGCGAAATTCCTGGGTGATCCCTCATCGGATCTTCACGACAACATGTCGATGCCAGCATCGATATAACCCTCCCAACCGTATGTTAAACTTAGAGGTCCAGCTAGATCTTTACAATGACCCGGAACATGCTATGGCACTTATATTCTCTTGCGGTGTACCAGGAGATACTCCGCCGCCAGCGGATAGTATAAATCTCCGGATACCGACATTCGATACGCTCTCCAGGCACTTGGCAGCGACGTGTTTAACATCCTCGGGCCGGCCCTGCGCCAGGACACTGAGAGGGGGTATGTTACCCATGATGCATATCTTTTCACCTACCACCCTCGCTAGCTCATCTATCCCCAGGTTGTAACCAAAGTTCAGAACATCTAAGCCTGTCTCAGCGAGCTTATCCATGAAAGGTCTGATGTTGGCGTCATTATGGTACACCTTCACCATATCAGGAAATGAATCGAAAATCTCCCTCAGGTATGGATGAGCAAATTCTATGTAGTCCTGGCGCGACAGAAAACCAACTATATCATCAAGCACCATTATTCCTTCTACGGTCCCCAGGGTCTCGGCCTGGGCCTTAAGCCACTCGATCACCGTAGAAGTGGTTATCTCAAGAAGTCTCTTCACGCCAGCTGGTTCTATCTTTAAATCCGTCAGGAACTCCGTCATCCCTCTCAGGTGCGCCGCCAGCGCGAGAGGACCGCGGGCCGCCACCATCTTTATGGACATATTTCGTTCCATTAATAAACCCTGGGCCCACCTATACCAGTGCAAAACAAATGGCATCAGTCCATCCGCCTCAGGCTTGGGTACCCGGAGACGGTCGAGATCAGCCATATTGTGGATCACAGGGCTCACCGATGGCGTGTTGTTCTCCCACCAGGTAATCCTGCAACCAAAAGCGGATGGCTCGGTTGCCATTCCGTATTCAACCCAGAAACCCGGGAGGAAGACTATGTCAGGGTATGAAGAATATATCCTGAGATTTGCCTCGAACCAACGCTCTGGGAACAGGAAGTAATCGAAGTGCGATATGCCACAATGGCCTGGGATCCAAGGGCTGTCAACGATCAAAGCCACAACGATGTCCCTGCCTCTGCCAAGAGCGGCCTCCTTGAAGCGATTCCACCGGATCTCATCCATGCCAACATCATCCCTTCAGTCCCGTAAGAGTGATACCAGTGATTATATTCCGCTGGAAGAACAAGAATAGAAAGATGAGGGGTAGTGACGTCACAGCGGCACCTGCCATGGAAAGGGCATATTCTGTGAAAAAAGCCTTCTGAAACATAGCGAGGCCGAGCTCTGTCGTGTACATGTCTTGGGTAGTCGTAACTACTAAGGGCCATGTGAAGAAGCCATAGACGGAGACGAAGGCGTAGATCGCCAGCGCTGAAAGCGATCCCTTGCTGAGTGGCAAGATCAAATCTCTGTATATGCGGAATTCTGAACACCCATCGACCCGTGCGGCATCAATCAACTCGTCAGGGATCGATTGTATTGTCTGTCGCATTAGAAACAAGCCAAAACTCATTATGACGAATGGAAGGATCAGTCCCTGGTATGTATTGATCCATCCAAGCTTGTTGACAAGGAGGTATACGGGGATCATATAGGTTTCAAAGGGAAGAATCATGGTAGCGAGAAAGATAAAGAAGAGTAGATCTCGCCCCCAGAACCGGATCTTGGCGAAAGCATACCCGGCGGCAGAAGATGTAAGAAGAATTGTAAGCGTCGATACCCCGGCGAAAATGAAAGAATTTAGAAAGAAGCGATGAAACGGCCATCGGGTGAATATGTTGATAAAGTTTTGCCAGGTCGGTTCCATTGGAAGTACTCGTGGAGGCCACAGCAATGTCTCTGGTTCAGGTTTGAAGGCTGTTAGTACCATCCAGATAAAGGGGAATATGGAGATCAGAGCCCCTACCACCAATATTGTATGCTTACATATTACACCGGCCGAGTTTACCGCTCTGGTATTTCGCCTGTTCATCACGATTTGAAATTCCCTCCCAAGCCACCTCTTGATCAGTTGATTTAGTATACGTAAAGGATCTTATGGGACTAAAACCAGAGGACCATATGGAGCCCCGTGTAGTACCCACTGGGTGGTTAGCATAACAGCGTTGCAACGATGGGCATGGAATTCGGCGACTATCGAGAGCGTACGGAACGAAACTCCAAAAAGGTCAGGATGGAGACAATAATCAATAAGATCGTAGCCTCTGCAGATGCATATCCCATCTTAAGGTACCGGAAGCCATTCTCGTACATATCAAAGACGATCACGCGTACAGGGTTTGCCGGCGCTCCCTGCTCTCCCATGGTCATGACATAAACCAGGGCAAACACATTATAGGCCGTCATGGTAGCGATGACGAGATTGAAGAGTATTATGGGACGCAGCAGTGGAAGGGTGACATACCTAATTCGTTGCAAGGTGCCAGCCCCGTCGATACTGGCGGCTTCGTAGAGTTCCAATGAAATCTCCTTGAGGCCGACAAGAAAGAGGATCATATAATAGCCGATACCTTTCCATACGCTCATCAGGATGATTGACCACAGGGCAAGCTTGGGATTGATAAGCCAGCCCTGAGGTTTGATGCCGAATATGCCGACTAGGTAGTTTAGCAACCCATAAGTAGGATCATAAATCCATTTCCAGACTACTGAGACTGGAACAAGGGTCGGGACCACGGGGAGGAAAAACAACATTTTATAGACTGCATCTATCTTCCATTTCATACTCTTTTCCAACATCAGCGCTATCATAAGAGCAATTGCCAACGTTACGATAACTGACACTATAGCAAAGACCGTAGTATTGCGGAGGGCGTCGAGGAAGAGTCGATCATTGAAGAGTTTAACGTAATTATCAAGCCCGATGAACGGATGAAGGGGTCTCACAAGATCCCACTTATGAAAGCTCATCCAGATAGTCTGAATGATAGGAATGATTCGTATCACTAAATAAAGAATCGTAACCGGGACTAGAACCACGATACAGTAGAATACTTGCGGCCACACGAGGCGCCTGGTTATGGGCACTCGCATATTCCGTCGTACCCGTTCCATGCTCATTCTTGCTCCTTTGAGACTAATATTTATGCTGGTGAGACTAATATTTATGCGGGGCGGGTTACCGCCAAGGAAAGAAGGTCTTGACGGCAACCCTGGACGCATTATCTTTTTCCATCAACCCGGCTTCAAGCTCTCAAATGAGAGGATACCGGCCAGTCCTCGCTGTCAGGCCTGCTTATTTGGCATATAGACCTGCTTCTTTTAGCACTTCATTGGTTTCATTTGCTGCCTCATGGATAGCCGTGCGCAAGGCATCAGGATTATCAACGAATTTTTTGTCTTGATAGATCTTAACCAGCCTCTCAGCGAGTTTAGTAAACGCCTCATCTGTAACTGAGAGTCTCGGGTACGGGTATAGTTCATAGTTGTCTGGAACGATACTAAAGTACTTATATTGCGGGATCTTTTCATAAATATCGGGGTGGCGTTTAAGAACATCGTTTCTCGGGGGCATCCAGCCAACCTCGTTATACATGATGTTCTCGAGTTCTTTAAGCTTAGGCCCATTAGCAACGAACATCAGGAAGTCACGAGCTATATCCGGGTACTTCGAGCTGCTGGTTACATAAAGATTTGTCCAGAAATATAAGGCATTGGTCTTCTTGTAAGCCGGCATGGGAGAAACATCAAACTTGACCTTTGGGGCATTCTTTCTCATATACCCTACGACCCATGCCTCGCGGACGAACATGGCGGAGACTTCGTTTGCAAATGCCTCTACATCGTGTTTTATCTCATGGGAGGTAAATTTATATTTGTGAACACCATCAACATACAGCTTAGTTGTATCAAACCCAGCCTCGTTGTCATAGCCGGCTTTATATTTCCCTTCTCTTACCTCCTCGAAGAGGGAACCGCCCGCCGATTTTAAGAAGTACCACCACTTCGCTGCCACTCCACTTCCAGCTCCAAATAAGCGCAGGTCAAGACCGCTTCGTATCACCCGGCCAGCGGAGTCATATCGAGTTAGCTTCCTGGCCATGCTTATCATTTCGTCCCAATCCTTAGGGCCGGCCTTAAACCCTGCCTCATGGAACATAGCCACATTCCAAAGCATGCTATCCAGGCTGAAAAGTATCGGTAAGCCATAGGTCTTACCGCGCCATGTGCTCTCCGAAACCATGAGAGGGTTATATACTCCGCTCTTCAAGAAGCTATCGAGCTTCTTATCATTGGGGGGTATGCTGCCATTTTCTATGTGCATCTGAGCTATGTAGAGGTGACACTCAGCGATGTCCGGCCCGGTGCGCGTCGGCAAACTCACAGCATACTTCCGCTCTACTTCCCGCAAAGGGAACGAAGCAACCTCAATAGTAACGTCCGGGTGCAATTCGTTATACCACTTGGCGGCAGCCTTAAAAAATGGTTCCATTTCAGGGTATCCTGTCCATAAAGTAAGTTTCTTCGAGGGCGCTGCACACACGAGAGAACTCAAGATCAACATTATTATGCAAGCTGCGACCGTAATCACGGGAAACGATCTACCTGATTTCATTCGGGTTTCCCTCCCTTAGAGTAGTAAAGCAGATTAGGTCATCAATGGCCTACCCTTTGCCTTTCTGCCTTTCCTGATTCATCACCCCCCTCCCATAGCTATTAATCGCTCATCCTGAGCAAGACCCAATCTTTCCCGCACCGCACCTATTAGAGCACTGACATTAGCCAGCGGGGTCTCGGAGGTCAAAGTATGACCCAAACCCACGATATACCCGCCACCAGCCCCCAGGATATCTATACACTCAATCGTTTCTCGACGCACATCCTCGGGGGTACCAAATGGGATAGTATGCTGAGTATCAATCCCACCATATAAGATCAGCCTGGCTCCAAAATCTCGCTTCAACTCTTTCCGAGGCATGATGGCCTGCACGGGATGGAGGACATCTAGACCCAATTCAATCAAATCCGGGATGATTGGTCGAATATCCCCACAGCTATGATGTATCACTGGTAGGCCAGCATCATGGTAAACATCCCATACCTTCTTGAGACGTGGCTTGATAAGCTCGCGCCACAAATCAGGAGAAAACATCATGCCGAGCTGACTACCCCAATCATCTCCGGTGCGACCGCAGTCTACACCTGCCGCAACGTACCTGCGGGCTACCTCGACTTGGTATTCAGTAATCCTATCGAGAAGCCATTCAGCAAATGGGCGATCAACTATCATATCCATAAGAAAATTCTCCACCCCGCGCAACCAGCATGCCCTCTCAAATAGCAACCAGCGCTGGTATGAAGCTACGAAATAATCACGGCCGTATCTTGCTATGGTAGCCATGGGTCCCTCCATGAGTCGTTTCTCGCATGGGTCGGGGAACTCATAATTTCTCAATGCAAGCCTATCCGATAAGGGGTGGATCCTGATGGCCGCACCCTCACGAGCGTCATAACCAACTCCCCAGTTGTCTATGATTATATCTCCCTTGCGGTCAACCTCGTCGGAAAGATAAGCATAGATAATATGGCTATCCAAAACCTCAAATAGTGAGTCCTGATCTAGCTTAAACCTGGCGACAAAGCTTTCCGCCAACGGGACAGTAAACTCCAGATTCACCGGCAACCGGTCTACCGGCTCGCGCTTTATGGTCCTGATTACCCGTTCCTTTCTAGTCATCCATACCCCTCCACTATATTGCCTTGCTTTCCAGGACGCTTCCCGGAACGCATATCCCTCCCGGGTCGCTCACCGGTGCCCAAGAATATCCCGTCATCCGGTCACCGCGTGTAAACTCTCGCCTCGATGCCCAGCAGCCTGCAAAAATCTTCTAGGGCACCTACATGATCCCCATAAACAACGTGAATATGATTAGCACCATAGGTTTCCCATAGTTCTTCAAAGTCCAGGTTGGCCTCGAAAAATGCGTGAGGCCAGGGTTTGACGACCCCTGGCACCTCGCCCCTTTCGGGGAGGACAAGATTACCCACCATAATCGCCATCCAATATCGTCCGTCCTTCTGGCATAATCGAGCCAGCGTCACCTTTCCTGGGGCATAGATGTACTGTGTTGTGAAGCCGCCTGCGAAGCCAAAGACATTGGGCATGAGAGTGACCCTACCCCAATTATCTTTTGCTTCAGTTGACCTTGCGGCGAAGAAACTAGCGGCGGCACCACAGTTAGCCAAGACTAGAAGGCCCTCCGCCGATCTAAGGCGAATATCCATTAGACTGGTCGGCTGGCCACCTGATATCATCTTTAATATCTGCATAGTGAGGGCACCGTCGTGATCCGCCTCACAAGCGCATACAGTGGGCTCTATAGGGTCAGCGGGATGGGCGGGGTCATAAGGATCATTCAACATTGCCACGTTCAAACACTGAAGGACGTAACCGTCGCTAAGCTCTCGCTGGCACTTGATGCCAACGAAATCTAGCCTGTTTTGTTTAATAAGACGCCTCGTTGCAACATAGGAGCGGATTTGTCTCTTGAGTGCCTCTCGCCATTCGGGCATGCCGTCGGACAAGATGCAGTTTACATTTTCTGAAAACCAAGAAAGATATGGCTCAACGTCGACATCTGGGATTCTCTCAGCTTCGCGCTGGATCATAAGCTGGTCGAGATGTTCTATGTCTACCCCAAATACCCTTTGCCATGTAGCCAGGCTAGCCGCCGTAGTATAGATGCCTAGACTCCGGCCCCCGAAGCAGCCAAACCTCTGACCGCGCAACCTATGAAGCACAGTTGCCGCGCGGCAGAAATCATTTACCTTCTGGATGGCATCTCTATCTTCGGGGCCGTTGCAAACAACTCGTTTATGGGGGATGCCGGCCATATCAAGGCCACCGCCAGCCCCTAGCATCCCACCTATGCTGGAGGTTTCTTCCCGGGCGTTCGCCAGGAGAAGCACTGGAACATCAAGCAATCTCGCGCATGAAATGACTAACGCCGGAAAGCTCCATATAGGCAGGTGAAGAATCGCTACGTCGACGTCGCTCGCTCGTACCCCCCTAATAGCTTCGTCAACCGTGTCCCAGCTATTCACCTTACCATGATAAGCAACCTCATGTTCCAGCGAGAGCCGGCTCCTCACTTTATGGATTTCTTCCTCGAACATGTGGCGCCGCTTTTCAAACATGTCCTCTCGTGATTCTGCGAAAGAAATCAAGGCGATTCGTGGTTTAATCATTATCTGAACTTCATCCCTTTCGAGATTATTTACGCTCGCATGAATATCCTGTATATACTCCCGCACGAGGCTGAAATGGCATAGACTCATAAACTTGCATGAGAGGCTGCGCGCGCAGTTGATTGCCTGATAGACAGCCGTGGCTCCAAGACCCTAATCCTGCCCTCGCCCTCCAGATAATTACCCTCCATCCTCTCAAGAAGCAGTTGCGCCGCGATACGACCCATCTCGTATTTAGGCTGTACTATGGTAGTCAACCCCGGCGTGACAAAACCTGCAAGAGGTATATCATCATATCCTACGAGCGATATCTCCCCGGGAACATCGATCCCACTTTCTTGAAGGGCCTTTAGACACCCTATAGCCGTGAGATCGTTAATAGCAAAGATCGCTGTGGGCCTCTTATGCTGTGGAAGTTTCAAGAGCGACAAGGTCTGTAGATACCCATTTTCAAATTCATAGTTTCCATTAGCTATCTCTTCTTCATTTACACTGATCCGAAGCAGATACTCATTCAAGATCACCCCGCACTCGCTTAGAGCCTTTTTATAGCCGTCAAACCGGTGCCTTCGAGTCAACCGGCTGAGAGGGCCGCTCACAAACGCTATACGTGAGTGACCCAGTTCGATAAGATATCTCGCCCCAATATAGCCGCCCTGAACATTGTCGACGGTGACCACGTCGACGCCAGGATCATCGAGCCGTTGGTCAAAGGCTACCACGGCGACCCCATTGTTTCGAAGGGTAGTAATATATGAGGTGTTTATGGCTAGCGAAGCGCTCGCAAATACCACCCCGTCGACTTGCTTCTCAAAAAACGTCTCTATCGCCTTTAATTCCTTCGTGCGTTCACGATCCGTATTGTAAAGGAGAATAGAATAACCTCTTGTAGCGAGAAGCTCCTCAATTCCTCGCACGATGGAAGGGTAAAATGGGTTTGAGATGGACGGGACTATAACCCCTACGGATTTGGTCTTCTTTCTCTTGAGACTACGCGCAATTTCATTGGGACGGTAATTCAGGCGCTTCACAGCCTCAAGGACTCTCTTTCGAGTATCCTCACGGACTGGCCTCGTCTGGTTCAAAACGTTAGATACAGTAGCTGGGGAAACCCTTGCTAGCTTTGCTACATCTTCGATACTTGGCATATGTTTTCACCACATGAACTATATCTATAGGAAAAACGTTTTAATTTGGAGATTCGTGCACCTATTGTTATATATATGGATATAAATATCGATTATCATGAAACCAATTGATTTACTATAGACTTATTCTACATAGGACCAGTTATTCCTTCCAAAAAGTCATAAATTTTCATAACATTTTGGGGTGACCAAGTTAATTGAGAAGTCCCGCAAGGACATCCAAAAAGAGGCTGCCCTTATTGCTCCGGGCAGCCTCTTTTCTTGCTCATTTTTTTGCTCGGGGTTGGATGATATTAGTCGTACAGCAGAGATTAGTCGTACAACAGAGGCTTGATCTGGGGGGAGTCGATGTTGGTCTTGTCATACCAGAAGAATCCGGTATCGATGACTTTTGGCAGCTTCTGCCCTTTTATGGCCATGACGGCAGCCTTGACAGCCTCATAACCGATGCCGATAGGGTTCTGGGTTATAGCGCCGGCCATCAACCCCGAACGGATGGCAGCTATCTGCTGCTTACCGGAATCATAGCCTATGACGACAATCTTACCCTTCATATTCATTTCGGTTACAGCATTGATCACGCCGATGGCAGAGCCTTCGTTGGCACCGAAGAAGCCCTTGAGATTCGGGTGGGCCATGATGATTGCCTTTGCAAGGTCGGTTGATTTGAGGTGGTCACCGCCGCCATACTGTATATCGACGATCTTGATCTTCGGATATTTCTGTTTGATGCGATTTACGAAACCATCGCGGCGATCGATGCCGGTGCGGCTGGTCTGATCATGCACGATAACTGCAACCTCACCCTGGTAACCGATAAGCTCAGCCATCTTATCGGCGGCAAGTGCGGCGGCGGCAACGTTGTTGGTAGCAGCGGTAGTAACTGGAATATCACTGTCTACGCCGGAGTCAAATCCAATGACGGGGATGCCGGCGGCCTTAGCCTGCTCGAGCAGGGGAATAACCGCCTTACTATCCAGGGCGGCCAAAGCGATGGCTTTGGGTTTCTTGCTGAGAGCGGCCTGGAGCATATCGATCTGCTTGTCGACCTGGGACTCACTTTCCGGCCCCTCAAAGGTGATGTCTACATCAAATTCTTTTGCAGCTTTTTCAGCACCTAATTTGACCGCCTGCCAGAACTGATGCTGGAATCCCTTAGAGATAAGAGGAATATAGATTCTTTCCTTCGCCTGCACCATACCGCCAAAGAGCGTCAAGATAAGCGCCAGGATCACCACGGTGGCAAGAATGGCTGTAGCTTTTTTCATAATAACATTCCCTCCCTAGTTCTATTCTATATTCCCGATGTTGGATTCCAGGATTGGATCATAGCCAGCCATCATCACCTCCCACGCATTCTGCGCATTACTGTTACTGTTAAGCCTTACTGCCCCCGACGGCGGATGATGTCCGCATACACGGCCGCTATGACAATAACACCGATGACCACCGTCTGCCATTCTTGCGGGATTGATAGGATGCGCAAACCGTTTGTCAGTACGCTCATGATGAATGCGCCGATTACCGTCCCTAGTATAGTGCCCTCACCGCCGCTGAGGGATGTGCCGCCAATAACAACTGCGGCAATGGCTTCCAGCTCGTAACCCTGACCTAGAGCCGGCTGTGCAGAGTTAAGACGGGATGCCATCATGACACCAGCCAGGCCGCTAAATATGCCGCCCAGGGTGTAGATGGCAATCTTCCAGGCATCAACGTTTATACCGGAGAGGCGGGCAGCTTCTTCGTTACTGCCGAGGGCGAAAGTGTACCTTCCCAACACCGTCTTTGTCAGGATGAGACTTGCGATTATGGCTGCGCCAAAAAAGACCAGCACAGCGTTGGGAATCCCCAAGACGGAACCCATGGCAATCTTGCTGAAAACGGGCGTATCGATGAAATAAATGGGTCTCGTACCGGAAATAACAAGGGAAAGCCCCTTTGCAATCATCATCATGCCCAGAGTAGCAATGAAAGGCGGGATTTTCATCTTGGCTGTTATCGAGCCATTGATGAAACCACATAACGCGCCTGCAGCCACTCCCCCGAGTACGCCGATGATAATGGGCAGCTTCCAGAATGTGATGAACACACCTGTCATTACCGATGCAAACGTCATAACCGTGCCCACCGACAGATCAATGCCGCCGGTGATGATCACAAAAGTAACACCCACAGCCAGCACGCCGTTAACAGCAGTAGCAAGCAAGATACCAATTATATTGTTGAATTTGGCGAAATTCGGCGACGCCAACGAAAACACGACAAACATCACTATAAGGCTTGCGAAGGCCAGAATTTTCTGCGTGGCATCAGAGCGAAACAGAGATCTTCTTAATACTGCCTTATCTTTAGCCCTATCTTCCAATATTGCCTTGTCTTTTACGGTCACAGGTCTACTCTCCATATCATTCTAGCCCCCCAATGCAGTAGCATCTGGAACGGAAACGGACGAATATCGTGCATCATTCTCGCGATTCTCGCGCATGGTGGCGTATTGCATGATACGTTCCTGCGTGGCCTCTGAGGCACTTAGCTCACCTGTTATGCGGCCTTCACACATCACGGCGATGCGGTGGCTCATACGTAGAATCTCAGGCAATTCCGAGGAAATCATGATGATCGACTTGCCACTTTCCGCCAGATCATTAAGTAGCTTGTAAATCTCGCTCTTGGCACCCACATCGATACCTCGCGTGGGCTCATCGAATATCAAGATTTCGCAATCTCGGGCCAGCCACTTGCCGATGACCACCTTTTGCTGATTGCCCCCCGAAAGATACTTCACCTTCTGTTGCAAGCCCGGCGTCTTGATCCTGAGCTCATCCACGTGCGATTGCGCCTCAGCGCGGACCCTGGCCTTGTTTACCCACCCCAGGAAACCCAGGAATTTCTCGATGGTAGCGAGCACGATATTGGTTTCTACATCCATACCCAGCATCAGGCCGTAGCGCTTACGGTCCTCAGAGAGATATCCGATGCCGCACTTGACGGCATCGCGGGGGCTCTTGATATCAACCTTCTTACCCTTTACATAGATTTCGCCGGAATCGATGGGGTCTGCACCGAAAATTGCACGCGCCACTTCTGTACGCCCGGCACCCATCAATCCCGCAAAGCCGAGGATTTCGCCTCTTTTCAGGTTGAAGCTCACATTCTTGATCACACGGCCCCGGTTCAAGTTCTTTACCTCGAGCACGACCTCCTGGCTTGCATTTTCCGGATTTGCGCGGGAAGTCTCATAGATCTCCCGGCCCACCATCATGCTTATAATCTTGTCGATGGTTACATCCTGGGTTCGAACTGTATCGATATAGCGGCCGTCACGCATGACGGTGACGCGGTCAGAAATCTGCTTCAGCTCTTCCAGACGGTGGGAAATATAAATGATTCCCACCCCCTTATCCCGGAGCTGGCGGATAATCCGAAAGAGCTCTTGTGTTTCCGCATCACTCAGCGCTGACGTTGGCTCGTCCATGATCAGCACTTCTGAATTGTATGACAGCGCCTTGGCGATTTCGACCATCTGCTGCTTGGCGACGGTGAGATCCGCAACCTTGGTGCGCGGGTCCAAATCAAGGTGTATCATGTCAAGCAGCTGTTTGGTCTTTTGGTTGATCTCCTTTTCATTTAGTAGGAATCTGATACCTCTGCGCGGTTCGCGGCCGATGAAGATGTTCTGCGCCACAGTTAGATGGGGCATCAGATTCAGCTCTTGATGGATGATGCTGATACCTAATTCTTGTGCCACTCTTGGGTTCGGAATCTCAACTTCCTTCCCCTTGTAAAAGATGCGGCCTGCATCTTTCGTGTACACGCCAGTGAGCACTTTCACCAGTGTAGATTTGCCGGCACCATTCTCCCCAACCAGGGCATGTACTTCACCAGCGCGTAGCTCAAACTGACATTGACTGAGTGCATGGACGCCCGGAAAGGTTTTTTCTATTCCCTCCATCAAAACTAGAACTTCGCCCATCTGTTACCTCCCCAATCCGTTATGCGCCGTTCTAGTGAAGTCGATTCTCGACTGTTACACGTTCGGGGTGCTATTCTTTTTCTTATACTTATATTCCTTATACCGTGGAGAGGTCGGGAATTCTCCAAGCCCTAGAGCTAAGTGTAGGTTCCTTAATTTTGCCAGTTTACCAGCACGTCCCAGGGGTTGCCGGTGCTTGCGTTCCGGGGACGGCGCGCTTGCGGCGCGCCTCCGTTAAAATTTGGCGCGAGGGCCTTGCCAAATTTCAAAAGGCCCCGTCACGCAAGCACCGGCAACCCCTGGAAAAACGTCAGTAATCTCCGAACTTACACTTAGCGCATTCGGGTCGTTCATTCCAAGATGCCCCATACGCTTGGATCTAAAAATTCCAAATTTATTGTGTTGGAATTTAAATCGGTTTCTATATATACTTATACGCTGTCAGATTGAAAACTCCTCTCGTTTTTGTTAAACTGATCTTCTCACCATCACGTTACCATCCCGCGCCGTAAAGGTGGCAACCTGCTTACCACATTACTTACAAAAATTACATGCACGTCATATAGGCATATACCCAATATGCGGTCTGGTCCCATCATGAACGTTGTGACGGCAGCGGCTATCCGCGGTGCCTGCGAGGTGACAGCATTCTCATAGAAAGAAGCGCCTGAGGCCACGAATTTGCGGGGTGGAATGCCGTTCATTTTGGTATAATGAGAATGAGATTTGATGCCTGAAAGGGATAGAGAGCAGAGAATCCGCCCGAGAGATTCCATGCACTCTTTGAAAAAACAAAGGAGGTACTCGTATGGCTAGATCAAAAGCTGAGGTAGCAGCTATCGTTGATAGATTCGTGAAAGCACTTCAAAAGACCCTACCGGTTGAACGGGTCATTTTATTCGGTTCGTATGTAAAAGGTACTCCGCAACCGGAAAGTGACATTGACGTAGCAGTCATCTCCCCTGCATTTGGGCGGAACCCATGGGAGGATCGAAAGCTATTGTACCGGACCATCATCTTTGAGAATCTCGAGCCTTCCATCGAACCACATCCATTTGCGCCTGCGGACCTGAAAGCGCCCTCGCCGTTGCTTCTTGAGATTTTGCGCACCGGCCAGACCATTTATCCGGCTTAGGATCTATTACGATATGCTGTCGCTTCGATGAGCATTTTGAGGAGCAGGGACTCGTGTCTCTCCGGTAGCATGGGTCATCCGCACATCAAGAGCTGTTGCCTCCTTCTAAGATGTCGTTGACCTGACCATGCCGGGGAAGAATATATCCAGGATCGTTTAATTAAGGATCGTTAATTAAGGAGGCGGAGGGTATCATCGTGTCTGGAAAATCAAAATCAGGGAAGCGTAAAATGCATCGTCAGCATGATCATGCTGACATAGAACGGGAACTGCTCGAACCACTCCGTTCAAGGGATCTCTTAAAAGGACAGAAGGTTGTGCCCAGGCCCGAAGGCATGGAGAAGATGTCGGAGGTACTGCTTGAATTCGTTCAACCGTATATGAAGTCTGCCAAAACCCGGAAGGCGTACGATAGTCTGCTTGCTATCGCCGTTGCAAGCTGGAATTGCGCCTTGCTTGACGAAAAAGGCAGCCCGCTTACGATATTTCCGCCACCTTCGCCCGACCTATTTCATGCTTCATGCGATTGTTTTTATCATGATATGCATTGTCCAGGCCCGGGCCATGGTCCAGGCCTGGACTCTTGATTACTAAGGTTTTGACATAAAGTGCCAAAGAAAATACAAAAGGATGCCAGTTGCCTGATATAGGTGCTGGAACTTGGATTCGTTATGGAGGCAAGAGAAGGATTTTGCGGATTTGCATAGAATATCCTCGCATGTAAGCCAAAACCTTATGTCGAATCTTGCTGGCCCCTGCTAATCTAACTGTAACTGGCTCCTGGCTAAATAGGGAAGCAGGGGACTAAAAGCAGGGGCCCCGATAAGGAAATGGAGGAAACAGGGAAGAGGAAAGCTCTTTCCTGTGTTTAGATATTGGCATGAGAGCCCTTGAAGAAACGGGTGAAGTCATTTTTTGCTGAAACGATGCGTTGCGGTGATTATGGCGGGAGGGAAGGGCGAGAGGTTCTGGCCCAAGAGCACGGCCTCTCGGCCCAAGCAATTTCTCGCCCTCTGGGGTGAAGGCACCCTGCTCCAGCAGGCTTTTCGCAGGGCCAGCCGCCTGGCTGGGGGCCCGGGCGCTGTCTTCGTGGTTACGGGACCGGACTATGTTGACCTGGTGCGCGAGCAGCTGCCCGACCTCCCCTTTGATAACCTCATAATCGAGCCTGCCGCCAGGGACACGGCCCCGGCGATCGGATACGCGGTGCTCTGGGTCGAGCGGCGCGTGCCCGAGGCCGTCATGGTGGTCATCCCCAGCGACCATGTGATACTCGACGAAGACAGGTTCGTCGCGACCTTGCGCTATGCAGCGCATGTCGCGGCTACCGGGGAGTACCTCGTGACGGTCGGTATCAAGCCGACCCGCCCGGAGGAGGGCTACGGCTACATAGAGTACGGCGATGAGTATCTCGCCGAGTGCAGTGGTGAACATCTTGCACAGGGCAAGCCCGGCTCGGGCCAAGGCCAAGGCCCAGGCGGTGGGAGCCCGGGCGGTGGCGAGGGTGAGAGCGGAAGCGGGGCCGAGCGGGCTTTCCGGGTAAAGAGGTTTACCGAGAAACCCGACCTGCGAAAGGCGCTCGAGTTCATCCGCGGCGGGAGGCACCTGTGGAACGCCGGGATGTTCGCGTGGCAGGTCACGACCATCCGCGCCGCGCTGGAGAGGCATGCACCCGGCATCGCCGGGGGGCTCCGCACCATCGAGGGGCTTCTCACTGGGCTGGGGCTCCACGGGCTGGAGCGCGTGCGTGAGATATTTCTCGAACTCGATAAGACCTCGATCGACTATGCGGTGCTCGAAAAGGCCGATAACATCCTGGTTGTCCCAGCCGACTTTGGCTGGGACGACGTCGGGACGTGGACGGCTCTTGAACGCATCCGCGACCACGATGAGAATGGGAACGTCGTCCAGGGCCGCGCCGTGCTCGTAGACGCGAGCGGCAACATCGTCGAGAACTCCTCGGGCGACAAGATGCTCGTCGCCTTTGGTGTGGACGACCTCGTCATCGTGAATACCGACGACGTTGTGCTCATCGCCGATAAGAGAAAAAGCGGGAGCCTCAAGAAGCTATCCGAGGTTTTGAAGCGAGCGGGGGAAAAGCAGGGGAACGGGCCAACTGATTCCGAGTAGGGAAGGATACTCATGATAAACAGCGGCGCCATACGTTCAGCGCGAGGAGCAGTCGGCGTCATAAGTGTAGCTAGCGTCATAATCAACGCGTTGCATACCATTCAGAATCTTCTGAGACAAAGACAGAGGCAGAGACAAAGGCAAAGACAGAAAGAGGACCGGTTGCCGGTTGAGCCAGGATTACAAAGTAGCTCTGAGGACCGGCCGCCAGGCCCGCAGTCAGGCCGGGGCCCGCGGCCGGGCCAGCTATTGACTCACTCTTCTAATATTTGCCATAAGTTCCCTCTTTTCCCTCTCTATGAGAAGGCCAGTGCGGCAGGGGTTATAACCACGGGCAATTGCCTGATCGTCGCCCCGACCGGCACCGGGAAAAGCTACATCGGCCGTGCGATACTGGAGGAGGCGGTTTTGCGCGGGGAGCCGGGCGTGCATGCTTACCTCGTCCCTTACAGGGCGCTGGCGGCCGAGATCTACGAATCCCTTTTGCGGGAGCTTGATCAAAGAGGAGCGACGGCCCGCGTCAAGATTTCCACCGGCGACCACAGGGACCCATTCTATCCCGGAGAGACGGATATCCTGGTCTCGACCTTCGAGCGATTCTCTGCTCTCCTCCCGTCCCAGGACCTCAGGCTCGGGAGGGTCGTCCTGGATGAAGTCCACCTGCTGGCGGACGAGAGCCGCGGCCCGGCGCTGGAGAGCCTGCTCGTGAGGCTGAAGACGTGGAAGAGGCCCACCTCCATCTGTGCACTTTCCGCCGTCGTGTCAAATCCGCAGGAACTTGCGGATTGGCTGGGGGTTCCCTTGATTCTCGGTTCCGCTCAGGACCGGACGGTGGAGGTGGAATTCCGCTGCGAAGTCGAGAAAGACATTGGAGAACGCCTCAAGGCAGAGGTAGCCCGGGCTCTGGAAAAGGGTGAACAGGCCATCATCTTCTGCAACTCCAAAGCTGCTTCCCAGAAGGTTGCTTCGGACCTGCAGGCCCTGGTTGCCGGTTTCCTGACTGAGGATGATATCCGCGCCCTCTCCGATACGGCAGCGCATGCGGCCGGCGACGAAGAGGAGGCTGAAGATCTCCTCAAACTCCTCTCGGCCGGGGTAGCCTACCATCATGCAGGTCTTTCGAGAGACGCGCGCCTCTGCGTGGAAGCAGCGTTTCGCAATCGTCACCTCAAAGTCATCTCATGCACTCCTACGCTCGCGGCAGGGGTTAACCTACCCGCGCGCCTGGTCGTAGTGAGAGACGTATACAGGATGGAGTTCATCCGTGGACGCCCGAGGCGGGTGGTTCTATCCACGGGGGAACTCCTGAACATGCTGGGGCGCGCCGGCAGGCCAGGTCAGGTGGAGGCGGGCTTGGGCGTTGCCCCGGTTGAACCGGACCTCCTTGACGAGGACGAACTATCCCAGCTGGAGCTAGCCATACGCGAGGCCAAAGGCAATCCGGTGAGGAGCCGCCTTCCCGATTCCTTTGACTCGTTCATGCGTTTCCTGCTGGCGGTGATATCAGATAGAGGGGAAGCGACCCTTGAAGACACAGCAGAGGCTGTGCGCGAGAGCCTCTGGTATCATCTTGAACCCCAGGCGATATCCTTTGACAGACCGCTCCAGGTTGATATCATGGAGGATATCCCGTCCTTCTCCAAGGTGAACGGATCCATCCGCCTGGAGCGGGCATGGCCGGTGTCAGACGGGGTGGCCGGCTCAGTTGTATCTGGCGATAAAATCTACAACTTCAGCCTTACAATCGCCGGCGAGGAGTGCAGTTGTCCTGCCAAGAGCAAATGGCGTCGCAGGGAAACCTGCAAACATCTTGCCTGCGCAATATATACACTCCTCTTTGACGATACCGGCATCGTGGACGAAGAGACCAGAAATCGCGCGCTTTACGCCTCCGCCCACCGGTTTCGAAAGACTCTGGACCTAGGGACAAAGATCAAGGTGGCGATGGATATCCTCGCCGCATGGGGGCTCATCGAACGGGTCCCCGGCGGTTTCAGGGCAACCGGCGTCGGCGCGATAGCGGCCAATTCGGGGCTGGATTTGCTCCTCTCGAGGATAGCCAGGGACAGGGTGCTGAATTACGCTGGAACCCCATCACCCTCAGATGTGGCCTCCTGGGTCACCGAGGACTTCTTTGGCGACGAGACCAAGAGGGAGAAGTGGCTCAGGGCCGTAAACGACTGGGTCGGCGAGACACCCTTGAAGAAGATAAAGCTCCCCCGTCCTCGTCCGGGCTTTTTGCCGGCACCATTCATAGTTACTGCCTTGATCTCCTCAGGGGCTCGGGTGAGTATGAGCTGTACGATGTCCTGACTGAGGAGAGGGAATGGGCGCTGCTGCACAGGTTTGCAAGGCGGCTGGGGATCGTCGACCTCTTTGAAGCAACATGGCCCGGGACAAGGGTTTCAGTTAAGGCGGCGGTTGATACTTTCATCGAGAACCTTTCGGCAGTTTACAGCGAAGCCATCCCAATGAGCGAGCTCTGGAAGCGGGCCCCGCAGTTTGCGGCCGCGGTTGACAGGTATGAGAAACTGGCTGAGGCTATGCGTCTTCTCTCGTTTGACCAGATAATCCTGAGGGCTGTGGAGGGGCTGAGGCCCGGGGGCCCCCTGCGGGCCGGTCTCGAGGGACGGGTACGTGAGGTGCTCGTGGATGAGTACCAGGATCTAAACAGGGCGCAGGAAGCCCTGCTTGAATGCTTGAAGGAATTGGGAGCGAACCTCACCGTGGTGGGCGATGATGACCAGGCCATCTACCAGTGGAGAGGGGGAGATGTCTCCCTTTTCGTGGGCTTCTCCCGGCGACATGGCGGCCCGGTAAAAACCCTGGACGAGAACCATCGAAGCTCTCCCTCGATTGTGAGAGTCTCCGCGGCATTTGCTGAGACAATAAGTCCGAGGGTGGATAAGAGGATAGTTCCTACCCGCCCTGATGCTGGTTCATCTATTGAGGTGTTGATGGCCCGTGACCCGGACGACGAGGCCGCGGGGATCGTCTGGAGGATAAAAGGCCTGCTCCGGGATGGTTATAAGCCCGGGGACATAGCTATCCTCTGCAGGTCGGTGCGCACATCCTCCAGGCCGCTGGTGGACGCCCTGAGCAAGGCAGGCATCCCGGCTTCAATCGTGGGGAAGGTATCGTTACTGGACCGGCCTGAAATGAGGCTTGTTGCTCATGTTTTCGTGCTATGGGCCGGGGGTACCTGGTGGCCCAACGATGAGGAAGAGCGGGTCCGGCCGGAGGAACTCATCGAGGAGGTGGGGTGTCTCACAGGGAAAAGCTGGCAAGAAGCGGCCAGGATAGTTTCCCGTATCCAGGAGATGGGGGAGAGGCTCGTCGCGGGAGCCGGAGGGGTGAGTGATCTCGCGCAAACCTATATGGAGGTTCTATCGGTTCTGGGCCTTCCCTGTGGCCCCGACAGGGCACGGCAGGAGCGCGTCCTGGGGAACATGTCATCTTTACTCGTAGATTTTGAACACGCTATAAGGCGCAGCCTACCCGCGGGTGACGCGGGACTCGAGTGGCTGGGAGGGCCAGGTCCCAAAGCCCAACTCGAAGTCGCCGAAGAGAGCCTGATCCTGGAGGCCCGAGCGGACGATGCCCGCGCGGGCGATGCCGGGGGAACTTTGACCGCGGTCCGGCCGTTTGCCCCGGGAGGCGCCCCCGGAGGTGCGAAGCCTGTGCCGGGTCAGGTCTTCCTTGGCCGCCTGAGGGCATTCCTCGAGAGATTCGCCTCCCAGGCGATAGAGGAGACACCCGGAGGGGGCGAGCCAGACGCCGGGTCGGTTAACATCATGACGATCCACCAGGCGAAGGGCCTGGAGTTTCCCGTAGTGTTCGTGCCATGTCTTGTAGATGGGCGCTTCCCCTCTGCGCGCACGGGGCGGGAGAAGAGGTGGTACATCCCGGAGGATCCCGGTGCCCGGCTTTTTGATAAGGAACGCTACGAGGGGCGGCTCGAGGATGAGCGTCGCCTGTTTTACGTGGCTATGACGCGCGCGAAGGAGCTGCTGGTGCTGAGCTGCTTTAAGGAGTACCAGGAGCGCCAGGCCAGGAGGGCATATCTATCGCCTTTCCTTCGGGAGCTGGTAGCAAACCAGGGAATAAGGGGGGAGTTTCGCCGTCTCGGCGAGATCGGGCTGCAGGTTATCAGATCCGGGGCCGGCGAGCGGAACACCTGCACCGTGGACTGCACTCAACTCCTGGTTTACGGTGAGTGCCCCCGCAAGTATCATCTCCGGTATGTATGCGGTTTCGCGCCGCCAATCGCGCCAGCGTTGGGCTTCGGCAAGGTGGCCCATCACGTGGTGTGCGAAATGGCCCGGAGGGCCAGAAATGGTTTTACCCCGGGGGCCGGCGACCCGATCTCGATTCTCCGGGATTGCTTTTATCTCCCGTTTGCCAGTGCCAGGCAGCACCAGGCTATGTTTGATGCGCTTCTCAGGCGGTTGACCAGCTATGCAGGGAGGCATGGGCCAGGTCTGGTGAGAACGCTGGATGTGGAGCGCCGCTTCGAAATCCCGCTGGACGGCGCCGCCCGGCTCAGGGGAAGGATCGACCTTATACTCAAAGCAGGAGGAAAAGGAGAACAGGACGCTGTCGAAATCATAGACATCAAGACGGCAGAGAACCGGCCGCCGCTTCCCCAGCATCAGAACCAGTTGCGGTTATACGCCGAGGCGGCCCGGAGGCTCGGCTGGAATCCCGTCCGCCTTGCGATCCACGACCTCGACTCTGAGGACGGGACCGTCATACCAGTCAAGGAGGACCCGCAGGAGCTGGATCGATTCCGGGAGGAGATCTGCCGGTGGATTCATGGGATACGCGGCAACGAGTTTGCGCCCCGGCGCGGAGACTGGTGCAGGGGTTGCGACTATATTGCCATATGCTGACCAGATTTCCGGCATGGATTGGTGGAGGTTAGTCTTAGGGTGGACTCAGATTATGTTGAATTTTGGCATGAACCGATGTACATGTACAGGCAGGAATTCCGATGGTATCTGGCGAAATAGACGTATCGGGCATGGATTTTATCCAGGATTTGGAAGAAAACTGTCGAAAGTTAACGACCTAAATACCAGCGCTGATGGCTGGCATTCTGTCACGGAGTATCGTGTAGTCTATAATGGGCTAGCTTGGGGACGGTTCAGGCGAGGTAAATTGCGGAATTGATATGCCTGCTTAATTATAGCGTCCTGAAAGTGAAAGTTCCAGTCCAGGAGTGGGGTCAATACCCAGGTAGTTAAGAAAAAATGGGTAACAATGTGTTTCCCCAGGGAGTATGAAGTACTTTATGAGGGTCCTGGTTACGGGCGGGGCAGGGTTTATCGGGAGCAATTTTATAAGGCATGCTCTGCAGGTTCACGCGGATTGGTATATCACCAATCTGGACAAGCTCACTTATGCCGGGAATCTCGAAAATCTTCGAGATATCGAAGGGGATTCGCGCTACTCCTTCGTTAAAGGTGACATCGCCGATCGACAGGTAGTAGATAGCTTATTCAAGGAGAATCATTTTGACGTGGTGGTAAATTTTGCGGCGGAATCGCACGTGGACCGGAGCATCCTTGACCCCGCGCCGTTTATTGACACTAACATCAAGGGCACGCAGGTTCTCCTCGAGGCTGCAAGGCATCATGGGATATCCAAGTTCGTTCAGGTTTCGACTGACGAGGTTTACGGGTCGCTTGGGCCTGGGGATCCGCCATTTATTGAGGAAAGCCTGCTGCAGCCAAATAGCCCTTATGCAGCAAGCAAAGCTGCAGCCGATATGATGGTGAGGGCATACTGCAGGACATACGGGCTTCCTACCATTGTAACCCGGTGTTCGAATAACTACGGGCCTTACCAGTTTCCAGAGAAGCTCATACCGCTTATGATAACAAACGCCCTGGAGGATAAGCCCCTCCCTGTATATGGGGACGGTCAGAACGTCAGAGATTGGATCCACGTGGAGGACCATTGCAGAGCTATAGATCTTGTTATACAGGGAGGGCAGGCGGGAGAGGTCTACAATATCGGTGCAAGTTGTGAGATGAAAAACCTGGACGTGGTAAGGGCAGTCCTCGGAGTCCTGGGCAAACCGGAATCCCTTATAACCTTTGTGCCTGACAGGCCGGGCCACGACAGGCGATATGCGATTGACGCTACTAAGATTTCGAAGGAATTGGGATGGAAGCCCAGATACCGGCTGCTAGATGCGCTTCCTGAGCTTGTCCGCTGGTACCGGGATAATGAGACCTGGTGGCGCAGGATAAAAGCGGGGGAGTATAAGAACTACTACGAAAAGGTCTACAGTCGAAGAAGCGCCTCAGTAACGGCTTCGCCAAAGGGTAAATGATAGCGTGTGCGTCGTTTGACGCTTAACGGTGGGCTGGCTTGTCATGGCTTGTCATGTAGTTGCTGGGGTGTATCCCGGTATGTAGTCCGGAGCGGGAGATGGTCTGGCATGAAGGCCCTCATCCTTTCAGGCGGTAGGGGAACAAGGTTACGGCCGCTCACATACACAACCGCAAAGCAGCTCTTGCCGGTGGCTAATAAGCCGATACTCTTCTTCGTGATCGACCAGGTAGTGGAGGCGGGGATAGAGGACATCGGCATCATCATATGCCCGGAGACCGGCGAGAGCGTGAAGGCTGCAGTGGGTGACGGCTCCAGATGGGGAGTTAAGATAACCTACATACTCCAGGACAAGCCTGCTGGGCTTGCTCATGCGGTAAGGACCGCCCGGGACTTCCTGGGGGATGAGAGGTTTGTGATGTTCTTAGGGGATAACCTGATACAAGGCGGCGTGACGGGCCTTGTGGAGGAGTTCAAGAAAAATGGAGGGGAAGCTACGATCCTCCTCAAGGAGGTTCCTGACCCAAGGCAGTTCGGCGTAGCTGTGCTCGACGAGGAAAACCGCGTGGTAAGGCTCATTGAGAAACCCAAGGAGCCGCCGAGCAATCTTGCGCTGGTAGGGGTTTATCTCTTCTCAGGTTGTATCCATGAGGCTATCTCCCGGATCAACCCCTCCTGGCGTGGGGAATTGGAGATCACTGATGCCATTCAGGAGCTTCTAAACATGGGAGCCAGGGTGGATGCCAGGATCCTGGAAGGATGGTGGCTAGATACCGGGAAGAAGGATGATATCCTCGAGGCAAACCGTGTTGTGCTCGATGAGTTCGCCTCCAGACGTATAGAAGGGGAGGTATGCCCCGAGAGCCAGGTTAATGGGAGGGCGGAAGTGGCCAAGAGTGCGAGGGTCATAAGGAGCATCATCCGCGGGCCCGTGGTGATCGGAGAAGGAGTAACCATAGAAGACTGTTTCATCGGGCCGTTTACCGCCATAGGTGACCGCAGCGAGCTTCGCAACGTGACAATTGAGCATTCGGTAGTACTTGAGGATTGCAGGCTCTATGACGTCGGGCGCATCGAGGATAGTCTCATTGGAAGGAATGTGAAGGTAAGCAGGGCGAATGACGGACGACAGGCATTGAGGCTATTTCTCGGAGATGACTCTCAGCTTGCAGTTTGAAGAGCAGAGAACTTTCGCAGGGATGAGGATCCTGGGTTTGTAGACGGAGCCTGAATGAAACGCGGAATCCATCTATTCATGAGATGCGGGGGTCAGCATAGATGATCGAAGGGGTTAAAGTAAAGAATCTCGTAAGGCATCCTGACGACCGGGGGTTCTTTCAGGAGATACTCCGGGATGATGATGGGCTGCTTGAGCGGTTCGGCCAGGCTTCGATGTCGAAGACCTACCCGGGTGTGATAAAGGCTTTCCACTATCATGAATACCAGGATGACCTCTGGTTTTTCCCGGTGGGGAATGCACAGGTGGTGCTTCATGACCTCCGTGAAGACTCAAGTACATATCGAGAAACGAACGTGTTTTATATGGGTGAGGATAATCCCATTCTTCTCCTAATCCCTAGAGGCGTGGCACACGGGTACAGGACCCTGGGGGAGAAGCCGGCAATTATAATCTACTTTACTACTCAGTCATATAACCGGGATAACCCCGATGAGAAGCGTTTACCTTATGATGACCGGAGCATAGGGTTTGACTGGACTACGAAGATGCGATAAGGAGCCAGGTGGGGTAGGAGACGAGTTCAGCATGAAGGTACTTATTACCGGTGCCAAGGGGATGCTTGGCCAGGATATGGTTGCTGAGTTTCAAAGGCGGGATTATGAGATCCATGCGGCCGACCATAAGGCGCTAGACATTACTGATATACATGCCGTACGGAAGGTCATTGAGGCTCTCAGGCCGGATGTTGTGGTAAACTGCGCGGCGTATACCAATGTGGACAAGGCGGAGTCTGAGCCCGAGGTTGCAATGAGGGTAAACGGTCTTGGCCCTCGAAACCTGGCGCTTGCTTGTGGGGCTACGGGTGCGGTGTTACTACACATTAGCACGGACTACGTATTCGATGGCGAGAAAGAAGGCCCGTATGAGATTTGGGATGCCCCGAACCCGATAAATGCCTATGGCAAGAGCAAACTCTGGGGCGAAAACTACGTCCGCTCCCTTATGCATCGCTACTTTATAGTGAGGACAAGCTGGCTTTTTGGGAAGGGCGGGAGGAATTTCGTCACGACCATGCTGGAGCTTGCTAAGCGCGGGGAGCCAATACGGGTGGTGAATGACCAGCGGGGGTGCCCGACGTATACCGTGGATCTGGCGAAGGCGTGCGCGGATCTGGTGGAGAGCGGGTGCTATGGGATTTATCATGTGACAAATCAGGGGGCGACGACTTGGTATGAATTTGCTAGGGAGGTTTTCAAGATAGCTAGCGTTTCGGTTGCATTGGAGCCTGTAAGCACCCGCGATTTCCCACGGCCTGCGGATCGACCGAGAAATTCCGTACTAAGTGCCTTCCCGCTCGAAAATGAGGTGGGTTATAAACCCCCAACTTGGAAAGAATCTTTGTTCATTTATCTACTGAATGCCCAACCAAAGCGCACTCAGAACTCGGAGAGAAACTGGTGAGAGCTCATTGGGCGAGGGCATTAATATGATTGACGTGAGTGTTGTAACCCCTTCCTATAATCGGGGGCATCTTTTGCCGCGCGTATGGGCCAGCTTGGCCAATCAGCAAGTTGGCTTTGAATGGATCGTTGTGGATGATGGTTCGACAGATGACACAAACAGGGTCATTGCGGACTTGAACGACCCTCGTATCGTCTACATTGCGCTTCCCAAGAACTCTGGGGTGAATGCAGCACGGAATGCTGGGGTATCGGCTGCCCGTGGCCGTTATGTTGTGTTTCTAGACAGTGATGACGAGTTATATGAGGGAAGCTTAGGGCGAATGGTTGAGGTTATGGATGGTGCCGACCCTGGTGTTGGCGTCGCGGCTTTTGCATGTACAGTGGCCGATACCGGTCGCCAGATATGCCAATTGCCAGATGGTCATGTCCTCAATGAATACGACCTGGTATGTGGTGGTGCTTTGTACGGCGGTGATAAGATATTTATGTATCGACGCGAGGTATTTGACCAATTCCGTCTTCCTGCGGACCTCAAAGGTTGTGAACACGTGTTCTTAAACGAGGTGTCGAAGGCGTGGAAATACCTAATGGTTAATCAACCCTTGAGCATTGTTCATCGTCAATCTGACAATTTATCGAATGCTGACAGTCTGATTGCAAGGTCCCTTGACATTGCCAGATCTTATGAGCGCGTTCTCCAGAATCATGCTGATATTCTCGAGCATGAACCTTCTGTGGTTACTCGATATTTGAAGAAAGCACTTTTCCGCTACGGTGTTGCTGGATCTCGGAGGGATGTATGGCGGATATATCTGCGTTTAATGCATCAATCCATATCCCTTCAAGACCGGATAGAAGGGACTGTGTTGCTGGCATTGAGCATGCTTGGTCTTGCCTCTTTCGAGCGATGGCGCATTAATTGCATTAATAGGCGTCTTATTGGTAGGGATTCAAAATGATCGTTGTTTTCGCGATTATGCTGGCTATGCTTGCCTGCATAAATGCCTGTATCGCAAGATCCTTCTTATATCCACCGGCAGTTTTCGCAGCTCTATGGTCAGGACTATTATTCGCATTAGCGGTCTCTGGTGACGTGTTTTATACCATATCTCCTGAGACCATGTTAGTATACTTGCTTGGGGCGACCGCATTCAGCATGGGAGGATTCATTGCCCTAGTATTGTGGAGGGACAGATCGGATCCGCGACCGATCTTGTCGCCCTCGCGACGAGCTTTTGTGCGTAGGATGCTTGGCATCGGTCTGATCCTTCTGACACTGGCTTTCCCATTTTACTGGCACCGATTACAGCGACTGAGTGCCGAATCAGATTTTACGAATTTTTGGGTAGGGGTGCGCTATCAGATCGCTTACGGAGAAGGTCTTGGTGTATTCGGCTATTTGATCGCGTTGGCCAGGTTCTTAGCTCTGATTGCCTTTTATGAGAATGACGGCTCCCGAACCGGAAGGACCCTTACCTTCGCCATCATAGTCCTGGCGTTTATCTATGACCTTTTGACGGTCGCACGAGTCGGACTTTACGCTTTGATTTTTGGCTTGATAGGTATCTCTTGGATGCGCTCTCGAAGGGTTACCCTAAAACCCTTGCTTGCTGGAATAGCGGCGTTCTTGCCGGCCTTTGCCGGAGCGGCCGTCGTGCTTGGCAAAGGTGGTAATGTAAACGCCACGGTCACAGAGAACCTGGCTGGTGTGCTTAGGAGCCTCCAAGTGTACGCTTTGGGCGGGTTAGTTGCCTTTGACAAGGTCGTTCGTGATCCCTGGAGTTTCCAAGGACCGAGGATAACTACCCTTAGGTTTTTTTTCGCGGTTGCCAACGCCCTAGGGGCACATTTTGACCTACCACGTGTTATTCCCCAATACACTATGACCCCAGCTCCGACAAATGTTTACACCATCTATTTTTCCTATTTTCTCGATTATGGATGGGTTGGGGTCGGTATTATCATGTTTATCTTGGGTAATATCACGGCCCGGCTCTATCAGGCTGCAGCCCGTGGCAACCCGCAAGCAGTAATTCTGTATGGAGTAATGTTCTGGTCCTTAATGGTCAGTTGTGCCGCTGAAGGTTTCTTTATTTCGCTGAGCTATTGGATTCAGGCGGTGCTTTATACTTTTTTACTTTACCATTGGCCACTTTCCTGGGGACGTTATGGTCGACTGCCCGTTAAGCCAAAGCCGTCAAACGTTGTTTGTCAGCAGTCATAGGGGTTATATGTGGTTTGGCGGGGCTTCCAAACTACCATTATTGCTGGGAGTGTGTTTGAGAAAGCCGGGTGGTTAAGCTGAGTCCTTCACTAGATATAATCATCGTTAACTGGAATGCTGGCGAGCAATTACGCGAATGTCTGCAATCTATTGTTGCGGCTGAGATGACAGGGATTGTGCTACCGCGTGTTGTTGTCGTGGACAACGATTCGACGGATGGCTCTCTCTCCGGCCTGGAAGACATCGAGCTGCCTCTAGAGATCATCCGTAATCAGGAGAACCGCGGATTCGGGGCGGCGTGTAATCAGGGTGCGCAAGGGAGTAGGGCGGACTATCTGCTGTTTCTAAACCCAGATGTGCGCTTGTCTACTAACTCTCTTTCGGTACCTCTTGAGTTCATGGAACGGCCAGAGAATGGGCGCGTTGGCATTTGTGGGATTCAGCTTATCGACGACACGGGCAAGGTCGCGCGGACGTGCGCCCGCTTTCCCACACCTGGACGGTTTATTGCCAAAGCATGCGGCCTTAGCCAGTTATTGCCACGTGTTTTTCCCAGTCACTTTATGATCGAATGGGACCATGGTGAAACTAGAGTCGTAGACCAAGTGATGGGGGCTTTCTTTCTAGTGCGTAGGTCTTTATTTGAGAAGCTAGGAGGATTTGACGAACGATTTTTCGTCTACTTCGAGGATTTAGATTTCTCGCTTCGCGCCCATGATATCGGGTGGGAGAGTGTGTACTTAGCATCGAGCCGAGCATTCCATAGGGGCTGTGGGACCTCCGACCGGATACCTGCCACTCGACTGTTCTACTCTCTTCGTAGCCGAATTCAGTATGCCCGCAAACACTTTAGCTTTGGGGGCACGGTGTTAGTGACCTTAGCTACGCTGTTTATCGAACCTGTTGCTCGTATCTTTCTTGCCGTTTTGTATGGTTCCAAACAGGAGTTGCATGATACACTTCGGGCTTTTATCCTTTTATGGCGTTGGCTAGCGGGGTCTCCCGTCAAACCCGCCGAGGAGGAGCAACGTAAATGAGAATCTTGTTTCTGACAAAGTATACACGACTTGGCGCGAGCAGCCGATATCGCATATATCAATTCTTGCCATGGCTTGAGAGCCAGGGCGTTGAGGTAAGAGTGTCACCTTTATTGGGCGATTCATATTTAAGAAGGATATATGGGCACGGCACGCGCATAGGCTTCGATGTGGCGGTGAGTTTTTGGCGACGCTTAGTTGATGTTTTGCACGCACGACGGTTTGACCTTCTTGTTGTGGAGAAGGAACTTTTCCCATACCTTCCTCCATGGATTGAGGAGGGCCTGGTTGGGCAGGGTCATAAGTTGATTACAGACTATGATGATGCAGTTTATGTAAACTACCAAGAAAAACTTCTGCTTCGCGATAAAATTGACCGGGTTATTCGTTGCAGCACTGCGGTAATTGTGGGGAACCCTTACCTTGCAGATTATGCTCGGGTGTTAAACAAGAATGTGTATATTCTCCCTACCGCAGTAGATCTTGCTAGGTACCAGACCATTAAGGAGCACAGGAGAAGCGATCCATTTGTTGTAGGCTGGATTGGCACTCCGAAAACCCTCATGTATCTTCGGGAGGTTCAAGGTGCACTCGCGAGGCTGAGCAAGAGAAAGAGTCTCGTCCTGAGGTGCGTAGGAGCACCTCCCACTTTTGGTTTGCCGGGCGTCGCGGTTGAGAATGTGGAATGGAGGGAGGAAACTGAAACGGAACAACTTCTCTCGATGGATGTGGGCATCATGCCTCTAACTGACGATGCCTTTTCCCGGGGGAAATGTGGTCTAAAATTGATCCAGTACATGGCCTCGGGTCTACCAGTAGTTGCGAGCCCCGTCGGAGTAAATAGGGATATTGTAAAGGATGGGGTGAACGGTTTCCTCGCTTGCAAACAAGAAGAATGGGAAGAGAGACTAGATCAATTGGAGAGTGATGTAGCGATACGGAGCCGATTAGGCCAAGAAGGTAGACGCCTTGTGGAGCAGTTCTATTCGTTACAGGCAGTGGCTCCAAAACTCTTAGAAATATATAATGAGGTCGTTGGCGGAAAGTTAGTCTCGCGTTAATGGGGCCTATATTAAGAAAGCAGATGCAGACTCGACTGCCTTTTTCCACCATCGTAGCCGGAATGGCGAGGGCCTTTCTCGTCCTCTTTGCTGAGCATTTCCGGGATCTAGGCTTCATGGCGGATTTGACTGTAGCAAGGACCCGATTATTGCTTTCTGCCCTGGCGTGGTTCATAGCTCCACGACGACGTAAGGAGCATTTATGGATGGCTTTATAGGAGCATTGGTTTATGAAGAGGATTCTATTTGTTGCTACTGTAGCAAGTCATATTAAAGCTTTTCACCTCCCTTTTATCAATCTCCTTGAGGAGAAGGGATATGAAGTTGAGGTTGCTTGCTATCCTGATACACCATTAAATGGATTGCACTACGTTTGGGCAGTCCCCTTCTCACGCTCTCCATATTCCAAAGGGAACATGGCAGCATTTAAGACAATTAAGAAGCTTCTTCAGGAACGATGTTATGATCTAATTCATGTTCATACACCTGTCGCTGCCTTTCTTGTCCGCCTTGCAGCCAGGAACATGAACGTACCTGTGTTATACACCGTTCACGGATTTCATTTCTATAAAGGGGCTCCTCTCAAGAACCATCTGATTTATGGGACCATGGAGCGTTTGGCGGCGCGCTGGACCGCCGGGTTAATTGCGATAAATAGGGAGGACCTAGAAGCTGCGCGCAGACTTGGTTTTATAGAAGGTAGAAACCTATTTTTTGTCCGTGGAGTCGGCGTAGACCTGGATTATTATGGCCCCGATAATACTGACAATACTCGCGACAATAAGATAGATATCGGGTTTGAGATCTGCCCGGGATCCCCTATAGTCCTTTGTGTAGGCGAGTTCACTCCCAATAAGAACCAAGCTTTATTGATAGATGCTTGGAAATATGTGATCGCAGAGGTCCCAAGGGCGAAATTGTTGTTTGCGGGCCAAGGGGAGTGCGAAGGGCAACTTAAGGAGAGGGTATCCGGGAACGGTCTTTCAGGTTCGGTCCATTTTCTTGGCTACCGTACAGACATTCCGAAGCTTCTTTCACTAGCAAATGTTGTCACTCAGGTATCTAAGCGTGAAGGACTTCCCCGCTCGATTATGGAGGCTATGGCAGCAGGGAAACCCACCGTGGCTACCAGTGTCCGAGGTAACTGTGATTTGGTAAGAGACGGGGTAAATGGATTCCTGGTTCCCTTAGGGGATCCAAAATCATTAGCTAAGGCATTGATTCGGCTTCTAGTTGATAAAGACTTAGCTCAGAGAATGGGGATGGCGGGGCGTGAGATGATCCAGGAGTATTCTCTAGATAGAATATTGCAGGAGATGTGGGATATCTATCAACGGTATCTATGACCCTTGAACCCTTATTCTCTACGGAGTTCATGGCCTGGGTATCATCGTCCCCGAGGGCTACGTCGAGATGAAACCTTTGTGAGGTTGGCACTCTGGCGGATAAGGTAGGGCACCCAGAAAGCATGGCGGGATGAAAAACTTAGGCCTTGGAGTCTCCCGGCGCCTTACGATCCAGCATATCACTGAAAAACCACTTAATGTCGAACGGGAGTTGACATTTGTGCGCGTCTTGTTCCTGATCCGTATCCTTGATTCCGGTGGCGTTACCACCCATATGATGACACTGGGGCAGGGACTTCTAGCCCGTGGAGTACAGGTCGCGGTAGCGAGCGGCGGGCGTGTCGGCATACACACCCACGGCCCAGAATGGTTTTCTTCTCATGGGATACAACACTACCAGGTCCCGTTTCCAGACCAGAGGATAAGTCTGCGGAATGTGCGCAACGCCATAGCTAGTCTAAGAGCGATCCGTAGAGTAGTGGCCGATTTCCGTCCCGATATCGTGCATGTACATTTCCGGTCTACAAGTCCGTACGCTCAATATATCCATTACTCATACGGGATTCCCTTTGTATCAACTTTGCATTTGGAAGGGATTCCTTCTGGACCCCTGTATCGCCTAGGTTCATTCTGGGGATCTACTGCGATAGCGATTAGTTCTGAAACTAAGGAGTACCTAATCAAGTCTTTCGGTGTTTCTAGCGATAGGGTACGCGTGATTCATAATGGCGTCGACGAGACTTACTTTCGCCCTCCGACAGCTTCAGAAAGACGTAATGCACGGGCAATGTTAGGAGTTGGCCTCAATAGTCCCGTCATTTCGTTAATCGGTCGCCTTGAGCCAGTGAAAGGACATGACGTGTTGATCCGTGCGCTGAGGGGACTTCGCACCATGGGCGTCAAGGCGATCGCGGTTATGGCAGGAGAAGGCTCACGGCGCCAGGAACTAGAGAAGCTCGCAACAGACGCAGGAGTAGGAGACCAGGTACGATTCCCTGGATATATTGACAGCCGGACTGTGTTGTGGGCATCAGACGCCCTTGCTTTGCCGAGTCGAAAGGAAGGCTTTGCGCTAGTGGTGGTTGAGGCGATGATGTGTGGGGTAATTCCGATTCGTACCCCGGCGGCAGGGGCCGCAGACCAAATCAAGGATGGGATGAACGGATTCATTATACCTTTTGAGGACCATAAGGCACTTGCCGACGTTTTCTTGCGGCTTATAAGGGACGAGAATCTCCGAAGAAATGTTTCGGCTGCGGCAAGCGAGAGCGCACGCAGGAACTTCTCACAAAGGAAGATGGTGGAGGAGACTTTAAAGGTTTACAACGAAGTTCTTCTTGTACACCGCGGAAGTTAGAGAATGGCCTTGTCCCATAAAAAGGGAGTGATGTTACAATAGGAGGTAAGGAAGTTCAGAATCCTGGTGTTTGTGGAAGAACATTGAGGTGACCGGGTCCATAGGTTCAAACTCCTATAACCGATTTACCCGTTTTTATAAAGATGGCTTCCGAGGAGAGGGCAGATTTTAGGATGGGATGAGACATGAATTATTGGATAAAACGCGGGATTGACATAGCCATTTCCTTGATATTACTAATACTGTTGCTTCCTCTTCTCCTAATCATCGCACTTCTTGTTTGCTTGACCATGGGATCACCGGTATTTTTTCGCCAGATACGACCTGGCCTTCACGGCAAGCCTTTTGTCATGCTTAAGTTCCGCACCATGACTAACGCACGTGACAAGAAAGGAGTTCTCCTTCCCGATGAAGAGCGTATCACCCTGCTAGGCAGGTTTCTTCGCAGCACCAGTCTTGATGAGCTACCGGAATTGCTCAACGTGCTACACGGAGAGATGAGCCTGGTCGGCCCAAGACCGCTCTTGATGGAATACCTTGACCGCTACACCCCCGAGCAGGCGCGGCGCCACGAAGTCAAACCTGGCATTACAGGATGGGCGCAGGTAAACGGCCGCAATGCCCTGACCTGGGAGGAGAAATTCAAGCTTGATGTCTGGTATGTAGACAACTGGAGCCTCTTTCTTGATCTTAAGATCCTCTGGCTTACCCTGGTCAAGGTGATAAAGCGGGAGGGCATAAGTGCTGAGGGGCATGCTACCATGCCGGAGTTCAGAGGTGCGGGAAGATGAAGACACTGCGAAGGGAGTCGAGCAAATCGGGATGAATATTCTATTTACCTCAGCCGGGAGGCGGGTATCTTTACTCAGGAGCTTTCGCCGGGCACTCCAGGCATCCGGCGGCGGGAGTATCCTCGCAGCTGATATGGACCCCACTGCACCAGCATTGTTTGAAGCCGATAAGGGGTTCCTTGTACCCAGGGTGTCGTCCCCCGATTACATATCGCGGGTTATCGAGATCTGCAAATGCAAGAGTATTTCTGCTGTTATACCCCTTATTGACCCGGAACTTCCCGTTTTAGCCTGTCATAAAGACGACCTTGCAGCAATTGGGGCGGTCACCGTGGTTTGTGCGCCGGAGGCTGTAGCAATAGGTAACGATAAGCTAGCTACGACAGCGTTCTTTTCTTCCGTGGGTATCCCGACCGCTAGAACATTTTCCCGTGAAGAGGTCTTGAATAGTCTTACGAAAAGGGAAAGACTTCAGTTTCCCATGGTTGTAAAGCCACGCCACGGGTCGAGCAGCCAGGGTGTCACCCTATGCACAGACGAAGCTGAGCTTGAGTTCTACCTTGCAAGGTACAGGGATCTAATCGTACAGGAATTCCTGAGAGGGGAAGAGGTAACTATAGACATCCTGGGTGATGGGAAGGGGAATATCCTATCTGCTGTTCCGAGAAAGCGACTAAAGGTGAGGGGTGGCGAGGTCGAACGCGGTATAACTGTGGATGACGCACCATTTCGGGAGTTCATTCTGGAAATCGGACGGCATTTTAAGCCTTTCGGTGCCATAAATGTTCAGTGCTTCGTAACCGAAAAGGGACCCGTGTTTACCGAGATAAACCCGAGGTTCGGCGGGGGTTATCCGCTTGCCGATGCTGCCGGGGCCGGGTTTCCAGAACTTATCTTAATGCTCATACAGGGGACGAGCCCTGAGCCTAGGCTTGGGCGTTACCAGCGCGGTCTAGTAATGTGTCGTTTTGACGATGCATTCTTCGTTTCCATGGATCGGCTCTCAGGTGTTGGTGGTCCAGGAGGATCACGTGAATGAGTGAGATGCATAGTGTCGAGGCTATAGATACTGCGGTCGACACCCAAAGAAAGGATCTTTTAATAGACCTCGTGATATTTGATCTTGACGATACTCTTTATCCTGAGATAGACTTCGTGCGGAGTGGGTTTGGAGCTGTAAGCAGGGCGTTTGCTACCGCCAGTTTGCCGCCGGCATATCTGTTGGCTAAGATGGAGGAATTCTACCACGTTGACAGAAGGCATGTTTTCGACCTGCTTGCTCAGGAATTGGCAGGGGCTCGTGAATATCCCTGCTCTGATCCATTGGAGCTTTCGCGGCGCATGATTGAATGCTATCGTGCGCATCCCCCTGAGATTCAGCTTTACGAGGACGCTGCCGTGACCCTTGAGAGCCTAAGAAATCTCGGGATCCGTATAGGGTTGATTACGGATGGGTATTGGGAGGTTCAGGAACGTAAGGTAGAAGCGTTAGGGTTGGCCGGTATCATTGAGCTGGTTATATGCACCGATAAACTTGCTCCCGGGAGGGTGTATTGGAAACCGTCAACCAGGGCTTTTGAGATAGCTCTGGGCTACTTTGGAGTAAAACCTGAACGGAGTTGCTATGTAGGCGATAACCCTGCGAAGGACTTTGCAGGGCCTGCGGCTCTCGGCATGAAGACTGTTTGGGTAAGAAGGAAAGACGGAGTTTACTACGAACTAACAGGGAAAGACCTCGCCGTTGGAGAGAGAGTTAGAGATGATTTAACCCAGAGAAAAAACACAACTGTCAGAGTCCCGACCTACGAGGTGGAAAGCTTGACTGAACTGGTAATGATATGCACGGGTGATAACTTGCGTTAAGTGTTTGCAGGTTTCTTGCGGAGGGACTTCAGTGTAACTCCCAGACAACTACCTTGAGCAATTTCTATTGAGTTGGATGTGATGAGGAGCGGCGGTCCTAGAGATTGAGTTCAACAAAGGTGGGGTACACCAGTACCTTGATGTCCCTAAGGAAGAATACCCCGGTCTCCTTGATGTCTCGTCCAACGGGGCCTATTTCAACACTTCGACCGGGAATGTTTACACCTATGTGCGGATAGAGTTAAGCCACGGCTTGGAGGTTAGGGTTAAGTAATCCCGCAAGGCACCGCTGCTTAAGGAGGCACTACCTTATGCAAGTACATCTTTCACGCCCAGACATTACGGACAAGGAAATCACCGCAGTAAATGAGGTGATTCGTTCCCCATTTCTTGCCCTCGGTCCAAAGATGCTCCAGTTTGAGCGTGCTGTGGCAGAGTACGTGGGGAGAAAGCACGCAATTGCGGTAAACAGCGGCACAAGCGGGCTCCATCTTCTGGTTCGGACTTATGATATTGGGGAGGGTGACGAGGTTATAACCACGCCGTTCAGTTTTATTGCCTCGAGTAACTGTATCCTCTACGAGAGGGCAAAGCCGGTCTTTGTTGATGTAGAAGCGGATACGGGTAACATCGACCCGGAGCTTATCGAGGCCGCTATTACGCCGCGCACCAGGGCCATCCTCCCGGTGGATGCCTTCGGCCAGCCGGCGCGGCTGGATAGGATCCGGGAGATCGCTCGAAGGCATGGACTTGTGGTCATAGAGGATGCGTGTGAAGCTATCGGATCTGAATATAAGGGAAAGAAGGCAGGCTCTGGTGAATTCTCCGATGCCGCGGTGTTCGCGTTCTATCCGAATAAGCAGATCACCACGGGTGAGGGTGGGATGATCGTAACTGACGATGACGACGTTGCCCGTCTCTGTCGGAGCCTGCGGAACCAGGGCCGGGGCGAGAGCGGCCTATGGCTTTCCCATGAGGAACTCGGCTATAATTACCGCATGGACGAGCTTTCAGCCGCCCTGGGCCTGGCCCAGATGGGTAGGATAGAGGAGATCATAGCCAGGCGCGAGCGGGTGGCGGCTATGTATAGGGAGAGGCTTTCCAGGATACCGGGTAGCCTGGGGTTGCGGTTGCCCTTTGTCGCCCCTGAAGTTACGCGGATGAGCTGGTTCGTATATGTGATCCGTGTGGCCATAAATGAACCTTCACCCAAACGACAGGCTGAGGTACGGGAGCATGTAATGAGCCGCCTGCAGGAAGCTGGGATCGGTTGCCGCCCCTACTTTACCCCCATCCACCTCCAGCCCTTCTATCGGAAAAGGTTCGGCTTTAAGGAGGGAGATTTCCCGGTGACGGAACTTCTGGGCCGGACCAGCATAGCCATCCCGTTCCATAACCACCTGACGGAGGAGGAGATAGACTACGTGGCTGCAGTCCTCGAGAAGGCCCTCGAGGTGGCTTCATGAATCTGGGACTTGTGGGATGGCATGGCAGGCCTGGAGGTATTCTAAGATCCATGGCGAATAAAGAGAAAGTAACCTGGAACCGGATAGGGTGAATAAGTCATGAGCCGAAGCGTCAAAACGGTCGTCCATATAGCGTGCGACCTCGGGCTTATCGTGGTCGCGGGACTTTTGTCCATTCTTGTGCGTTTTGAATTCACCCTCCCGGACCAATACCTCCTGATCTTCATACGAAGGCTTCCGATCCTGGCATCTATCAGGCTTATCTGCTATTACATATTCGGGATGTATAACCAGCTCTGGCGGTATGCGAGCGTAAACGAGCTCGTGACCATCGTCGAGGCAGGTAGCGTGGCGTCTGTCTTTGACTGGCTTTTCCTTCATTATTTCCAGGGGGCAGGGTTCCCGCGGAGCGTCACCCTTCTCATGTGGGTCTTCAATATTGCCCTTGTCGGTGGGCTCAGGTTCGTTATGCGTTACTACCGCGAGTTGTTGTCCAGGAAGGGCCTTGGGCCGGGGAGGGGCGGGGTTCTGGCCCGGGGACCAAAAGGCTCCCCCACCCTGATAATAGGCGCCGGTGAGGCCGGGAATATGGTGGCCCGGGAGCTCCGATCCCACGGAGAGCTCCCTTACAAGCCTGTCGGGTTTATCGATGATGACCCTGCCAAGGTAGGCTACAGAGTGGCGGGTCTTCCTATATTGGGAAGTAGGAAGGACCTCCCTCAGATTGTAAGGCGTTATTCCATCAAACAGGTCATAATAGCCATGCCTTCAGCACCTGGCACGGTGGTCAGGGAGATCGTGGACTTATGTAAGGGGCTGGATGTTAGTCTAAAAACCCTCCCGGGGGTATATGAGCTCATCGACGGCAGGGTGAGCGTGAGGTTTATACGGGATGTCCAGATAGAAGACCTCCTACGTCGTGAACAGGTGAAGGTGGACCTTGAAAGCATCGCAGGGTATCTGGGAGGCAAACGGGTGCTCATAACAGGGGCAGGGGGGTCTATAGGCTCTGAGCTTTCGAGGCAGGTGGCAAGGTTCAAGCCGGCAGAGCTTCTGCTCTTGGGTCATGGAGAGAATAGTATCTACGAGATCGAGATGGAACTCCGGGCGAACCACCCTGACCTCGAGTTGGTCCCGATTATCGCCGATATAAGAGACCACGATAAGATAGACCGGGTCTTTGAGCGGTTCAGGCCGGAGGTGGTGTTCCACGCAGCGGCTCATAAGCATGTGCCGCTCATGGAGGCGAACCCCGACGAAGCCATCACCAATAACATCTTCGGCACCTGGAACGTGGCATCGGCTGCCGACAGATACGGGGCCGAAAGGTTTGTGCTTATTTCCACTGACAAGGCTGTAAACCCTACAAGCGTTATGGGCTCGAGCAAGCGGGCAGCCGAGATCCTGATCCAGACCCTCAACTGGAGGAGCAAGACCAAGTTCGTTGCCGTAAGGTTCGGGAATGTCCTGGGAAGCCGGGGGAGCGTGATACCCCTTTTC
>DUMQ01000019.1 GCA_012839815.1 Bacillota bacterium | reverse complement strand
CGTTGAAATTTGGCGCGAGGGCCTTGCCAAATTTCAAAAGGCCCCGTCACGCAAGCACCGGCAACCCCTGGGACGTGCTGGTAAACTGGCACAAATTAAGGAACCTACACTTAGGCGAGCAGGCCGCGTCCGCCTGGCGGAGGGATGCGAGACACCTCGGCGACTGTGCGGCACTGGTAGCTGTTACCTGCGAAAGGTCTGGGTGTTTTGCGCATTAACTTAGAAGACTGAGACTGGTTTGAGATAGCGGGGAAAGGTGCGGGAGAAGATACGGAAGGTGGAAGGAAGGAGGGATGCGCCGTAGCGAGCGGCGCGGATAATTGATCTGGGATAAACGTCATGAGACCATGAGTCGAGATGAAATGAGGGCTCTCCAGCTAACGCGGCTCCAGGCCCTGGTTGAGCGGGTATACAGGATGTCTCCGTTTTATCGTAAGCTCTGGGACGAAGCCGGGGTGAAGCCCGAGCAAGTCAAGACGCTCGACGACATCCGGAGGTTTCCATTTACAACAAAGGATATGTTGAGACAGAACTACCCGTATGGGATGTTTGCGGTGCCGCTCTCCAAGATCGTGCGCCTTCATGCTTCATCGGGCACTATGGGCCAGTCCACGGTAGTGGGTTACACCCGCAGGGATCTCAGGATATGGGCGGATATGGTCGCCAGGGTGGCGGTGCAGGCAGGGGTGACGCGACGCGATATAGCCCAGATAAGTTTCGGGTACGGGCTCTTTACGGGCGGATTCGGCCTGCACTATGGCCTCGAGCGGGTGGGAGCCACGGTTTTGCCGGTATCGAGCGGTAACACCCAGCGCCAGATTCAACTCATGCAGGACTTCGGCACCACTGTGCTGGTCGGCACGCCATCTTACGCCCTCCACATGGCGGAGGTGGCCGAGGAGATGGGCGTTGACACCAGCAAGCTGAAGCTCCGGCTCGGCCTTTTTGGGGCGGAGCCATGGACCGAGGAGATGCGGTCTGAGATTGAGAAGCGGTGGCATATAAAGGCCACGGATAACTACGGGCTCAGCGAGATAATGGGGCCCGGGGTCGCCGGGGAGTGCGAATATGGTGGCAAGATGCATATATCGGAGGATCACTTTTTCCCTGAAGTCATCGACCCCAAAACCGGTGAGTCCCTTCCCCCGGGCGAGGAGGGGGAGCTGGTCTTTACAACGCTCACCAAGGAGGGGATCCCGCTGGTACGCTACCGTACCAGGGATATCTCGTCTCTTGATTACTCGCCGTGCCCGTGCGGCCGGACCACGGTCAGGATGAAAAAGGTCACAGGGCGGTCCGATGATATGCTCATAATTCGCGGCGTTAACGTATTCCCGTCGCAAATCGAGGCCGTCCTGATGAGTATCGATGGCGTGGGGCCTCAATACCAGATCATCGTCGACCGGAAGGGCTTCATGGATGATATAGAGGTCGTCGTTGAACTCTCGAAGGAAGGGTTCACGGGGAGTTGGCGAGACCTGGAGGCGCTGGAAAACAAGGTAAGGGAACGTCTCGAGAACGCCTTGTCGCTCAGGCCCAGGGTTAAGCTGGTTGAATACATGTCCCTGGAGCGGAGCATGGGCAAGGCGAAAAGGGTAATCGACAAGCGGAGAAAAACAACTGATAACTGATAGCTGATGGCTGATACTGATAAGACGGGAGAGTAATGGGTCTTGGCAAGAGACAAAGAGATACTTTCGGGTAATGAAGCAATCGCCCTTGGTGCATGTGAATCTGGCGTTGTTGTAGCAACTGGTTATCCTGGCACTCCGAGCACGGAGATCCTCGAGAATATAGCGAAGTATATAAGGGAGATAAGGGAGGGGCGAGAGGGGGCGTCTCCAGCATCCCTGGCCGCGATTCACGCCGAATGGTGCCCCAATGAAAAAGTGGCTCTCGAGGTGGCGCTGGGGGCGTCGCTTGCAGGCGGCCGCGCGCTTGTCACCATGAAACATGTCGGCCTCAACGTCGCTGCCGATCCCCTTTTTACGGCGAGTTACACGGGCGTTGGCGCGGGCCTCCTGGTTGTGACGGCCGACGACCCCGGGATGCATAGTTCGCAGAATGAACAGGACAACAGGCTTTATGCAAGGTTTATGAAAATCCCCTGCCTGGAGCCTGCGGACAGCCAGGAGGCAAAGGATTTTGTGGGCCTGGGCCTGGAGCTCAGCGAGCGTTTCGACACACCGGTTCTCCTTAGAACCACGACCAGGGTCTCCCATTCCAAGGGCTTGGTCTCCCGGGGTGCGCGCCCGGGCGTCTATGGGTGTGGGCCAGCATCCGCGGCTGGGCCTGCGGTTGGTCGCGAGAGTCATGCCGAGACTAGCCCGCCGGGGAGCGTCGCCCCGGCAATGGGCAGGCAAACAGGGTACAAATACGAGTATATGAAGGATCCGAGAAAATTCGTGATGGTCCCTGCATATGCACGGTCGAGGCATGAAGTCCTCGAGGCGCGTCTCGAGGAGATAGGGCGTTTTGCCGAGGGTTTTGATGTCAACCGCATTGAGTGGGGGAGCCTGGATGTAGGAATCGTTACCAGCGGGGTCTCCTACCAATACGTTAAGGAGGTTTTCCCCGGGGTATCTTGTCTTAAGCTCGGGCTCATCTACCCGCTACCGGTTAACCTGATACGTTCATTCGCGCGCAAGGTGAAAAAGCTCTATGTGGTTGAGGAGCTGGAACCCTTTCTTGAGGAGCAGATAAGGCTCCTCGGGATAGATGTGGCCGGGAAGGAGCTCCTGCCCCGGGTCGGCGAGCTCACCCCCGGGATAGTGGCGCGCTCACTGCAGAGGTCCATCTCCTCCCTGCGCGGGGAAATTGCTCCGCCAGCCGGGGCGGGGGATGAGCGCGCACCGGGGCGCGTGCCGGCCCTTCCCGCGAGGCCGCCGGTTTTATGCCCGGGGTGCCCGCACAGGGGAGTCTTTTATGTCCTCAAGAAGCTCAAACTCACCGTGACGGGCGACATTGGGTGCTACACGCTTGGCGCCCTCCCTCCCCTCGAAGCCATGGACTCCTGCATATGCATGGGGGCGAGCGTCGGCATGGCCCATGGCATTGATAAGGCCAGGCCTGAACTCGCCAGGAAGACGGTGGCGGTCATAGGGGACTCAACGTTTCTTCACTCGGGCCTCGCGCCGCTCATGAACATCGCCTATAACAGGGGTACCTCTACCGTGATCATCCTGGATAATTCCACGACGGCTATGACCGGGCACCAAGAGCACCCCGGTACGGGCACCACGCTCCTCGGCGAGTCTACAGAGCAGATCGATCCTGCCAGGATAGCGGCTGCTTTGAATATAAAGCGTATAAGGGAGGTCGATCCCTACGACCTTGGCGCGCTCGATGCGGTCATCAAAGAGGAAGTGAGTGCGGAGGAGCCATCGGTCGTTATCTCCCGGCGGCCCTGCGTGCTCCTGCGTAAAGGTCCCGCCGGAGCTGGCGCCGGAGCCGGAATTGGTGTCGCGGCTGGAGCTGATACTGCTGCGAGGGCTGCGGGTGCCCTCGAGGTTGATGAGAGTGCGTGTAAGGGCTGCAAGATATGTCTCGCCCTCGGCTGCCCGGCGCTCGGCCTGGAGATCAATGATGCGGCGGGGAGGAGGGCCGTCATCTTCAGCGAGCTTTGCACGGGCTGTGGCCTGTGCGCCCAGGTTTGTCCTTCCGGGGCCATAAGGCAGGTCGATCCGGCAGAGGTGGATCCGGAAGGTCGCGCAACCGGGTCTGCGAGTAGCCCGGTTGGAGCTGTGGGTCGCGCGGTCGTGGAGGCGGCCATGGCCGGGGATGCTGTTACCAGGCGGGGCCGGGATGAGGCCGGTATGTTGGCTGGGTTTCCCGGCGACAGGCCACTAAACGTGCTCATTGTCGGGGTCGGCGGCCAGGGGATAATCCTCGCGGGCAAAGTTATGGCAGGGGCGGCCAGGTCTGCAGGCCTCGATGTTAAGGCATCGGAAGTCCATGGCATGGCCCAGCGGGGCGGGAGCGTAGTGACTCACGTAAGATTCGGGAAGAAGGTATATTCACCCCTCATCCCCGAGGGGGAGGTCGACTGTCTTATAGCCTTTGAAAGGCTCGAGGCCCTCAGATGGGCGCATTCCCTGAGGCCTGGCGGTATCTTGATCGTGAATGATTACGCCATACCTCCCATTACGACCCTTTCGGGAAAGGAAGCCTACCCCGGCGGGATACTCGAGCAGTTGGCGACCGTATGCCGGAATATGATAAGCGTTAAGGCTTTAGACCTGGCCAGGGCCGCGGGGTCTGCGCGGGCGGTAAATATTGTCCTCCTCGGGGTGGCCTCCAGGTTTCTTGGAATCGAGGAGTCATGCTGGGTCGATGCCTTGAAGGAGAGCGTTCCCCCGCGCTTTGTCGACGCAAATCTCAGGGCTTTTATGAGTGGTGCCAGGCTTCCATAGACGGTCGTGCGGGGAGGACCTGGCGTTGGCGAGATTATTATATTATTTTATGAGGTAGTGTCTGGAAAAGAGAGGTTATGCTCTAAAAAATGAATTATGACGTAAACATAAAAGGGTCAGGGAAAAATATAAAAGAGTCAGGAAACTATTGGAATAGAGCCTGTGAATGCATGCCCCGCAATGAGCTGAAAAAGCTCCAGCTGGAGCGGCTCCAGGTGGTGGTCAGGCGCGTCTACGAGACCGTCCCGTTTTACAGGCGCGCTTTCGACGAGAAGGGCGTAAAACCCGATGACATCAGATCCCTTGATGACCTTCGCAGGTTGCCTTTTACGACCAAACAGGATCTCCGCGATAATTACCCATTCGGACTGTTTGCGCGGCCGCAAAGCGATATAGTAAGGGTCCACGCGTCATCCGGAACCACCGGCAAGCCTATCGTGGTGGGCTATACGCGAAATGACATCGCATCCTGGGCGGAGCTTACCGCCAGGGCTCTCGTATCCGCGGGCGCGACCCGCGACGACGTAGTCCATGTGGCGTACGGTTACGGCCTTTTCACGGGTGGCTTGGGCCTACACTATGGAGCCGAGCTCCTGGGAGCCACGACGATTCCTATGTCCGGTGGCAATACAAAGAGACAGGTCATGCTCATGAAGGACCTGGGGAGCACGATCCTGGCGTGCACCCCCTCTTACGCCCTCTATATTGCTGAGGTGATGGAGGAAATGGGCGTCCGCCGGGAGGAGCTGGCCCTCAAGGCGGGCATATTCGGCGCCGAGCCGTGGTCAGATAAGATGCGGGCGGAGATCGAGCAGAAACTCGGTATCATGGCCCTTGACATCTACGGCTTGAGTGAGGTTATCGGACCCGGCGTCGCGTGTGAATGCCCGGAAAAGAACGGCCTCCACGTGAACGAGGATCACTTCATCCCCGAGATAATCGATCCTGAAACGGGCGAAAACCTGCCTCCCGGACAACAGGGCGAGCTGGTCTTCACCACCATCACCAAGGAGGGAATACCTGTTATACGTTATCGCACCCGTGATATCTCTGCGCTTTACGACGAACCGTGCCCTTGCGGGCGCACTCATGTCCGGATGGCGAGGATCATGGGCCGGACTGACGATATGCTTATAATACGCGGCGTAAATGTATTCCCATCGCAGATTGAGAGCGCCCTGCTGGAGGTAGGGCAGACGGAGCCCCATTATTTGCTGGTGGTTGATAGAAAGGATAAGCTGGATGAGCTCGAGGTCTGGGTCGAGGTTTCAGAGGCTGTTATATTCGACCAGGTCAAGAGGTTGGAGGCCCTTGAAGCTGCAATACGCGAGAATATCGAGACGACGCTCGGCATCTCGGTCAAGGTCAAACTTGTCGAGCCCAAGACGATCCAGCGCAGCGAGGGCAAGGCGAAGCGCATAATAGATAGAAGGGAGCTATAATGGATGAAGGTCAGGCAGATTTCTATATTCCTGGAGAACAAGTCCGGTCGCCTGGCTGCGGTGACCAGGCTCCTTGGGGAGAATGACATCAATATCCGGGCGCTTTCAATTGCGGATACTACGGATTTCGGCATACTTCGCCTCATTGTAAATGAACCCGAGAAGGCCTATGATATCCTCAAACGTGAGGGTTTCACCGTCAGCGTGACCGACGTCATCGCGGTGGCCGTACATGACCGGCCGGGCGGGCTTGCCGAGGTGCTGGCCATACTGGAGGACGCGGGGATGAATATTGAATATCTCTATGCCTTTACTGGCAAGAGCGCCGGAGATGCCCTCGTGATATTCAGGGTGGAGGACCCGGATGAGGCCATAGGGGTTCTGACGCGAAACGGGGTCCGCGTCCTTGCAAACGGCGAGGTCAGGGGGATCTGAGATCTGATTGATGCCTGGAGAAGTCCGGCGAATTCCTGCCCACTTGTAGGGAAGGAAGATAGAGAGGAGACCGTTTCGTGAAGTTTACTTTGTAGGGGTCGTAGAGTCGGCAGGGTTATAGAGTAGGGTTATAGAGTCTTGTATAGAGGCCTCTTCTATGCTATAATTTGTTACGGGCGACTGATCGCCGGCGCGAGGTGTTCCGTTTTGTCATCCGAGCGCGACCGGGTGTTTATGAGTGAGGCTTTATGTGAGGCCGCTAAGGCCTTCGATAAAGGTGAGGTCCCTATCGGCGCGGTGATCGTACACGGGGACGAGGTGATAGCCAGGGGTCACAACCGCAGAGAGGAACTGCAAGATCCTACTGCGCACGCCGAGATCCTCGCTATCCGGGACGCGGCGTCGCGTATGGCTTCCTGGCGGTTGATTGATACGACGATTTATGTTACACTTGAACCGTGCCCCATGTGTGCCGGCGCCATGGTCCAAGCCAGGATAGACCGCCTGGTGTACGGGACGAGGGATCCAAAGGCGGGAGCAGCGGGATCCATCGTCAACTTGGTGCAGAATGAGGCCTTCAACCACCGTATGGGGGTCGAGGAGGGCATAATGCGCGAGGAATGTATCGAGATCTTGCAACGTTTCTTCGCGCAGTTGAGAGGGAAAGGGAAATAGCTGAAAACAGCTACTAGGATGGCATAGCAAGGTTATAGTAAGATATAGTAGCTGGGAGAAAAAGTTAAGACCCAACGGTGGTAATTACCAGGGTGGAAATTACCAAGATATGAGACCGTAAGATCCTGGTGGAGAGATGGCTGAGTGGTCTAAAGCGCTCGCCTCGAAAGCGAGTGGGCGGGTAGTCCCTGCCCCGTGAGTTCGAATCTCACTCTCTCCGCCATATTTTCCCGGAGAGGTGGCTGAGTCTGGTCTAAGGCGCCCGCCTGGAGAGCGGGTAGGCAGAAGCTCTCTGCCTCGTGGGTTCGAATCCCACCCTCTCCGCCATATTTTTGAAAGGGATTTCGCTGAGTGCCGGGTGAAATAGCCTGGTGTTCAACGTGAAACAACTGCTTTGGACCAGGTTTGCGCGTTGTGCGAGAAAGCTTGGCCGTGCTAGACGGGGAGGCAGCGGTGCCCTGTACCCGCAATCCGCTATAGCGGGGTCGAATTCCCAGCGGAGGCTGTCCCCTCTTGGGGTCTGGCCCCGGCAAGCGGCGAGGAAGATTGGGTCCCACGCAATGGAAGTCTATGAACCCCGTCAGGACCGGGAGGTAGCAGCGGTAAGTAGAATGTTCCATGTGCCGTGGGGGTGCCTGGTCAGAGCTGGCTACCTGGGTATCGCCCGGGAGAGGCTGTCGAAGGTGGGTGCACGGCCTCTAAGAGATTCTCTAGAGGATGGCCCGTATGTCTTGCTGCGGGCCATCTTTTAATTTATATCTCTCCGTATGGAGGTTGATTGATCCTGGCATCATAATCTTATGATTACAAAATTGCAGGAAGATGCCGGGCCAGGAAGAAGAAAGAAAAAGAAGAGGCAACAGGTTGACCAGGCTGGTATATTAAGGAAGGACGAGAGAGTATGGGCTACCTTTCGCTCTATCGCCGCTGGCGCCCGCGGACGTTTGACCAGATAGTAGGACAGGGACATGTAACGACGACCCTCAAGAATGCTTTGAGCCTCGGGAGGATTGCCCACGCATACCTGTTTTGCGGCCCAAGGGGGACGGGGAAAACCAGTGTGGCGAAGGTGCTTGCCAAGGCTTTGAATTGTGAAAAGGGCCCTACAGCTGACCCCTGTGATGCCTGCGAGGCGTGTAAAAGGATCCGCGAGGGTTACTCGATGGATGTCATAGAGATCGATGCCGCGTCCAACCGCGGTATCGACGAGATTCGCGACCTGCGCGAAAAGGTGAAGTTTGCGGCTGCCGAGGAGCGGTACAAGGTATATATAATCGACGAGGTCCACATGTTAACGACCGAGGCTTTTAATGCGCTCTTAAAGACCCTGGAGGAGCCACCCGCCTATGTAGTCTTCATACTTGCGACTACGGAACCTCACCGGGTTCCCGCGACCATCCTATCCAGGTGTCAGCGTTTTGACTTTCGCAGGCTTACTGTATCCGAGGTTGCCGGCCAGCTGAAGGATATCTCAAGCAAGGAAGGCGTAACCCTGGATGATCGAGCGGCCAGTTTTCTTGCGAAAAACGCCGAAGGCAGTATGAGGGATGCCCTGAGCCTTCTAGATCAATGTATGGCCTTTGGAACGGGGGAGATAACCTATGAAAGTGCGCTGGCGGTGCTCGGGGCGGTCGGGCCGGAAGGCGCAGGGGAGTTCGCCAACCTGGTGGCCCGGAGGGATCTCCTGGGAGGTCTGTCCTTCATTCAAAGACTGCATGATGAGGGGAAGGATCTGAGGCAATTTTTAAAGGACGCTATCGAATATTTCAGGGACTTATTGATTGTAAAGGAGTGCCCGGACCCTGCCCGTCTCGTTGACGGCTTTATTACCCCACTCCAGGAGCTGCGAAAACAAGCCGGAGCCTACACATCAGAAGACCTGCAGCGGGCGATCGATGTCTTATGTGCGGCCGAGGGAGAGATGAGGTGGGCGGCGCGTCCCCGGCTGGTCATGGAAATGGCCCTCGTGAGGTTGACCAGGGGGGCGGTGGTGCCGGCGGGGTCACCGGGCGGGGCAGGTGAGGCCGGTGGCCCGAGTGGGGCTGGCGGCGCTGGAGATGATCTTCTCAAGCGTGTCAGGATGCTTGAGGAAGCAGTCAGGAAGCTGAATGCTGCTGTACAGGATATCCAAAGACAGCACCAAAGACAGCGGGACATCCAGGGACAACAACGTGTCGCGCCGCGAAGTGACATGGAAGTAGCGATGGACGTCGGTGAGGCTTCGCCGGCGGATGCCGGGGTAGCTCGTTTGCACGGTTTGCATGGAGATGAAGGAAGTGGCGGCGGGGATAGCGCGGGTGCAGGTAAGGGTACCCTTGCCGCGCTCAGTATTGAGGATGTGAGGGCCAAGTGGCCCGAGGTCCTGGAGGCCTTGAGGGTTCAAAGGAAGATGAGCCTCCGGGGGTACTTGCTTGCTGCGGCCCCTGTATCGATAGATGGGGATTGCCTGCTTTTAAGTTTCCAGCATGCGTTTCACAAGGAGCAGGTTGAGTCCTCAGGGCATAGAGCTGTGGTAGAGAAGGTCCTGGCCTCCGTTCTTGGACAGCCTTTGAGGATTCGCTGTGAAACCGTTCAGGAGAATGGGGATCAGGAGGCTTATGAGCCAGGAGGCATGCCGCTGGCTGGTGAGGGGGAGCGCCTGGACCTGGGGACGGATGATCTCGAAACCGAGGCCGAAGGCGAGGCTAACTCGGAGATAGAAAACGAGGCGATGGCTGCGATTGCCGCATCCCTCGAGCCTCAGGAGAGTTTGGCCGATAATCCCGTTGTAAAGGAGGTCCTCGACCTCTTTGGCGGGCATATCTTGAAGATCGAACCAAAGCAGAGATGACCCGGGATACCTAGGGTAAAAATGATCCGGGAGCGGAGACGACCCGGGTGCCGGTATGGATGATGAAAAATGCAAACGTTAAGGGAGGATGATGGGCATGATGGGAAACATGGGGAATATGGGGAAGATGATGAAGCAGATCCAGAAGATGCAGCAAGACCTGGAGAAGGTACATGAAGAACTCAAGTGGAAGACGGTGGAGGCCACGGCCGGCGGCGGCGTGGTAAAGGTCGTTGCCAACGGCCACCAGGAGATTGTGGAGGTATCGATATCGCCTGAGGTTGTTGATCCTGACGATGTTGAGATGCTGGAGGACCTTATTCTCGCTGCAACCAACGAGGCATTGAGCAAGGCGTCGGAAATGGCATCTTCCGAGGTGGAGAAGGTGGCTGGAGGGCTTTCCTTGCCGGGCGTGCCGGGTATTGGAAAAATGAGGTTCTAATCAAGTTATGAGTTTATCATACAATGAGTTTATTATAGGGTGAGGTCCTGAGATGAGGTCCCTGGTGACGAGACCAGGAAAGGAGGGGCATGTTGGTTGATTTTTGCAGAACCTATTGCAAGGTTGATTGAAGAGCTGACGAAGCTGCCGGGTGTTGGACCCAAAACCGCGCAACGCCTGGCATTTCATGTGTTGAAAGCCCCGGCCGATGATGTCCGGAAGCTCGCCAGGGCTCTGATTGAAGCGAAAGATAAGGTTCGCTACTGCTCTATTTGCGGGAATATAACAGATATCGACCCTTGCAGGATATGCTCGGGCAGTGACCGGGACCGGGGCTTGCTTTGCGTGGTTGAGGAGCCCAGAGACGTAATTGCTATGGAGAGGACGAAGGAGTTTAAGGGGCTCTATCACGTGTTAAATGGCGTAATTTCGCCCATGGAAGGGGTCGGGCCGGACGATATCAGGATAAAAGAGCTTCTTGCCAGAATCCGCGATGGGGGAGTAAAGGAGGTTATCCTGGCTACGAATCCCAACATCGAAGGAGAAGCCACAGCCATGTATATCTCGCGATTGCTTAAACCCCTGGGTGTCCGGGTCACCCGCATAGCTCATGGTGTGCCTGTCGGTGGGGAACTCGAGTACGCCGATGAGGTTACCCTGGCGAGGGCGCTGGAGGGCCGCAGGGAGGTTTAGCCACGAAGATTTTGAGCTGGATTCGGTATTTCTCGCCCGAGATTCATGTATAAATAGGATAGCTCCCGCCTATAATCTAGTACAAGATATGTATTTTTTGTGGATTAATCTGGGAAATATAGGAGACCGCTGGCGTTAAGAGAGGGAGAATATCCTATGAATAAACGACTGGCAAGGATGATCTCTGCGTTAAGGTTGCCGGTTCGCGACGGGGAGGAATCCAAGAATACCGAAACCCAGTGGCCCTCCCTTGCCGACGCGGTTGAGAAAGCTCGACGGGAGTGGCTGCTGGCTAAATCCTATTTTAACAGCGTTACGGATCCGGATCTTGTAGACCACGCTATCTATGCAGCGCGCGCCGCTGAAAAAAAGTATATCTATCTTCTAAAAAAGGCGCGACAGGAGGGTTCATCCGGATCTTGTTGCGAAAAGATATTACCCCAAAATGAAGACCGGAAGGCTGAAGATTGGAAGGCCACGAGCTAGACCGGGAATCGCGGGCCGGGACGATCTGGACGATCATAGTGGCGTTGGGGCAGGCCTGGCCGGAGGCGGAGGTCATAAAGGAGCTGATATGGGGGCGAGGGTGGCATGGATTGGACAGTGGTTGTAGCCTACCTTTTTGGTCTTCTTCTCTTGTACCTGCTGGCGAACGTTCTGCTTATCCCACTCAGGTTCGTCATGAGACTAATCTACAACGGGGTTATCGGTGGTATCCTGCTCTGGATTATCAATATCATGGGCAGACACTTTGACATCATGGTCCCGATCAATCCCATAACCGCACTCGTAGCTGGCTTTCTTGGCATTCCTGGTATAGTCCTGCTTATAGCCTTAAGACACTTCCTTATTGGGTGAAAAGTGACAATGCAACTTACGCCGTTTTATGGTATCATGTATCTAAGCTCGGCTTTAGCATAAGTAGTGCTTATAAAACTTTGCCCTTTTCGGCACCATTTCGCCACTGGCACAAGGCGCCCTGCATCTCCTCGCCCGGCGGACGCGGCCAGGGGGGGCGAAGGAATACAAGGCGTCCCGGTTACCGTGCTGTGACCGGCAGTTTGTGCCTTCGAAGGCTCCAACTATCTCCCTGCACACTAACTATGTTAGAAGCAGGAATATCTATAAGTTTTGTAGAATCAACATGTTACGTTATACGCAGGTAAAGTTGTTAAGATTTTAGAGAGTTGCAATTTTAGTGACCACAGAATTGCTACCGGAGGGAGCGGAATGATCCAGACCATTGGGCTAACCAAGGAATACGGGGACTTTACTGCCGTAAGGGACCTAAATCTCCATGTGGAGAAAGGAGAAATCTATGGTTTCCTGGGGCCGAACGGCGCCGGGAAAACAACTACCATCCTCATGCTGCTCGGGCTCGTAAAGCCCACGAGAGGCGAGGCGCGCCTTTTCGGAAAGACGCTCATGGAGGATTATTTTGGCCTGAAGAGGCGCATAGGGGTCGTATCAGAGGTTCAATACATGTATGAAGAAATGACCGCATGGGAGTACCTCTGTTTCTTCGCCGACCTTTATGGCGTTAAGGACAAGGTCAAGCGCGTCTCCGAGCTCCTCGAGCGCGTGCAACTTTATGACCGTCGCAATGAGGTCCTGCGAGGGTATTCGAAAGGGATGACCCAGAAGATAGGGGTCGTGCGGGCGTTGTTGCATGATCCTGATATTCTCATTATGGACGAGCCCGTCTCCTCGCTTGACCCGTATGGAATAAAGGAGGTCCGCGATTTAATTAAGGAAGAAAATCAGAAGGGCAAGACTATCCTGATCTCATCGCATCTCCTTTCTGAGGTCGAACGCACATGCCACAGAGTCGGAATCATGAACGCAGGGACGCTTGTAGCCGAAGATACGATGGACAATATCAGAACCCGCCTGGTAGATGAGGTCGAAATTGAGGTTGAGCTGGAGACGGCCAATCCCAAGATTGTAGAGGCGTTATCGGGGCTTCCATTTGTAAAGCGTACCCAGCTCAATGGTAATATCCTGGAAGTTAGTACAAGCCCCGATAAAGACTACCGGCTTGATATATCGAAGGCTGTGGCAGCGGCAGGCGGCGTCGTTGTCGGCCTCAACAGGAAGCAGATGAGCCTCGAAGATGCTTTCATTACCATCACTGAAAAGCATATTTCGCAGCTCACGGGGAAGGAGGACTAGATCATGGCTCAAAGTCCTTTCTCTTACCAGCTCAATTCGATAAAGACTATAGCGAGGCGTGAATTTACCTCCATATTCTATGGCATAGGCGTGTACCTTGCCCTGGCATTGGCTTTTGTAGTCTCGAGTCTGATTATTATGGGCTATACAGGTGCCGTGATGGATGCCGGCCTTGTGGTTCTACCAGATCCCATGATGTCCCCCCTCTATATAATTCTCCTGATTTCCACGGTATACCTGGGGCTCTCGGCAACTGTATCCATCTCCCGGGAACGCGAGCGCGGCACCATGGAGGTTCTATTCTATGGCCCTGTTGATGGTGCCTCCTATGTCATGGGCAAGTACATCGAACACATGGCTGCATTTATTGTGATGGGGGTTGCATCCCTGGTCTTCCTGGGGCTCGCATCCTCGATAACCAGGTTCAGCTTAACGGGAGGAGTATTGAAGGGCCTGGTGCTTTCGATCTTTATGGCATCGTGTATGATATCGTTCGGCATATTCCTTTCGGCTGTCACAGGCAAGATGCGGAATTCTATCTTGCTGTTTATACTGGTCATGGCAGCCTTTGCAGGGTTTTCGGCATTGGAGGGCTACCTCCTTTCATTCCAGGGCGATCTATCGGCCCCTCTCGAATACGGCCGCACATTCGTTGCATGGCTGGCGCACAGCATCGGGTGGGTGTCTCCTCTCTCGTATTTGAGCCGTGGAATTGATGCGGCGAGGATAGGCGATGTCCGCCAGTTGCTGATTAATATCATCTCGCCGGTGCTTTACAGCGGCATCTTGCTGTGGCTGTCGATGATCGCTTTTGAGAGGAAGGGAGTGCGGCGATGAGGACATATATGAAGATGAAGACATATATGAACATGGACAAGGGTATGAACATTAAGGGGACAGGCCTTATCTTGCTTGCCTCCATCCTGCTGTTTGTTGTTGTCTCGGGGAGTATCGCTGCTGCTGCGGAACCTCCGAAGGAACGGCAAAGGGTATATGGCTTGAACCTTTTCGATGGGTCGACTTATCAGAGCACGTTTTGTCCCAGGGCAATAGATACTATATATATGATGGCTGGAAAGGATAACCTCGTAAATCCCCTGGTTACCGATGTCTACTACTGGCCTATAACCCAGGAATATATGGGTTCGTGGTTTGACTACAAGAAGGATCTCAAGGGGGAGCTTGAGATCTGGCAGGGCGGCAAGAAGGTCGTGTCCATATCGCCGGTGAAGTATGTCTTCTATTATCCTAAGGGGCCTTACGATACCGAGATGAAGCTTATAGTTGGGACCGAGGCTGAGGCTAGTTACAATAAGTATAAGGCTGAGATTGATAAGTACTATAAGAAGGTTATGGACTACTATGACCAGCAGAGTAAGTACCAGGAGGCCATAAGTGAGTACATCAAGAATCCCAAGAAGTTCAAGAGCATTCCCAAGGCACCCGAGCAGCCGGTTCCTCCCAGGTATTACGTTACTGAGCCTCAAGAAACGTATATCGTTAACCTCCCGGTGGGAACGTATGAGATGCAGTTCATAGAGCACAAGGCCGAGGAGAAGAAAGAGTCGGCAGGCAGTGACAAGGACAAAGGTGAAGCTAAAGACACGAAAGAGGAGAAACCAGAACCAGAGCCAAAGGGCTCTTTTAAAAAGAAGCTCGTAGTCTTCGCGGCCCGGCGCCACGGCATGGGCTACGAGATAATACCTGAAGAGAAATGGACCATGCCCTCGAAAACGGACGAGCCGAAGGAAACCATGTATATGCAGGGTAAGCGGACGCTTTTCCTGAAGGCGTTTGAGGAAGCGGAGTATAATGAGCTTTACTACACCAAGTTGACTAAGCTGCAGTTTCCGCTTGCGGGAAGGGGAAGGGAGAATAACTGGATCTGGGTTCATCACAAGGATCGAAACGATCTGAAGCTCCAGATCCTGCAGAACGGCAAGGTTATATCCACGGTCGAGTCGAAGCCATATCGCGTTGAGCAGACGCCGGGCTATGCCCTCGGGTATAAGATAGTTGAATATGATCCCAAGAAGGATAAGGACAGGCAACCTTCTTTTGAGGCCTACAAGGTGGAGGTGGATGCGAGGAGCAATATGCAAATACGGATGGTCGATAAGGATGGGAGGGTGATTGCGGAAAGCGTGCGAGGCATCAGGGCCATAAATGAGCGTGCCGCAAAGTCCCTTTACATCGTGTCCGTTATCCCTATCCTGCTCGGCCTCGCTGTGATATTCTGGCGCAGGAGCCTGGGGGCGAAGTCCAAGGCGAGCCAGGGCTTAAGCGCAGCTGCCAGGTGAGTTTCGTATGCTATAATTACTGGTAGCGCATCCTCCTGGGGGAGGTGGGTAAAATGGCAGGCCCGCGTCACCTGAGCGAGCATGCTATTCATCCACCTTCCCCATTTCAGGATACCATGCAGATGAAATAGTCGGGCGAGGGCAGGTGAGCCGACCTCGACCCATATAATAATAGTTATGATGGAAGCGGTCCGGTCGACAAATCTTGTGAAGTATACGTTAATATAAATGAGAGCCGCTTAAAGAAAAGATAATCTTGGCAGCAGTCCCGTAATAATCTGTGTTAATCGGCCTTAATTTCCGATATACTAAATTGAAAGCCACCGTGAAAGGTGATATATTAATAACTGCCGCTCGACACGGCGGCAATTGCTCCTTGAAAACTAAGCAGTGAAGAGGACTGAGCGAGTGGTTGTATAGTAGGCTTGAGGTATCTGGGTCTGCGATGGAGGCGGGTTCAGGTATCGGAGCCCAGTAGAAGAGGGAGAGAGCT
>DUMQ01000018.1 GCA_012839815.1 Bacillota bacterium | reverse complement strand
TTCTCTATCAATTCTGTGCCAGTCGCTATGAGAGGGGCAGCATGATAGTCACCACAAACTTGGAGCTTAGCCAGTGGGCGGAGGTGTTTGGGGATGAGAGAATGACAGCGGCACTTCTTGATCGGCTCACCCATAGGGCGCATATCTTGGTTTTAAATGGGGAGAGCTATCGTTTTCGGGAGAGCATGCGTAAACAAGAGGTAGAACGTGAAATGTTGCGCACGCCTGCCTAGGCTACGCCTAGGCAGGGGGTGGATCCCATTTTCGTGTCCGGAGTGGTCCCCTTTTTGATTGCCAAACTCAAAAATGGGATTCAAAAGTACGGTATAGGAGTAACAGAGCCTGAGCCATTAATATCACGCTACGTAGAACTAATGTCGAAGCGTTATCCCAACATGCAGCCATCTGAGTTTGCAATGAGGTGTGCTAAGGAGGTTGGTGGTTACGTTTTGGCCGTTGACGTTAATGTAGCCTACGGCCAGTTCGAGGACAGCGCCCGATTAAAGCTCTATGACCCGAATACATATCAGCTTGTCGCGGAAGCCAGTGCTTCTACGATCTTTGGATTTACTGTCGAGGGCACGACAAAGGGGCTTATAGATAGTTGTTTAAGAAAGCTTGCGGATATTCTCAAGAGTAAGAGACAATAGTAACCGGCGGTTAAAAGGAATATGCTTCATGCTGCGCTACGTTTCTCTCTCGCTTTATGGCTGCTTTTATGGGGCGTCCATTTCCCCTTCTCATCCCACAGCCAGAAAATATACGGTGGCGAAAACAAGACCAAAAATCAAACAGTAGACAACACACGAAAGAACATTTATAACGAACATATACTATCCCCTCCTCGAGATCCACCAGGCCAGTATCAATATGAGCACAATAGGTATTAAATAAGGTAATACAGCCGCCAAAATCAGCAGTATAGCAAAACCTACTAAACCGTAAAGTACAGCCAGGAGACACCCTCCCATTATCTTGTCTGCGGGCTGTGGAGATCTGATCTTACGATGACCTACCTCAAGGGTCTTCCTTACAAGAAAATGCCTTAAGGGATGAGTCATCCAGATAAAGATATACGGAATACGCATATACATCCCCCCTCATGGGCCTAAGGCCATCCTGACCAAAGCAATGATAGTCTAGGTCACGTCCCGTCAAGTGGTGTAAATTACGGTTCCCGCGCTCTGGTAAGGATCTACGGCGCGTATCCGTCTAGAAGTGCCTCTTCCCCGCATGATTTCTCGCTAGCACACATTGCCTTGAGCTTGGCCATTGGTGCCTGCCATAAGTAGCATCGCGGCGCTGCCGTCCACTCATCACCCTGCTCTTGCAGAACAGCCCCTGCCAGTCATATTAGAGACTGGCGATTGGGGAAGATACCCACCACGTCTGTTCGGCGGCTGATCTCACGGTTCAGTCGCTCCAGAGTATTAGTGGAGTATATCTGGCGCCAGTGCTCGCACGGAAACGCCATGCAAGCAAGGATGTCATCTTCCCACACATAGGGGTACTCACCCTCAAGCGGCCGATTATGGAAGGCCTCGATTTTCTCATCGAGTTCGGCGCAAAGCCGCGATACTTCGCTCTTGCTGATCCCACTCATGCCCAGGGCTCGCACCAGCTCGTCCACTTTACGGGTGCTGGTGCCGGGGATGTATGCCTCCTGCTTGCTAGGGTAGGATAGGGCAAATGAAGGTTATAGAAGATACGGAGCCGAAGGCAGCTTAAGGCCGTAAACATGGAGGCAAGAGCTACCAGAGGGGAATTTACACACAGGGTCTGAGTTAACCGAAGAAGATCGATGCGGAAATTCAGCTTATCATTTAAAACATTCGTCCAAAACAAGGATTTCCCATCTTTGGCACCTACACTTATGTCTTCCGACAACACGAGTGCCGTCAATTTTACGGGTTTTCCAGAGACCTTGTCAGGCCATTCGTCCTATATCGGTCGAAGAAGCTTTCCCCTTCCGATAAAGATAAGTAACTTAGTAAGATGATCATTTACTTTCCAGGAAGTACTCCGCAGGATTAGCCCCCCGGCCATTCCTGCAATTATAAAAAGAAACGGCGCAGAAAGCAAGAAAGCCAGCGCAGAGGTGGCGAAAGTGTATGTTCCAAATGATAAGGTTATACCCAGCAGAAGGCTTAGGGCCTTCATAGTTGTGGTCAGGAACAGAAATGGGCCGAACCCCAGGCCTCCCACCGCCACCTGGGCGATTGCCGCACTTGAGATGGACTTAAGAAAAGCCACAACCCCATCTGCTGAGAGCCTATCAAGGTCAATAACCTTTCTGATGGCCTCTTGCTCGGCTCCACTTAGCCTAGAGATTTCGTCACGCAGTATCCTCTCGAAATCATTGAGCTGTGAGGGGGACATCCTCTGAAGGCGCTTCTTCAATTCCGCCATCTGCTCCTGGATACATCTCTCGAAGACAGCGGTTTCGAGGCATGCAAGATCACCATACAGACGTGGATCCATCCCCAGACTCCTTGCTGCACGGTGTATTATTGCTTTCGCCAGGGTCAAGTCGTCGACCCCGACATCTACCCGCCCAATTTCCGCTATGCGTTTTCGAAGGAGCCTTGATACCTGTTCAGAAGTCAGTCCCGAGAGACAGTCAACCTCTCGGACGGCTTTCTTCTGAATAACCTCTACATCCCAATCCAGCCGGTCGCTTAACTCCTTGATGTTTCGTTCATACTCCCTGGAAACCTTGGAAGCAACCCATGCTGTGGCATTAAACGCCAAATTCTTCACCTGCCTCATCCCCTTTTGAGCACCTTGATTAAGGACATTCCATCCTGTCAGGGAATTCAGCTGGGCAAGAAGGTTTACCTTTTCATCCCTCGATAGCTGGTCTAGCCCCACCAAGAAAAGCATGGCTAATCACCTGCCTCCGTGAGGTCATCCAGGGGTACTCCCCTGAGGACAGAGAAATGTTTCCTGACGTAAGACTTTGCAGCCCCAATCTCATCAGCAAGGGCAATAGCGAAAACGTCACTTGCGACATGGAATGCCCATAGAGAGTTTCCT
>DUMQ01000017.1 GCA_012839815.1 Bacillota bacterium | reverse complement strand
TGCCAAAAAGGGCAGAGATTTTTGCGCACTAACTTAAAGTAGCGGGACGCGCATACATATTACTGGAGGTAAGGTAGGCTGTTTATGGACAGAAACGCTCTGATTAATCGTCTGAACTGGTTTTACGGGCTCGAGCTGGAGCAGGTGGACCTTTACACCGCCCAGAGTAAGTCGGTTGATGATATATATCTATCCAAGACCCTGGAGCGGATCGCCGTGATAGAGCAGCAACACGTCGACAATATTGCCGATAAAATCCGCGAGCTTGGCGGCACCCCCGCAAAGACCGGCGACATCATCGCCCCGCTCCTGGGGGTGGCCGCTGGAAAGATCACGGGCCTCATCGGCCCGCTGGCAATCTTAAAGGCGGATATAAGACTGGAGGAAAAGGCGATGCGCGATTATAAAGACCTGATCATAAAGGCCGGCATGGACCAAGAGCTTTTCGATCTCCTCTGGGCCAATCTCATTGATGAAGATCTCCATACAGCCTGGTTTGCCAACAAGCTGCGGGAGCTGCAGAAGGTCAAGAGAAATGCCAGGATAGCGGAACTGCAAAAATAGCCGAGACTAGAACATAGCCGATCCGGAAGCCGAGCCTGAGCTATTGACAAAACAGACCGCAAAAGGTAGATTTAGGTTAAGACAACAACCGACTGGCCGGTCAGTCATTTAAACTTTAAAAGGAGGAAGAGAACAATTGGCCCCTGATCCATCGCTCCACTTGCCCGGCCACCCGCCAGGGCACCTACACGATAAGCGCGAACGGATCCTGGACGCTGCGCAAAAGGTTTTCTCGGAGAAGGGATTCTATAATGCTACGGTGGAGGAGATAGCTGACCTGGCCTCCATCGGGAAAGGCACTGTTTACTTATACTTCAAGAGCAAGGTGGAAATACTCGTCTCCCTTATAGAGAGCCGTATCAAGGAGATCAAGGCACTGATCCTCCAGGAATCCCGCAGACCTACCACGGTAGGCGAAAGGGTTCGCAACATTATAACGATGCAATTCAGCTTCTATAGTCTCTACAAGGACTTCCTCAAGGTCTTTTTGAGCGAGATCGGAGAGATCAGCGGGGAGTTTGGCCAGAGGCTGGCGAGGGCGCGTGCGGACCTCATAGAGACTATAGACGATATATTGAAATCAGAGATCGAAAAGGGGAATTTACGAGAATTCGCTTCCCGCATAATAGCCTACGCCCTGATGGGAGCGACTAACGCGGTGGCGTTTGAATGGCTTGTTAAAGAGAATAAGGATCCGGACGAGGAGTGCATCTCTCAGCTCTGCGACTTCTGCCTTTACGGCATAGCGGGCGCGCCTCCACGGCATGAGAGGCTATTTAAAGAGGCTATTTAGATCCGTGCAGAAGGGCTAGAAAGGCTGGTGCAAGCGAGATGCGAAAGCTCACAAAGATGGTGCTCAGATACCCGCACGCCACACTGGTGGTGCTGGCGGCCATCACGATAGCATTCGCCTCATTTCTGCCCCACATAAGCATGAAAACAGATACCAAATCCTTTGTCCCCGAAAACGATCCGGTGATTGCCGAGCTGGAGGAAGCCATAGACGACTTCGGTTCCCAAGATATGATGATGGTGGTGGTCCGCGGTGATATCTTCACGCCCGGGACCCTTGCCAAAATCCGGCGCCTGTCTGATGCGATACGCGACCTCCGCGGGGTGGAGGAGGTTATAAGCCCTCTGGATGTCAACCTTATACGTGGCTCGGATTTCGGCATCGAGATTTCCCCTGTGGCCCCGGATCTACCGCAAACCCGGCAGGAGATCAATGACTTCCGTAGGAATCTGTCCAGCACCAAGCAGGGCAGATCGATGGTCGCCTCAAACGGGCGGGCGGCAGCGATTATGATAACCCTGGAACCCGGGGTGATAGGCTCTAGCCGCGCTGAATCCCTTGCAGGTGAGATCGAAAAGCTCGCGCAAGAGGAAGAGGGCCCTGAGGAAATATATACTGTCGGCGAGGGGTACATGGGCTATTATGCGAATAAGAGCATTAGCCGAGACCTCAATACCCTCTTTCCCCTGGCTGTGTTCCTAGTGCTGTTTATCCTCTACTTGAGCTTCCGGCAGCTTTCCCATGTGGGTATCATCATTCTCACGGTCATAATGAGCATCATCTGGACCGTCGGGCTCATGGCGGCCACAGGCTACCATATAACTATCGTATCTGTGATCATGCCCATAATACTTGTGGCAATGGGCAGTGCAGCAGGTATCCACATACTCAGCCGTTTCGAGGACTGCCGTGGGACCGATCCGTCCCTCACACCCACCCAGGCGACTTATCAAATCATGACGGCGCTGAATAGCCCCATCTTGATGACGGCGCTTACAACGGCAGCGGGATTCGCATCCCTGGTGACGTCATTTGTGGTCCCGGTGCGTGAATTTGGTATATTCTCTGCCTTTGGTATAATGTTTAGCATGATCATATCCGTCACCTGCATACCCGCATACCTCGCGATCCGGCGGCCACGTCCTTCCACTCCGCGAGACATCCCAGAGGAAGGGGAGGCATCCTGCCGGCAGGCCCGGCGCTCACCCTTGGGGGCATTCCTGGGCCGGTCAGCTCACCTGGCGATTACGCGGCCCTGGGTGATAGTCATTGCTGCCGCGGTGTGCATCGTAGTGTTCACGGCCGGGATACCGCGCATCGTTATAGAGACAAACATCCTCGAGTACTTCCGCGAAGACAGCCCCGTAGTTCGCGCGACCAGGATCGTTGAAAATGATTTCGGGGGGACCTCGAACCTATCGGTGGTAGTGGATACTGGCAAGCCCGACGGCGTTAAAGACCCGCAAGTCCTTCAGAAGATAGTCGAGCTCGAAAAGAAAATGAATGGTATCGACAAATTGAGCGACGCAATGTCCGTGGCTGACCTCGTGATGCAGATCAACCAGGCGCTCCACGGGGACAAGAGCGAGTATTATGCCATACCCGAAAGTAAAGAGGCGATCGCCCAGGAACTGCTCCTATTCACGATGCAGGGTGGATCTGGCCTCGATTCCATGGTAAGCTACGACTTCCGGAAGGCTCTGGTCAGCGCCCGGGTAGCTAACGTTTCGACATCCGTTTTATCCAGGATAATCGACGAGCTGACGACGCGTGCACAGGATGTATTCAAAGGAAGCAACATCAAGACGGTGGCGGTAGGTATACCCAAGGTGGCTGTACGGCTGATGCAAAGGTTCATATCTAGCCAGCTGCAGAGCCTCTTCTGGTCGGCACTCGGCGTGTGGGTCATCGTCTCCGTCATAATGGCATCGGCAATCCTGGGTGCCCTATGTCTCATACCGCTTGTCCTGACTGTCATAATCAACTTTGGCTTCATGGGTTATGTGGGTGCCGCCCTTGACGTAACGACGATGATGATCTCCGGTATCTGCATAGGGATAGGGATCGACTATGCCATTCACCTCATCAGCCGCTATAGGGATGAACTCATGGCAGGCAGAGCAAAATACGAGGCCTTGGTCACGGCGGTTACCTCAACAGGGCGCGGCATCTTTTACAATGCGGTGACGCTCGCGATTGGCTTTGGCATCCTCATCTTCTCCTCGTTCCGGGCGACCGCTATATTCGGAAGCCTGCTTGCCGGCACGATGCTGGTAAGCTCCATGGGAGCCCTCATCGTCCTGCCAGCGGTCCTCCAGCTAATAAGCGAGGATTACTTTATCAAGAGCAGGAAACGGGTGAGTATATTTACAAAAGGGCTCTTGGCCCGGGTACGCGCGAGTGCGCTCATGAATGGACGCAGGTAACCGGTAAAGAATACCGGGGACTCATAATAGAGACTCAAAATGTGGAGGGATCATCCTTATGACACCAGCACACATCTCATTGAAAGCCTTAACGGCAAGAGCTTTCTTAATGCGTATAACACGGATGGCTCTGGGCGCCCTGGCAGGTCTTGCCCTTGTCCTGGGAGTAAGTCTGGGCCTGAGCTTGAGCCTGAACCTGAGCCCGAGCTCGAGCTTGAGCCTGGGCCTCCCGGTGCCGCCGGGTTGTGGCTTAGCGTTGGGGCCAAACCTCGCAAGCGCAAGTGCTAGTGCGAGCGCGAATACGGGCGGACTTACGGCAGATCAGATACTTGATAAAATGAAGGACAATGCAAGCCTTACAGGCACGGGAACCGCTACAATCGAGCTGATCACGGAGAATAAACGAGGCCAGCAGAGAAGCAATAAGCTAAGGGTTTTCCGCAAAGAGGATCCAGACGGGACGGAAAAGCAATTACTTGAATACCTCTCGCCCGCGGACGTGGCCGGGACCAAGTTCCTGAGCATCAAGAAGGAGGGCCAGGATAGCCAGATGTGGCTCTTCCTGCCGGCCCTCGGGCGCGAGAGGCGCATCGCCGGGGCAGCATCCAAGGATAAATTCATGGGAACGGATTTTACTTACGAAGAGATCGGCAATGCATCCTCCTACCGGGATGATTATAAGGCGGTGCGCCTGCCAGACGAAACCCTCGATGCTAGGAAGGCTTATGTTCTCAAGCTCACGCCCAAGCAGAAATCGGACTATAGCTTCGTGAAGATATGGGTATGGCAGGACGAATTCATACCATTGAGGATCGAGTTCTATAATCTTGACAATAAACTCAAGAAGCTCTTGACAAATACCGACCTCAGTAAAAACAACAAGGGCGAGTGGCAACCCAACACGATCACCATGTCGGACGTGCTGGGCGGGACGAAGACCATAATCAAGCTCCTCGAAACCAAGGAAGGCAACGTTTCCGATGATTACTTCACGATGAGATATTTGCGCCGGTAGATCACTAAGCGACGGTAGGTAGCTCGAGGTAGCCAAGGTCAGATCAGGATAGTCGGATCGTGTCATCTATCTATCATCTAATCTAACATAACATATACGGTATCTAAGTGTAGGTTCCTTAATTTGTGCCAGTTTACCAGCACGTTCCATGGGTTGCCGGTGCTTGCGTTCCGGGGACGGCGCGCTTGCGGCGCGCCTCCGTTGAAATTTGGCGTGAGGGCCCTGTCAAATTTCAAAAGGCCCCGTCACGCAAGCACCGGCAACCCATGGAAAAACGCCAGTAATCTTCGAACCTACACTTAGCCGCGTCTGCCGGGCGGAGAGATGCGAGACACCCCGGCCATTGTGCGGCACTGGCAGCTGTTACCTGCGAAAGGTCCGGGTATTTTTGCGCGAGACTGTTGACCTTTCCCAACCAGCTACCAATTTACCCACACGCGACGACGGTATTCTGGGATTTTACCAAACGGAGTTGCTAAAATATGGAGAAAATCAACAGTCTCTTGCGCACTAACTTAGATTCTCGAATCCTGTCATCAAGGAAGGTGGTAATCTCGCCATGGCAACAGGTACGAGAAGATGCCATATAGTCTTAAGGTCATCCATCAACCTATTCCCTTACCTGCCGGCCCTCCTTTGCTTATTGCTTCTCTTCTGGCAGGTGACGCCCGCAAGCGCCGGGGAACCCAGCCCAACATTGGAACAAATAGGGGAAATAGGAAAAATAGAGGAAGCCGGCACCACTAGTAGCACCGTAGGAGCGTCCCTAAGAGAGGCCTCAGATGCGCTCCAGCTGCAGATTTCCGGGGAAATATCCCATGACTTCGCATTGAAACTCGATGATGGCGAGACCCTGGCAAACCAGACATCATACAGGCTATCTTTCGAATCCCAGCTGGCGGAAAACGCCCGTGCCCACATCTCCTGGAAGGGCAGCTATGACCTAGTGAACGGGGAATGGGATCTCGCCACCCTCGACGAGGCTTATGTGGACGTCTACCTCGCAGGTGCGGACATCCGGGCCGGGCGCCAGGCGATAAGCTGGGGCACGGCCGACGGTTTCAACCCGACGAGCTTTGTAAGTCCTAACAAGGCCCTCTCGCTGGCCTCGGGGGAGCCGGGCAATGTCAGTGATTTAGGCGATCTCAGTGATCTCAAGGGCGAACCCGTGCTCGCATGTCAGGCTACAATCTACCCAGCTTGGGGCGATATCACAGGCGTAGCCGTTATCGAGCCGGCGTTACTCCCGGCCCCGCTGCCACAGGATGCGCAGGCACAAATCATCTACGGTGCGAGTGTAAGTCTAGCCCAACAGCTAAATAGGAAAGTGCTACCAGTTGCTATGACTTTTCCCGAGCCACATGGGCCATCGGGCATCGGGGAAAATCTGGAAATAGCCTGCCGGGTCCATACGCAAGTCGGTAGCTGGGACGTATACGGCAACGCATTCCGCGGCTGGGAACCCGTGCCAGCTCTATGGATGGCGACAACAAGTAATCTGGATGCGAACACCCCAGTCGGGCTGGTTCCGGAGGCGCGGTACAGAAAGGCTACGAAGCTAGGCATCGCGACGGCTGGCGCGCTTGACCGTTATACCCTGTGGGTCGAGGCTGCATATACGTGGCCCGATGCTATCCCCGAGCTTGATAACCCGCGCAATATCGCCCTGTCGTCCAACAGGGGGTATGCCCAGGTGGTCCTCGGTGGGGATTGCTCGTTCGACAACGATATCTACGCGTCCGCGCAGCTCATCTACAATAGCGAGGGATCCATCCTGAACCCTTACCTGCTGCGGGGGCAAGAGCAGCTATCCGGCTACTATGCAGCTGGGACCATACGATATACAGGCGATAATGGGGATAATAGACTGGAGCTCACGGGGCTTGGGAACTTACGCGATGGAAGCCTTGCCCTTGTACCCCGCTATACACACAAGCTTGCCCAGCCCGTTGAGCTTTCGACAGGCCTCGTCGCGTTCGTTGGCAAGGATGGCACGGAATTCGGCGATCTCAGGCGAAACGGCATGGTGTTTAGCGGGGTAAAGGTGAGCTTTTAGGGTGATAAGATTCTTACCACCATCACCGGTGGGTCACGGTTGGGTGGTAAGGAAGTTACCAGGATAGACATCGAGGTGATAAATAACTTGCCATCTCATCGGGCTAAGTGGCAAGATACTTTCCAGTGCAGCGAGCAGGTGGTAACTAACTTGCCAGCCTGGCGCACAGAGTGGTAAGATACTTGCCAGTTCGACGAATGGGTGGTAATTAGCTTACCACTTCAGCGTGTA
>DUMQ01000163.1 GCA_012839815.1 Bacillota bacterium | reverse complement strand
GAGCGGAGGGGAAACACCTGTTCCCATTCCGAACACAGAAGTTAAGCCCTCCAGCGCCGATGGTACTGCACTGGCGACGGTGCGGGAGAGTAGGCCGCTGCCGGATGCTTTTTTTATGTACATCGCTGTCGCCCCGATGCGGCGAGCCTCACCGGGGCTGACATCGACTTTTGCCCCGGGCGTAAAATGGCAAAGCAGATCGGGCAAAAGGGGTTGGGCATTGCTTTTACCAGTGCCCTGGCATATAATCATTGAATGAAGTGGGCTTTGAATAAGGCAGGCTTGATTTGGGATCAATTAAATTTCAGAGAGGGGAGTTGCGGCATTTATGATCCGGGAAGCAACGGACATGGCAAGGGAGATTCGTGAGCGGATGCGGGATGGAAAGGGTTCCGTGGAGATTACCCATATATTCAAACAGGAAGAACTAAAGGGGAAAGCGCGCCTGGTCGCCAGGATCACCATTCCACCCGGTGCGTCCATTGGTTTCCATGAACATGATAAAGAAGAGGAGATATACTACATAATATCTGGTAAAGGACTCGTAAATGATAACGGGACCACCAGGACCGTCGGTCCCGGCGATGCAATTCTAACGGGTGGGGGAGCCGGCCACGCCATCGAAAATGCAGGCGACGATCCGCTGGAAATGATGGCTGTCATTCTTCTCTTTGCATAGGGGTCAGCATAAGGAGTTGCATAGAAGGCGCCAGGGCATAAGCAGGGCATGAGGCATTTCCCTCATGACGGTCGGCATTGTGCAGCTTCCCGGGATGATGACAGGACAGATAACCTCCGGGGCCAGGCCTGCGGACCCAGATATCGCCTTACCTGGAGTCTGGCCGGGACGTGTCTAAATGACAAGGAAGTTTTTGGATGAGGAAGGTGGTAACGTCCATGCGTATAGGGGTTATCGGGGATATTCACGGCAATTTCTTCGCTTTGGAGGCTATATCCAGGGATGCCGCCTCCCTGGCGCTCGATGGCTGGATATCCGTGGGGGACCTGGCATTTAAGGGACCGATGCCGGAGGAGGTTCTGGCGTCGCTCGCAAGCCTCGCCCCGATTGCGATGGTTATGGGCAATACCGACGAGTGGCTGGTTCGCGGATTCCCGGCATCGTTTAACCCGGGCCCTGATAAGCTGGCCAGATTCAACAAGTACAGGGAATGGGCGCTCGGAAGGCTCACACAGAAGGGGATCGAGTTCCTCTCAACACAAAAGACCTCATATGAGATGCAGTTGGGGAACCAGAAGGTGTTATTCGTCCACTCAACCCCGCGATCCACTATGGATTGGATTCCATCCTCATCCTCCGATCAGGATATGATGCCCATGCTGGCCGGCCATGATGCTGATATTGTGGTCTGTGGTCATATCCATACCCCGTACCTCCGGCGGATTGATGGGCGGACCATAATCAACACCGGGAGCGTCGGAAACCCATTTGACAGCGACCCGCGTGCATCCTACCTTGTGCTGGAGTGCGAAGATGAGGCGGACTCCGGCTTTGGCGCGACCATCCGGCGGGTGCCGTATGATGTCGACCGGGTCGTGACCGCCGCCAGGGAACGGGCATTCCCCTGGCCTGAGGATTATGCGGAGGCGTTGCGAATGGGGAGGGGTTTCTAAGCTTGCAGGGCACGGGGCACACGGTCGGCGCGGGGACACAGCCGGGGCGGAGGGCGATGCTAAGACCCCGGCTACTGTGCGGTACTGGTAGCTGTTACCTGCGAAAGGTCCGGGTATTTTTGCGCACTAACTTAGGGTATGAAAGCCAGAGAGGATAAGGATTCAGCGAGAATAAGGGTGGAGCGAGGTCAGCAAGGGTAGAGATCAGTGCTCAGGTATTTCAGGCCGCAATCATTGATGGTTAAGGCTATGGATTTGCCTTTTTCCCGGCCCATGAGCAGGGTCCTGGCCGCGGCTACGTTGGCTCCCGAAGAGAAGCCGGCGAATATCCCTTCTATCCGGGCCAGGTCCCGCGCAGCCTGGACCGCCTCCTCGTCGGTGACGGTTACATAGCCGTCCACCAGGTCCTTAGCAAGAAGAGGGAGGTCCCTGGAATAACCGCCGCCTTGAATCTTGTGGTCTGGACACGTCACGGGCCCGCCGGACAGGTAAGGCGCCGCGGCCGGTTCGGCAATATAACAGTGAATATTAGGGTTATGTTTCTTCAAAGCCCGGGCGCATCCCGCGAATGTCCCCCCCGTTCCGACAAAGTCCACGTAAGCGTCAACTCCTCCTCCCGATTGCCTCCAGATCTCCTCACCGGTATGGTATTCGTGGGCGCGGACGTTAGCCTCGTTGTTAAACTGGTCGGCCAGAAAGGCCTTTCTCTCCCGCGCTACCGTCTTTGCCTTCTCCTCCACGAGGGCCAGGTCCTCCCCAGATACATAGCCGGGCCTGGCGCCTGGCGCTTGATCCACAAGGATGACCTCCCCGCCCAGGGCCTGTATCATCCGGACTCTCTCGGGAGAATTCCCCTTTGACATGACCGCCGCAAAGGGATATCCCTTTACCGTGCAGACGATGGCCAGGCCGGTGCCGGTATTGCCGCTGGTAACCTCGACCACAGCTTGACCCGGCTTCAAAGCCCCGCTCTTTTCGGCCTCCTCGATGATCTGCAGCGCGATCCTGTCCTTTTTGCTGAAGCCGGGGTTAAGGTATTCCAGCTTGGCCAGGATCCTGCCTTCGACCTGCCACCGCCTGGCCAGGCGGGACAGCTCGACTAGAGGTGTCTGGCCTATGGCTTCGTGGATTCCTGATAGAATCTTGTCAGACATCATAAAGGCTCCCCCGGTATTTGCAATTCAATACTTGTAGTTCAAGATGCATGGTAAGTAAATAGAACTCAATTTTATAATCTCCACCCTGTCAGGAGTTGATAACCCTTTTGAGGCTTAATTTGTTCAGGCTCAATCTATTGGCAAGAGGGCTCTGGTGCTGCTACAATGGGAATAGCGGGTCCCCATGTCTTACACCCTATGCGGGTGCCAAAAAGGGCAGAGATTTTTGCGCACCAACTTAGCGGGGGATCGTATCTCCAAACATCGGAGAGAAGTTAGCAGGAGGAAATATCGGAGGGGAGTTAGCATAACGGATGGCTGTAAATACTAATGCTAAATCGAATAAGCAGGCAGGGAGATATGAAGGGGGGCGCCAGCCGGCGGCGCTTGTAGACTACCACGTGCATTCGCAGTTCTCCCCGGACGGGCGGTCGACGATAGATGAATATTGCGAGCGGGCTGTTGCGCTCGGGCTCAGTGAGATATGCTTTACCGATCACTTCGATTTTGAGCCCAGGGGCGGCCACTGGTATGGATTCCTTGATTACGAGCGTTATACAGAGGCTATTTCCAGGGCGGAGGCCAGGTGGCGGGGGACGCTGGCGGTAAGGAAAGGGGTCGAGCTGGATTTCCAATCGCACTACGGGAACCAGGTAAGGGACTTTCTTGCCGGCAAGGAGTTCGATTTTGTGCTGGGGTCCATCCACTGGGTGGACAGCCTCTCAGTGGATTCGGAGCTTTATGATGGCCGGAGTATGGAGGAGGCTTACGGGCGATACTTTGAGGAGGCGTACGGGGCGGCGAAAACCGGGTTATATGATGTTATCGCTCACCTGGATTATATAAAGCGGTATGCATCCCAGGTATATGGGGAATTCGATTTCTCGCAGTTTCATGACCAGATCGAGGCGATACTCAAGGTGATGGTCGAAAATGGGACGGGCCTCGAGATCAATACCTCGGGTTTGCGAGGAGAGCTTGGCGAGACCTTGCCCGGGCCGGGAATCGTAAGGCTTTACAGGGAGCTAGGCGGGGAGCTCGTTACGGTCGGGTCCGATGCGCATTGCGCTGAACATCTTGGATCGGGAATAACAGAGGCTTTAGCCCTCTTGCGAGCTGTAGGCTTCGATTACGTGGCGGTCTTCCATGAGAGGAAGCCGAGACTTCTGAAGATCGAGGCGCTACAGAGAGGAATCTGTGCCCGCATGTAGAATGTATTGCATATTCAAATCTTCTCCGGAAGCAAGGACGCTGGAACGGGGGGTAGGGCATGGGAAGGAACATAAAGATCACGGCAGGGCAGGTTGAGGTCCAGGCGGTTCTTGATGATTCAAAGACCGCCGATGCTATTTGGGATGCCCTTCCCATCAACGGGAGGGCCAACAGGTGGGGCGACGAAATCTACTTTTCGATACCTGTCAAGCTCGCCCCCGATAATGCAAAGGCCGTTGTGGAGGATGGGGACATCGCTTACTGGCCGCCGGGCCACGCGTTTTGCATATTCTTCGGGCCTACGCCCGCGAGCACGGGAAATGAGATCAGGCCCGCGAGCCCGGTAAACGTCTTCGGAAAGATCACGGGCGATACCGCAGTCCTCAAGAGGGTCAAGGACGGGGAAAAGGTCACCATTACCGCGGTATAGATCTGCCCGATGCCCCGAGGTCGTGCCGCGGGACTGCGTCGCGTCCTTTGACCGCGCGGCGCACGATTTCGCCCTCTCCGAAATGGAGAGGACGCTCGGAGTTAAGCTGGAGTAATCCTAAGCTATAGTAATCACCGTCTTTGGCTTTTGGAGAAGCGCGCAGCACTCCACATGCGCAGTCTGCGGGAACATGTCCACAGGCTGCACCTCGACCGTCTGGTAATCGGCCTTCGCAAGGCGAGCCAGGTCGCGGGCGAGGGTCTCGGGGTTACACGATACATAGATGATGCTCCGGGGTGCGAGCGCAACTATCCCTGCGATGGCGCCTTTATCACAGCCCGGCCGCGGCGGGTCGACCACTACTATATCTCCCCGGCCGGGCTCCTTACCCGCATGGCTCCCGAACACGTTTTTATCCTTGAGCACATCTTCCACCCTACCCGTAAAGAAGGTACAATTGCGGAGCCCGTTGAGGCTCGCGTTTTCCCTTGCGTTTCTCGTGGCGGCCTTGACCACCTCGATGCCGTATACATGTCGCGCCCGTCGCGCCAGCAGGAGGGAGATCGTGCCGATCCCCGAGTAGGCATCCAGCACTGTCTCTTCCCCGGTGAGGTCCGCATAGCTCAGTATTACGCTATAGAGGAGTTCAGTCGCCGCGGGGTTCACCTGGAGAAAGGACTCGGCCGAGACGCGAAACTCAAGCCCCTGGATGTGCTCTGTCATCCAGTCCCGCCCTGCGACTAGGTGGGGCCCCGGGGCACGCCTGTTGGTGCTCGTGGCGAAAACCCTCCCGCCCACATCCTCGACCACGCCCACAAGCTCAGGCACCCGCTCCATCAATCCGCGAGCGAGGGCATCTATCCCCGGCAGGGCCCCTCCGTAGGTTACGAGCACGGCTAGGGCCTCCCGGCCGTCGCCCGAGGTGCGTGCAACGAGGTGGCGCAGGGCGCCTCGCATACCTTGAACACCTTGAACGCCTTGAATGCCTTGGACGGTGGGGTGCTGGGCGTAGGACCCGGGATCGTACGCCGGAAGATCAAACTCCCGGGCGAGGTCGTTCAGTGCCTGGAATATTTTGTTATTTATATGATTCTGGATGATGCATTCATTAAAGTCGACAACATTCCGTGTGCGCCGCGCATAAAATCCTGAGAAGAAGCCCATATGGGGCCTGGATTCGTACGAATATCGCGCCTTATTCCGGTAATGAAACTGTTGGGGAGCGGGGAGGCATTCTTTGACTTTAACACGGGCGTCCTTGATTTTACCGATCCGCTCCAGGGCCTGCCTTACCCTGCGCGTCTTATACTCCAGCTGGGCTTCATAGGATATGTGCTGGAGCTGGCAGCCGCCGCATTGCAGGTAGACCGGGCACGGGGGCGGGACGCGGCTGCCCGATTCCTTTACAACCGAGAGGAGCTCGGTCTCCATATACCCCCCCTTGTCTGCGATGATCCTGGCGCGAACGACATCGCCGGGGGCGGCGTATGGGACAAATACCACGCGGCCGTTCCCGCCATGCCGGCCCACGCCCTCGCCGGCATGGTTGAGGTCCTGGATTTCCAGTTCTAAAATGTCTCCCAAGATCTCGACGCCTCCTAAGGTATTCTTCTCCTTTTCTTTAAGGTATTCCTCACCTTTGAAGTCTTTTATCTTTATGTTATACCTTTTATGCCTCAACCTGCCTCAACCCAATTTGGCCCGGGCTCTCCTCTTGAGCCTTTCCTCCCTTCGGATGGTGGCCTCCTTGAATTGTCGGATCTCCTCGTCGCTTTCGACTATGAGGGGAGGGACCCGGGTAGGCTTCCCCTCATCATCCAGTGCTACAAAGGTGAAATAGGCGGTATTTGTGTGCCTTCGGGTTCCTGAAGTAAGGTCCTCGCCATATACCTTGATCATTACCTCCATGGAGGTATTGCCCGTCCAGGTCACAGTGGCTTCCAGCACAACCACCTCGCCAACCCTGATGGGTTCCTGGAAGCTGATCCCATCCACATAGACCGTGACAACGGGGCGATTGCAATGGCGGGAGGCTGCGATGGCCCCCGCTATATCCATCAAATGCATCACCTTGCCCCCGAGGATATTTCCGAGAGGGTTGGCATCGTTTGGGAGGACCAGCTCCGTCATGGTGACAGCGGAGTCGCCTGGTCGCTTGCCACTACTATTCATTATTCCGGCACCTACCTTATGAATTTACCTCGATAGACTTGATAGAATTTAAGTTAGTGCGCAAAAATCTCTGCCCTTTTGGGCCCTCGCATAGGGTGTCTCGCATCTCTCCGTCCGGCGGACGCGGCTAAGTGTAAGTTCGAAGATTACTGACGTTTTTCCAGGGGTTGCCGGTGCTTGCGTTCCGGGGACGGCGCGCTTGCGGCGCGCCTCCGTTGAAATTTGGCGCGAGGGCCTTGCCAAATTT
>DUMQ01000162.1 GCA_012839815.1 Bacillota bacterium | reverse complement strand
AATTTGGCAAGGCCCTCGCGCCAAATTTCAACGGAGGCGCGCCGCAAGCGCGCCGTCCCCGGAACGCAACACCGTAAGTCCTGGGACGTGCTGGTAAACTGGCACAAATTAAGGAACCTACACTTAGGAGGCGTTCCTTGGTATATATCCATAGCCTGTTCCATTAATCATTCTATTGATCGTGAACTCGACGGGAAGATAGGGTCGCGGCCCTGTTTTCCCGCTTTATGTATTTATGCGTATTTAGAGGTGGCTATCGGGTCGTGAGCGTCAAACGATCTAAATTGGCGGCCGAGACTCTGGAGATAATGAGAAGATACGGTCTTAGCGCAAAAAAACGCCTAGGCCAGCACTTTCTAATAGACGAAGGTGTGCTGGCAGACATCATCGATGCCTCACAGGTGGCCGGGGGGGATACCATCCTGGAGGTAGGCCCCGGCATAGGTACGTTGACGGAGGCACTGTCCAGGCGGGCGCGCAGGGTGGTTGCCGTGGAGGTGGATGAGGAACTTTATAATGTTCTCAGGGAACGATTGAGACTTAGAGATAACCTTGTGTTGATCCACGGCGATATCCTGGCCGTCGACTTGACAAAAGTCCTGCACTCTGTTATAAATGAAGGAAGAAAGTGTAAGGTCGTAGCCAATCTGCCTTATTATATTACAACGCCGGCGGTCCTGAAATTGCTAGATTCGAAAGGGTTGTTTGAGAGGATCGTCGTAATGGTCCAAAGAGAGGTTGCCGAAAGGATGGTTGCCCGGCCGGGGGGGAAGGACTACGGTGCTTTTTCAATTGTTGTACAATTTCATACTTCCCCAGAAATTGTCTCTATTGTGCCACCCGGCGCGTTTCTCCCCGAGCCCGAGGTGGACTCGGCCGTGGTGCGGCTCAAGGTCAGGGGCAGTCCTCCCGTGAACGTAACCGACCAGGCTTTCTTTTTTGAGGTTGTGAGGGCCGGATTCCAGCAGAGGCGAAAGACTCTGCGCAATGCGCTCCGTGGGGCTATGCCGGTAATTAGCGAGGCCGAGCTGGATCGCGCATTTGAGCTTGCGCAGGTCGACCCAATCCGGCGAGCCGAGACTCTGGATATAGGGGAGTTTGCGCGTTTAGCCAATTGTATTTACAGTTTTAAACATCAAAGGTGATAACATATGACCTTTATAAGCCCTACGAGGGGTCGTTTAAGCTTTAACGAGACTTTCAAGGATATAATAAACTATGTGCAGGAGGTGCCAAACGCCCGGTATAAGCTGATAATAGGTACTGATTCTCAACTTCGCGATGAAACGTGTTTCGTAACTGCGATCATCGTACACCGGGTAGGTAAGGGCGCCCGGTATTATTATTCTAAGGAGAAGGAGAGGGTTGGGCGGAGTCTGAGGCAGCGGATATTCTATGAGACCGCAAAGAGCCTGGGGCTTGCCAGCAGGCTCGCCGAAAAGCTGGCCCAAAACGGCCACTCGGACTTGAACGTGGAGATCCACCTCGATGTGGGCGAGAACGGCTCGACAAAAGACCTGATCCGCGAGGTCATTGGTATGGTGACCGGTACAGGTTTTGAGGCGCGCATTAAGCCTGATTCGTATGGCGCCTCAAAGGTCGCGGACAAGCATACGAAATGAAGTCTGAGAGAAGAGGATAAAGTTAAGATGAGCGAGTGAAGATGAGCAAGCGGCGGCTCCACCGCTAGCGTGCACCATTTCATCATCCTCCCCGTACTATGTATCGGGAAACGCATATGGCTTTGCCCGATGCCCCAAACAGGGGTGGTTTCCGGGGAGGTGGAGCCGGCTTGGAGAAGATCGCGGTGGGGGATGTCGTCGCCAGGAAGTCTCATCAAATGGACCTCCTCTTCACGGTTGTCAGGATTATAAACCCCGATACGCGTAGGGGAAGCGCCCTGATCAAGGGGATAAATGTGAGGTTGATTGCTGATGCGCCGCTTTCGGACCTGATTAAGGTCGACCCCAGGCGGGTTGAGGAGTTGAAGCTCAACATCCTCAAGGAATCCAAGGAGTCGGCGCGGAAGGTTTTCCTACGCAGGGTGCAAGAGGAACAGGCGTGGGGGTACAGGGCGCGGGCGGCCAAGGATCCCGCGCATGATTTTATAGAGTTGCCTGGAAAGGTTTTGCACATCGACGGTGATAGTGAGTACCTGAAAGAGTGTCTCGAATACTATAGCCAGCTTGGCGTACCTGTCCGCGGGGAATATGTTCCGGAGGCCAAACAACCCGACCGGGTAACCGAGCTACTGGAGGAGTATCTACCGGAAATAGTTGTCGTCACAGGGCACGATGGCCTGGCCACCAAGAGGGGGAACCGGAATGACCTTGATAACTACCGGACGTCGCGGTTTTTTGTCGAGGCGGTTAGAAGGGCCCGCAGGTTTCAACCGGATAGGGATGCACTGGTCATAGTAGCTGGGGCATGCCAGTCCCATTATGAGGCGCTGATCGATGCTGGAGCCAATTTCGCCAGCTCCCCGGAGCGCGTCTTTATCCACTGCTATGATCCTATTCTGGTTGCCGAGAAAATCTCGTTTACGCCGATAGATAATATCGTGCAAGTATATGAGGTCATAGAGAATACCATAACCGGTATAAAGGGCATAGGAGGGGTCGAAACCCGCGGCAAATTTAGACTCGGCCTCCCCAGGCCGAAGATAGAGTGAAAACTTGATGCGAAAGATGCCTGCGGCTCAAGGTTATGGGCAGATGAATGCTTAAAATGGGATACAATAAGGAATGTTTGAGCTTCAAAGGCCCTTGACGGGAAACATTTATGTTGGTATACTAATATATTTTTCTTGACACTGTCGCGGACTTGTAGTATCATTTACATGTATATGTATTTGTTATGGCCCCTAAAAGGAAGGTGATAGGTATGGCGGCCAAAAATGTCCTCGACAGGATCAAGGAAGACATGGAATCATTTGTGGGCAAGAGGGTTCGTCTTAAGGCAAACCAGGGGCGCAAGAAGGTAATTGAGGTCGAAGGCATTCTCGAAAGCACCTATCCCAAAGTATTCATCATAAAGTTGAATGAGAAGCCCGGATCAGAGAAGCGGGTTTCCTTCACATATGCAGATGTCCTCACGGAAGCAGTTGAACTTTCAGTATACAGCAAGGACAAGGAAAAGCGGATTGGGTGCGCGGGGCTTTAAGGCCCATAAATGCGTATCATCCACTCATATTATCCACTGTGAAGGCAGGACGCGGGAAACCGCGTCCTGCCTTTCTGTATGCCGGCACGAATGCGATTCATACGTGCCAGGCCGTCTTGCATACATATCCTTAAGGAATCTTTAATTTAAGAAACCCTAAAAGAAATCCCTGCGAATGCCCGAGCGGAGGTGTTAAACCGTGGAGATTCTCATTCTCCTGGTCATTTTCCTGGCGCTGGTTTTCCTCTCCATCCGGGAGAGGGTCGCATCCAGGGTCAGGAGGGTAGATGAGAACGAGCCGTCCCTGCCTCAGCCAAGGAGTTCGCCGATGTCAGAGGCTATCGTGGAATTTGTAGGCACCGCCGGGGGTATATACCTCGCTCTCATCATGCTGATCAATTTCTTGAAGATCCCCGTGCCCGACCAGGCCTCATTTTTCGGGATAAAGCTCGACCCCGTTGCAGCCCTGTCGATCTTCTTAACCATCGTGCAACCTTTCCTCAACAGGCTCCTGCCGACCTTGCTTATCTGGACCTGGCCATCAAAGTAGGAGATACCTTTAACGCAATTCACCACTCCCCTCTGTGAGGAATATACATAAATCAGCCGTGGAGTAGGATTAACGGACAAATAGTGTCACGGGGGAGTGGTGATCCGTGGATAGGACTATAAGGGTTAAACAGGCTTTAAATATACACCGGGACTATCTCATGAATCTCGAAAACGTCGTGGGGGTTGCCAGGGGCTATAAAAGAGTTAAGGGCATGAGGTCTGGCGATGAATGTATCGTGGTCCTTGTGACAAAAAAACTGCCAAACCTCGAAGTCAAGCCTGGTCACCTGGTGCCCCCGGAGATAGATGGTATACCTACTGATGTCATCGAGGTAGGCGATATTAGATTCCTCTTCGTGGGAAGAACCGATAAAGTGAGGCCAGCTCAGCCAGGGGTGAGTATAGCACACTACCGGGTGACCGCCGGAACTTTTGGAGCCTTGGTAAGGGACAAGAGGACGGGGCAACCACTCATCCTCTCGAATAACCACGTGCTGGCCAATTCCACGGACGGCATGGATGGGAGGGCAAAAATCGGCGATCCCGTGCTCCAGCCTGGTCCTTATGATGGCGGTATCGTGGATCGTGACCAGGTCGCCACGCTGGAGAGATTTGTGCCCGTTTACAGGGCTACGGGGCCATCGACCTGCCCCATTGCCCAGCTTTTTGAGAAGGTCTTAAATTACCGGGTGGCGCAGCTCCGGCCGAGCTACAGCATAAAGCTTTTTAAGGCGACGGGCAAGACTAACCTTGTAGATGCAGCCCTCGCGAAGCCGCTCTCCGATGACTTGGTGATCCCGGATATCCTGGAGGTGGGAAGGGTTGCGGGGGTTAAAGAAGCAGAGCTCGGAATGTACGTAAAGAAGAGCGGCAGGACCACGGGTCTCAATGACTCCCAGGTTCAGGCCATGGATGCGGTTATCCGGGTGGGCTACAGCGACCAGACCTTCGCCCAATTCGAAGGCCAGATCCTCACGGGGCCAATGGCGCAGGGGGGGGACAGCGGTTCGCTCGTCCTTGACGCTGAGAACTACGCCGTTGGACTGCTGTTTGCAGGCTCCGATCAGGTCACGGTCTGTAACCGTATACAGGATGTCCTCAGGCTCCTCGAAGTTGAGTTCTTCTGAGCCTACGCATCGCTCGTTTAGATCCTGGCTAAGGCAGGTCCTGCTTTGCATGGCGCGGGGCAGTGGTGCGCTCAAGGATATAGGCCCACCGCCTCGTCTCTTTTTCCCATCCCGCCAAAGATGTTCCTTACCTACCTTGATCTTCTTGAGCTACCTGAAATAGTGCGTTGAAATAGCTGTCCAGGTTAGTTAACATAAAGAGGTAGCCCCCTCCCAGCTCACTCACCTGCGATAAATTCTATTTCACTGATTCACTGAATCTCACTGAAAGGGGAAGTTCGAAACGATGCAGAGACGGAAGAATCTCATTATAGAAGCTCTTGTCCTCATATCCATGTTTGCTATCCTCTTAGCTCCGGCCGGCGCACTTGCAGCTACATATTACTATAGCGGGGGTACTACATACTACACCTCAGGTAGCTCCGGTTCAGGGAATACCTACATCTACATTTACAAGCCCGGGGGCTATTACAATACGTCGGGCAATACCTGGTACTGGAGCGGGAGCGGCGGGACCTATTATTACATTTACAGGCCGACAAACCCGTCACCTCAACCCCAACCCCAACCTCAACCTCAACCTCAACCTCAACCGCAGCCCCAGCCTCAACCGCAGCCTCAACCACCCCAGGACGGGTTGACTGCTGACGAGCAGCTGATGTTCAATCTCGTGAATCAGGAGAGGGCAAAGGCGGGCGTCGCACCCCTTCAACTCGACATGCGGCTCGTAGAGCTTGCGCGCAAGAAGAGCGCGGACATGATCGCCCGCAATTACTTCAGCCATTATTCTCCGACGTATGGCTCGCCCTTCGATATGTTAAAGCAGGCGGGAATAAGCTACCGAGCTGCAGGAGAGAACATCGCCGGGGCCCCGACCGTGGCTCAGGCTCATAGCGCCTTGATGAACAGTCAGGGCCATAGAGCGAATATCCTCAATCCATCATACAATCGTGTTGGGATTGGCATTGTAAATGGTGGACCCTATGGGAAGATGTTCACCCAGCTCTTCATCGGGACCTGGTGAGGCGAAGCGCGACCTGGTGAGGGAGGGAGAGGGGAGCCTTTAAAGAAGTCACACAACCCTTCAAATATGGCCTGGGCAAGTTTCTGGCGGTATTCACCGGTCAGAAGGAGTTTCTTCTCCTCGGGATTGGAGATGAAGCCGACCTCTACAATGGCGGTGGGCACCTTAGATTCCCGGAGGATATAGAAATCTCCGGGCATGATCCAACCCGCGGTCTCCGGCTGGAGTTCCCTGAGTCTACGCTGGAGCGCGGCGGCGAGACGCTTGCTCTCAGGTTGATTGGGGTTGTAAAACGTCACAGGGCCTGAGGCGCTTGTTGAGCTCGACTTGTTGACGTGTATACTGACGAAGGCATCGGCCTGACTTCTATGAGCTATGTGAACCCTGGCCATGAGGTCTTGCCGGTGCCTCGTTCGTTCATCGGGGTAGATATCGCTTAAATCCCAGTCACCCAGCCTGGTTTGAATCGGAATCGCCTTTGCCCTGCCAAGCAGCACCCGGAGTTCCGAGGCGATCGCTAGGACGATATCCTTCTCCTTGATCCCCTGGCCGTCGTGGGCGCCCGGGTCGATACCCCCGTGGCCCGGATCGATTACGATAACCTTTCCGGTAAGAGGACTGGTTGCGGGTCCGAGGACCTTCACCAAGGTCTCGGCGGCCAGGAGCCCCACCAGGACGGCCATTGCCACAAGGGCCGCAAAGGAGTAGATAGCCTCTCTGAGGACGAAGACCACAACTAGCTTCCGCATGTTAAGCCCCTCCCGTTAGCCTGGATCTTTTCGCTTAATTATGTATTCCAAAATTCCTTGGGGAATGACTTATGGAACTAATCTTGCACACTAACCCAACTCGGAGGCCGGCAGGGGAATCCTTAACCAGGTATATGGATCACGCATAATATATCGTAAAAACCAGGTGGGTCCGGATAAACCGTGTATGTTGGTTGGGGTGGTTCTCTTGAATCTTATAGCTATCGGTCCGGTCTTTGAGGCTGTGGGGTATGCAGAGGTGAATCGAAACATCCTCTTACACCTGCACAGACGCGGGGTGAATATCAAGCTTATACCAAAGCCGCTTGGGGTTACTAGTGTGGAGCTCGACGCAAGAGAACAGGATCTATTCGCAAGGATGATAAATAATTCGGGAAGAATGGCGAACCCCGTGAGCCTCTTTGTGTTTATCGGCGCATTCTTCACCCCGACCCCCGGGAGCTACAGTATCGGGCTCACTATGCTCGAGAGCGATCGCATCCCTGCGAGCTGGGTGGAGAGGTGCAACGGGATGGATGAAATATGGGTCCCATCAAACTTCAATTACAGCACATTCAGGGCAAGTGGTGTGCTGGCGGAGAAAGTCAGGGTTATGCACCTCGGAGTAGATGGCGCCCGGTTCCGGCCTGGCGCGCCTCCCCTGCATATCCCGGGGAGGAGGGGTTTCGCCTTCCTCTCGGTTTTCGAATGGATCCCGCGAAAGGGGTACGATTTGCTTATAAGGGCCTTCCTGGAGGAGTTCCGCGCGGATGAGGACGTGTGCCTCATCCTGAAGGTCCACGATAACAGCAGTTATGACCCTGATGGGGTCAAGATCAAGGGTGAGATTGATCACCTCAGGGCTCAGGTCGGCTCAGGTGGCCCTCCGATTATACTCATATCGTCTATCCTGCCTCCCGGTGCGGTTCCACGGCTATATGCAGCTGCAGATTGTTTCGTGCTCCCGACCAGGGGGGAGGGCTGGAATATGCCGGCCATAGAGGCTATGGCATGCGGACTGCCTGTTATAAGCACCGCGTGGTCCGCCCATCTTGACTTTATGAATGCCGGTAACAGCTACCTCATAGACATAGAGGGGCTTGAGCCAATACCTCGTTTCGGGATTGCCAATGATGCGGTTTATAGCGGTGCGTACTGGGCCCGGCCAAGTATAGCGCATCTCAAAAGGCTCATGCGGTACGTTTATGAAAACCGGGATGCTGCAAGGGCCGTAGGCATGAGGGCAAGCGATTATGTGAGGGAGAAGTTCAGTTGGGATAGATCTGTCGGGAGGATGTATGAGAGGCTTCTTGAGATTCAGGGGCAGCATTGATTATCAGCATTAATAATTTAAGTAGGCCGGGTAGAAACATCAAAGACAGTGAAAACGGCAGGGGTGGAATGAGGGGATGCAAGGTCAAAAACCAAAGCAGGGACAGCAAAAGGGGAGCATTGAGGGCATTGTCAAGGTGGGCATGATAGTGCCGTCCCTCGGGAAGCGATGCGGGATATCGGAGTATTCAAAAGCTCTCGTAGGAGAGATTGAGAGACTCGGGTGTTATATAAAGTTGATCCCGGGTTGCGGGGTAGATGTGGCAGCTCGCGTCCTCGAGTGTGGGTTGAACGTGGCCCATTTCCAATTTGAGTATGTGCTTTATGACCTGGACCTCTTGATGAAGGCGGTCGGCCGTCTCGGGCAAGCGGGGATATACACTATAGTGACCATGCACGACTTTACTCCCGCCCTTACCAACTATAACAGATTTATAATCCAGGGTTTTTCGGATATAATCGTTCACTCGCAACAGCTTGCGCGCGAACTTTTGATGAGGATGGCGCCAAAGGGTAGGGAGAAAATTCATATCATTCCTATGGGATGCCCGTCTTATAGGCTGAGAAATGAACAAGATGTGAGGGCAACCCTGAATCTCGGGTCCGGGCCTGCTATCGGCTTTTTTGGCTTTACACTCCCGCAGAAGGGCATTATCGAGCTCGCTCTGGCCTTCAAGGAGCTCAGGCGGGATTTCCCGGAGATGAGATGCTTTATATTCTCCTCGCTTGCTCCATATGCGAGTTCAAAGCGCTATCTCGAGGAGGTCGAATCTGAATTCACGAGGCTGGACCTCTGGGAGGGTGTGACATTCATAAAGGACTACCTCCCGGAGGAGGAGGTCGTCCAGTTGCTCCATGCCATGGATATTAACATCTTGCCTTATCACGATAGGGGTTTCATAGGCACCTCTGCGGCCGTACGCACGCTCATGGCTGCGAAAAAGCCCATTATAACTACGGATGTACCATTCTTTTCGGATCTTGATGGCGAGGTATACAAGATCCGGGATGCTAATCCCCGGAATATTGCACAGGCTGTAAGGTTGCTTCTCGGGGATAAGGCATTGCGCGATAGCCTGGTCTCGCGGATGGAGGAATACACAGCGCAAAATGGATGGCCCAATATCGCCCGGAGGCACCTTGAGCTCTATAGTGAGGTAACGTAGATGGTACCGGGTGGTAAACGAAGAGTCGCTGTAAATATGATCGTCCCATCGTGGGGCGCGAGGTGCGGCGTTGCTGAGTATTCCAAAGCCCTCGTCGAAGCTCTCGTGTTTGTCGCTGGTTCCGAGTGCCGGGTTAAGGTGTCTCGCGGGGATTTGCGTGCAGAGGATCTAAGATCCGCTATGGAGCCGGGGGTCGTTCACATCCAGCACGAATACGGGCTTTACAGCACCCCGGCTCTCAGATTCCTCATTGCGACGGCGAGAAGCTGGGGCATCCCGGCAATTGCCACCATGCACGATTTTTTAACCCAGGCACACGAGAGAAATGAGCTGATAAAAAGCTGTGTTGATGTCATCATTGTTCATTCAACCCAGCTGTCTGAGGAGCTTATCCGGTTGGGCGCCCCGGCGGGGAGGGTGAGGATCATCCCGATGGGATGCAGGGAATACCCCCTGGGCGACAGGAACGCGATTCGCAGGTCGCTTGGCATCGATGATAGCCCCGCGATAGGCTTTTTCGGCTTTGCGCTTCCCTCAAAGGGTATCTTTGAGCTGGCGGCAGCCACAAAGCTCCTGAGACGGGATCACCCGGGGCTTGTCTGTTTTATGTTTGGGGCATCACCGTTCTTTGCCGAGTCTTCCGCATCGGAGATCAGGGCCGAGATGGCAGCCAGGGGCCTGGGAGAGGGGGTCATTCTCAAATCTGATTATATGCCGCTTGAGGAGGTCGTAAACTACCTCCACGCAATGGACGTCAACATCCTCCCTTACAGGAATGTGGGATTCATTGGTACCTCATCGGCCGTGAGGGTTCTCATGGCGGCCAGGCGACCCATCATAACCACAAACATACCCTATTTCGCCGACCTACAGGGTGAAGTATACAAGATCGCCTCAGCCGACCCGGAGCATATAGCCGGGGCGGTGCAAGAGATCCTGGGGTCCCCCGAAAAGCAGGCGCAACTTATCTCACATGTAAATGCATATCTGAAGGCAAACAGCTGGGAAGTGGTAGCGAGGAAACATATGGAGGTTTACTTGGGTGTCGCCAGGGCGACCCAGTACTCGTCGGCCTCGGCGGCGTTCAAGCCTGTGACGGGAGGACCCGCGACGCGAGACGATAGCATCGGTATCGCCCCCAGGGTTTTACCGGGGGAGGTGCCGGGCGTGCCCGCAGCTACATGGGCGCCTCAAGTGCCTGAATGGATGTGGGAGCGGGTTGTAAACAGGTTTGGACGCAAGGGTAAGGGGGCAAGCTGAGGTGGTGAGGACATGAACCCGAGGGTAAGCGCCATGTATATAGTGAAAAACGAGAGGGAATATTTCCCCTTCTCGGTAAAGTCCATATACAACGTTGTGGATGAGATAATCGTGGTTGATGGTTATTCGACGGATGGGACGGTAGAGATCGCAAGGAGCATAGATAAGGTGAGGTTATTCTTTTGCGATAGTGAGGATTATTCCGTTAATAGAAACCTCGCCCTGGAGAAGGCAACGGGAGACTGGCTCATGCCGATGGATGCGGATATGGTATTCTATGACGATATTAACATTGTCGTGCCCCGGCTCATCAGGAATCCTGATGTCGATGTGTATACATGCTGGTTTTATCACCTGATGAAGGACTATTTCCATGTTCAGAATACTAGCGATAGAGATCCACTTTACATCCGGAACCTCCTGGTGAGAAGAACTCCTAACCTGCGTTGGGTGGGTGCGGTACACGAGAAGCTGGAGGGAACCGGGCCCAGGGTGCTCGATTCCGGCCTGTTTTTTGTTCATTATGGGTATGTGAAGCCCCAGCGTGAGGTGTTCCAGCGCTGGGTTAAGTACGCCAGGCTGGAAGGCCGCGGAGAAGACGCCTATGCAGGGGTGAACCCTGATACTATTCTGGATGATCGCCCTTTGAGGCCTTTTACGAAGCCGCACCCGGAGGTGATACGGGAGTACATCCGCAGGAAAGCCGGTCTACCCTAACACGATGGCTGGTCGGCCCGCCTCTCTTAGTCCGGCTCCGAAAGCCACGTGGCCGGGCGAGTAGGGGCGCACCTGCCAAACGTATCAAGGTCGGAGGGCGGGGAGGGGGAATCCGATGGGAACCGGTTATCACCAGGGACCGTGCATCATATGGGAGGGCTCGTTCTTCTCCTCCCACAGCTTCTCGCACGTCAACAGGGAAGCCGTCCTCGCGCTGATGGCGCGCGGGGTCGACGTAAGGCCCGTAATACGCGATGACCCGGCACGGCTGCCGCAGTGGCATCTCGCCCAGCGTTTCGAGCCCCTGCGGAGGGCTGCCAACCGTGCGGCTCATGAGATATTGGGGAGGGTGCCCGGGAGCGTCCTCTATGTCCGGCACGCCTGGCCGCCGGATTTCGCCCGGCCCCTGTTGCCGGCGGGCTCCTGTTTTGCCGTCATGCAGCCGTGGGAGTACGGCTATATACCTGCGGCCTGGGTGGGTTCCATCAAGGCTAACGTCGACGAGATATGGGCCTATTCAACTTTCGTGAGGGACGCCTATATACGAAGTGGCATACCCCCTCAGAAGGTCGTCGTGATCCCATGTGGCGTTAACCCAAGGCTTTTTAACCCCGGGGCGGCTCCGGCGGCACTGACGACCTCCAAGGGTTTTAAGTTCCTTTTCGTCGGCGGTGCCGCTACGAATAGAAAGGGATTCGACATCCTGCTTGCCGCCTATTCAGGGGAATTTCGAGCATCGGATGATGTATGTCTTGTAGTAAAGGATAATTTCTACGGGCCGGTAACCGAGCAGGTAGCGCAGGTCTCAAGGCTCCCCGGCAGCCCCGAGATTCTCTATATTTACCACGATCTCCATCCTGATGCCATGGCCGGTATTTACACGGCTTGCAACTGCTATGTTCAACCATACAGGGCTGAAGGCTTCGGCCTGCCGATCCTTGAGGCTATGGCGTGCGGCCTGCCGGTCATCACCGTGAATTACGGTCCATGTCTGGATTATTGTGTCCCTGGAACCACCTATTTTATAGATGCAAAAACCGTTAAATTCCCCGCGAACAGGGTGGGGGAGTTCATTACGGTTGGGACGCCGTTTTGGGCTGAGCCAGATGTTGCCGCCTTGCGGGCCGTGATGCGATATGTATACCAGCATAGAGAAGAAGCCAGGGCTAAAGGGCTTGCGGCGAGCCTGGAGGCGTTGACCAGGCATACATGGGAGCGGACCGCTGAGAGCATCATGGGCCGGCTCTTGCATAAGATAGATTGATTAAATATGGGTTGAACACAGGCTGGACGAGGGGCGAGCGAAGAGAAAGCCGGGGAGGGAGAGGTAGATATGGCCGGCGAGGTAAGGAACAGGAGCAGAAGCGTACATGAGCTGGAGGCGGTACTCCCCATGCGCGCTATCGCCATAAAAGAGATCAGGGCTACAACGCAAAACGTCACCTACGAGATAATCCCTGATAAGGTTATAGTCCAGGGAAACGTACACAAGCAGGTATTCTACGTTGGCGAGGATAATATCGTTCACCATTTCCCGGAGACAATGAAGTTTACCGCAATGGTCGAGATCCCGGGGGCTCGTCCCGGGATGCAGGCCGAAGTGCGCCCGGAGATATTCAATATCATCGCGGAGTTGAGTCCAACCGGTGACGAGCTTCGTCAGAAGGTTATCCTCGATGTATTTATAAAGGTCACTGACTTTGTGCAGCTCAACGTAGCCGAGAATCCTTACGGCATCTGGATTCAGGCTGATGTAGTTGTGGGCGAAGAGACTGTTCAGTTCCTGGAGGCGCAGGATATCACCATGGCCTCCCCTGCTATCAAGATAGCTGAGATTCGCGCCATCACCCAAGACATCAATGTGGATGTAAGCCCCGGTCAGGTGCTCGTAACGGGCACCATCCATAAGCAGATATTTTATGTCGGAACGGATGATGCAAACCGCCACCAGTCGGCGGATCTCCCCTTTAGCGTCGCTGTGCCGGTAGCGGGGGCCCGGCCAGGGATGAATGTCCAAGTCCACCCAACTATCAGGAACATATCATTCTCCCTCGATCCCACGGGCACGATCTTGTCTGAGGAGGTCCTGGCGGATATCTTTGTGAAGGTCACCGAGACCGGCCAGGTAGCCATGGCGCTTGGGAGCGGGCCCCTCATCAAGACCGAGAAAATCATCGGGCAGGCTACAAGCGAGATCATAGAGGAGACCACGGTTACCCTTGATAGACTGGCTATCAAGATACGGGATATCAGCGCCTCGATCGAGGACCTGAGGTCCAGGATAATAGAGGGCAAGGTCATAATTCAGGGCGTTATAGTCAAGAATATCGCTTACATAGGTGAGGACGATCTCGAGTATACTCAGGTAGCCCGGATTCCATTCAACGATTTTGTGGAGATCCCGGGCGCCGCTCCCGGTGCCAATGTCTCCATCGAGCCCGTGATCCGCGCCGTGATTTTCAACCCCAACCAGACAGGCACCCTCCTCTCCGAAAAGGTCGTCGCCGACCTGCTGGTGACGGTCACCGAGACTACCCAGCTCCCCGTGGCTATAGATCCTTACGGCCCCCTGCTCAAGGTGCAGCAGGTGATCGGCGAGGGCATGGCGCAGGTCATGGCCGAGGTTGTGATTCCGCGGATTCTTCCCATCACCATAGAATTTGAGAGGATTATGATCCCCGAAATATCCCGGATAAGCAAACAGGCCCTGGTGGAGAGCACCTTCACTCTCCCAATGGAGGCTATAAAGATCAAAAACATAGATGCCAGTATAGTGAATCTCGTGACTACGCCGATGACGGGGAAGGTCCTAGTGCAGGGGACGCTTCATAAGCAAATCTTCTTCGTCGGCGTGGACAACATCGTGCATCACCAGGTGGAGGAAGTGCCTTTCAGCTTCATGATGGAATCGCCGGATATAACGCCGGGGGTGCCCGTTACCGTCAACGTCCGCATCGAGAATATAATCGCGAAGCTCCTCCCGTCAGGAATCGAAATCCACCAGCTTGCCATCCTCGAGGGCGTGATCGAGCGTACAGAATTTCATGTGTTCCAGGTTGTAGTGAAGGTGGAGGGCCCGGGGGTTACCGCCAGCACGGTGCGCGTGCGTGCGCTCGTTGACAGGGGTGGCGTGCCGACTCCGGCGGAGTTCAATGTGGTCACGGACGTTACGGGGCCCAGGGTGCGCAGCGTCTCCAGGATAACGCTGGAGCTCGATGTCGTGGATGATGGCATCCCTCATCCTGTCCCCGTTTCGGTGGTAACCGACGTGACTTTCAACTGGTAGATAGGCAGGTCATGAGTAGGTGATGCCTTCGAGGGTCTTCACATATCGGGGCTAACCTCCATATTATATACAGAAGAAATGGAGGGGGAAGCCTTGGAACTCTCAACGCTGATGATATTGATAATGCTACTACCGGCGGTATCCATAGTCGGAGTCGGGCTCCTGCTCTTCCTTTTGGTCCGGTCCGGGCGCTTGGTATGGGGTAGGGAGAAGGACCAGAGGGTAGCCGCAATAGGGCTTCTTGCTGTTTCCCCGGGGAATGACACCGGTCAAAACCAGGGGCATAAGACTGAGGAGTCACAAACCCTGCAGATGCCGCCACAGGGGAGGTGTACCTGGTTTCACTCGAGGAGTTCCTGCTACTATACCTCAGGATCGATTATCTCTGGATATCCTTCTTCCGGATATACCTCCGCTTCTACCACATACACCGTGGACCATAATCTTGATACAGGGAATATGAAGACCACTCCCGTTAATCCTACCCTGGACATCCTGGATGCCCAGGAAGATGATGGTGTGGCTGTATCAGAGCGCACCGGTGATAAGGCCGATCCGCCGCCTTCCCGGGAAGACGAGAGTTCTTCCCGGGACCAGGCGGGGTCGGCCTTATCTTGTGATTACCATAATACGGCAACTATCGCGGGGGCCATACGACCGGTGGAAACAAGGCAGGGGCCGGAAACTGGAGGGGATGGATTAGGGCGATCTTTCACACGTGAGAGGGGGAGTGCAAAAAGAGGCGTGAGCTTCATCGACAGGCAAGATGAGGCCATAAATGTCATAAACAGGAGTGGCGTGAATAGGGATTCAGACGTGAAAGGAGGATTGGATATGATCGATATCAATCAGATTATAGGTCAGACGACAACTATAAAGGTTGAGAGGGTTATCGGGCATGGGACGAAACAGGTTCTCCTCGAGGAAACCAAGCCACTCGCCGCCGTAAAGATAGTGGATATCGTTGCTACGCTTCGAAATGTACGGTCCTACGTCAAGACGGGCAAGGTGATCGTCCAGGGGACTGTGCACAAGCAAATATACTATATAGGGACTGATGATCTTGAGCATCACCTGGCCGAGGACATAGCTTTCAGCGAGTTGGTGGAGATCGTTCCCTTGAACCCGGCCCTCCCCGCGACGGAGGGGATGAATCAACAGGACTTCTCGGTCATCGAGAATATCGTGTGGGAATTTGACCCGGCTATCGGCATGCTGACCCAAAAGGTAATTGTCCGGCTCGATGTGAAGGTCACGCAAACGGAACAGCTGCCCGTGGCCCTGGATCCGTACGGCCAGTGGATCAAGACCCAGGTTGTCATAGGGCATAGCAGGAAGCAAAAGTTCATAGAGGAGCGCAAGACCCTAGCCGCCATCAAGGTCACGGACATAACCGCCAGGCTTACAAATATGAAATTGATCGTTAAGAATGGTAAGGTGATCGTCCAGGGGACCATGCACAAACAGGTATTCTATGTGGGCACGGACGACCTTGTGCATCACCTAGCCGAGGACCTGGACTTCAGCGAACTCGTCGAAGTCACCCCTCTGGATCCAAGGTTCCCTGTGGTTGAGGGGATGAACGCGCAGGATCACTCGGTGGTCGAGAACCTGATCTGGGAATTCGACCCCGCTACGGGGCAGCTGGTTCAGAAGATCATTATCCTGCTCGATGTAAAAGTTACAGAGACTGAACAGATTCCTGTGGTCCTCGACCCGTACGGGATCCAGATCGCTACCGATCTCGTAATCGGGCATGGGAGCAAACAGAAACTACTCGAGGAAACGAAGACCATAGCGGCGGTAAAGATAGTGGATGTGGTAGCGAAAGTCGTGGACGTGGTCTCGATAGTGAAGAATGGCAAGGTGATAGTCCAGGGCACCGTGCAAAAGCAGATATTCTACGTAGGGACCGATGACCTGGTGCACCACCTCAATGAGCTTCTCCCATTCAGTGAGATGGTTGAGGTCACTCCTATAAATCCCGACCGTCCCGTCTTGGAGGGCATGGACCAGCAGGATCACTCGTTCGTGGAGAATGTGGTATGGGAATTCGACCCGGCGACTGGCACCTTCACGGAGAAGGTGATCGTGAGGATCGACGTAAAGGTAACCGAGAAAGCCCAGATAACCGTGGCGGTGCCCCCGGCCTAAGGCCGGGCGGCACCGTTTTTAGCCTGTAACACACGCGATGTAGCGGGCATAGCGCGCTGTGCGCGCGCCGGGGAGGAGAGAGAGGAGGCAGGTGCGGAGGGAAGGAGAAGAATCTGGTGCAGAGGAGAGCAGAAGAAGCAGGCGCATGGGAGAGGAGGAGAAGTAGGAGCGGATGAGGAGGGATGAGAGAGAAGGGAAGCGAGTAAGGGTATTATTTCAGAGCCGGCCGGATATACTGACGCTCCCGGCCGGTGATACCATACAGCTTTTTGAAACGATGCAACACCTCCGGCGACTCGGCGTCCACATCGACCACTCCGGCGAGCTTCACCCGCCGCTGGACGGTTATGACCTGGTGCACCTCTTCAATATAACCAGGATAGCCGAGACGAGGGTTCAGTGCGATAATGCGGTAGCCCAGGGCAAACCCGTAGTCATATCAACGATATATTGGAATATGGAGGAGTATTTTGAGAGGGAGGAGACCAGGCATGCAGCAGACCTGTTGAAATGGTGGAAGCGGGACAACGCATATCGCGCCGAGACCTTGAAGAAGGCCAGCTTGCTGCTTCCCAATGCCGTGAGCGAGATGGAGCTCATAAAGAAGGATTTTGGAGTTGACCGGCCCTACCGGGTCGTCCCAAATGGTGCGGACCCCGGGTTTGGAGATGCAAAGGCTAGTGAGTTTGTCGCAGAGTATGGTGTAGATAAGATCATACTATGCGTGGGAAGGATATCCCCGCGCAAGAATCAACTGGCCGTCGTTAAGGCGCTGCGCTGCGTGGATATCCCTTTATTCTTCATCGGGTCGGTAAACGACCCTTTTTACCTGGAGCTCTGCAGGAAACATGCGGGTCCCCACGTGAGGTTCGTCACTCACATGCCCCATTCCCGCCTGGCCTCGGCGTATAAGGCTGCAAAGGTTCACGTCCTTGCGAGCTGGTATGACACCCCGGGACTGGCGAGCCTGGAGGCCGCCGTGGCGGGGTGCAATATCGTCTCTACGAATCGCGGGACGGCCCGCGAATACTTTGGCGACCTTGCCTGGTATTGCGACCCGGCTGACCCCGACTCCATAAGGCGGGCGGTGCTCGATGCGTATGAAAGCGCTCCCCGGAGCGCTCTGGTCGATGTGGTCAAGCGGGAATTCACCTGGGAGCGGGCGGCTCAGGTTACGCTTGAGGCGTACCGCACCGTGATGATGTCGACGTCTATGATGATGTCCGGGTAGGGCCGTAGGGGGCTGCAAGGAGAAGAATAACGGTCGCGCGTCCGGAATATTGTTTTGTAAGGGTTAGCGCATCCATGGGGCGCAGGTGCACCAGAGGGGGGACCGGGGAGAGGCTGTTGATGGTAAAGGCACGGGGTGCGCGGAGGGTGGCGGCATGGGCCTATGAGCACGCGCAACGCGGGTTACGCGATCCTGGTCGACAGGATTACCGGGCGCTGGGCGGGTGATGTTACAGACGACAAGATATACGTGCTGAGGTATGACGCTGGCGAGGTGCTTGCCGTTGAATCAGCGGTTAGCGACCTCTCTTTTTTGCCAGCCGGTAGCGGCATTATAGCCGGGGGCCTGCTCGTGTGCAGGGTGTTTTACGTCCGGCGGGACGGCGCACTGGGTTTCGAGGAGCATGAGTTGCCGCTCAGCGTCTTGCTGCCGCCTGCCGCAGGGGGGCGCCCGGCCCCTCCGGGGTCCTTTGTGGAGGCTGGCGCCATAGATATGGAGACCGGCACCATAAAGGGTGACGCCGAGGTTGCACGTGTGAACTTCACCTTCGATCCAAAGACGAGAGAGATCTACCAGAGAACATGCCTGCATTTCGAGATTTACCTGCTCGAAGAGGCGGCCGTCACCATCCCCTTTCCCGGGCGGGCGCCGGGAGGTCCTCCGGGAGGTCTTGAGCGATATCCCATACGGTGCTCCATCATGGCTATGGCGCAACACTCCATTATGGCGAGACGGTCCCTGGGTGAAACCAGGGCTCCGGGAAAAGTTGAGGCTATCATCCACCTGGACAATCGATCTAAGACCATCGAGTCGGTTTCCGCCTCAGTGACCGGCCTCTCTTTTGAGATGGCCGGGGAGGGCATAATGACCTCGGGTCTGGTTTCCCTGAGCGTATTATACGTGGATGAGGGGAACGTGAAGCGCCATAAGCTGCAAGATAATATAGAATTCGGCTTCATCGTCCCCCTGCCTCCCGGCGCAGGTCATCCCCGGAGGCAGCTTACCCCGGGAACGGGGACAAGCTCTGGCCCGGGATCGAACTCTGAGACTGGCTGGCCGGCGCATCAGGAAGCGGCTCGGGAGGCCTGGGAGAACTGGGAGACCTGCGAGGCTTGTAATGGAGGATGCCTCGACCTCGAGTGCGAAGGGTGTGTGGATGTGACGGACGTGTCATGGCGAGTCAACCATGACGATTCGAGACTGGATGTCCTGGATGTGCAGGTTGAACTTGATGTCCGCGTCAGGGCGCTCGAGCGGGTAAGGATTGACCTCCCTGCGCGTGCCACCGGGGGCAATGCCATCCGGGATATTGAGGGTGATACCGTGGACGCGATGGTTGACGTCGTAAAGGCGGAGGTGTCGGAGGAGCACATACACAGGGTGGAGGTTAACCTCAAGCACAAATGCATCAGGTTGACGAACGTAGCTGCGGAGGTAAAGGATATCAGGGCAGAGGTGATGTTTGACGAGGTGCTTGTCAGGGGCTCGCTCCGTATAGGCTTTTATTACGTTGGACGTGTAGACCGGGTGGACCAGGACGGGGTGGATCAGGACACCATGGGCGCGCGCGTCCAGCAGCGCACCATGGGAAGCGGTGTTGAATACTATGAGGAGATCACCAGGGAGTTCACCAGATTCGTGACAGCCGGGGGTGCACGCCCCGGGATGCACGCCAGAGCGTGCGTGACTGCAACCCGTGTGGATTCCCGGTATGACCCCGGCGGGTCAAAGGTCTGGGAAACCTTGAGTCTCAGGATTTCGGTGATTGTTACGGAGCACCGCGAGCTGGCACTCATAATGGCTCCCCATGAGGCTGTCGGCGAGCCCGGAACGGGGGGTGGAGCGGGCCGGGAACTCGCGTCACAGCGGGTGTCCGGGCTATTCAGGCTTGTCCGGGGCATTGCACGATTCCCGGGGCGCATTTATCGCGCCTGTAACCGGAGGAATCCCGGGGGAATAGAATGAAATGTGACTATGTTGAGGCATTAAGGGAGTGGACGGAATGGTCTTCGATGGTCAGGGCGGTCGTCGCGCCGCGATCGGCCGGCGAGTGCTGCGGCAGGGCATGCACGGCGATGACGTAAAGCTCCTCCAGGAGCGGCTGAATGAACTCGGCTTCGAAGCCGGGGATGCCGACGGCAGGTTTGGCATTCTAACTAAGGAAGCTGTCCGGGAATTCCAGCGCGCCCACCGGTTGAGGATTGATGGGATCGCCGGGGCCGAGGTCTTCTCCGTTTTGATGAGCCCATCTGCTCATAAGAGGATAACACACGTGGTGGGGGAGGGCGAGCGCCTTCAGGACATCGCCAGGAAATACAATGTCCCGGTTGAGCTCTTGATCTATGCAAACAGATTAAAGGAAGATTCCTATCTATATAAATCGCAGAGGCTCATTATCCCGTTTCGTACCGTAAAAGGCTATTACCGGGAGGATGATCGTGTGTCCGGCGTCAGGGGCACCGGCATAAGGGGGGTGCGTCGCGATCTCCTGACCTTCCTGGCATATTGCTGGCTCTTCGTGGACACGGAGGGCAGGATTCATGGGAGCGTCAAGCCAGAGCTCCTGAACCTGGCTGCGGGGAAGGGGGGCAGGGAGGCCGGCACCGGGGGGTGCGATATATCGATAGCCGTGCGCTTCGGAGAGGAAGGGCTCCCTGCCAGCGAGGTGGCCCATGCTGTACTCACAACCAGGAAGTCCAGGTCCAGCGCTCTTAAAAATATAGCTGATGCAGCTTCACGCAGCGGTGCCGGGGAGGTTGAGGTCTGGCTTGATGACCTGGATGTTGAGGACCGGTATTATTTTTATTCTTTCATCAGGGATCTTTCAATGGGAATAAAGGGGAGCGGCAGGCGAATATCGGTGGCTATTCCGGCGGCAAGCGATGCCCAACGTTATGGCGAAACAGGGGTCGGAGCCGCAGGAATAGCGGAAAAGAAGGGCGGGGGGGAGACGACGGGCCCGGCCTTTGACTATAGTGAGATTGCGCGCCATGTCGATCACGTTACCCTGCTGGCCTTTGACGAGCATAGAAAGGAATCCGCCGCGGGCCCCATCGCGTCCGCCGGGTGGGTGAGAGGGGCTGTAAAGTATGCACTATCGTACATCCCTTGCTGGAAGATAGTTTTAGCGGTTCCAACTTACGGCTGCGACTGGCCGGAAATCAGCCAGAACCAGGCACAAAGCCATATCCTCTCTTACGATGAGACCCAGGCTATAGCCAGCACGTTTAAACCCCACGTTGAATGGGATCCCGGAGCGATGGTGCGGCATTTCAGGTACCGTTCCTTCAGGGTTACTCACCAGGTCTGGTTTGAGAATGCCGAAAGCCTGCTTGCAAAGGTGAACCTGGTCGAGAAGTACAATCTCGCGGGGATCGCGCTCTGGTGGCTAGGATCGGAGGACCCAGCGATATGGAGCGGGATTTCTACGAGGTTTAAGGTAAGGAGGCGAAACGACTGAGCTAGGTTAGTGCGCAAAAATCCCTGCCTTTTTTTGGCACTCGCATAGGGAATCTTGCATCTCTCGGCCCGGCGGAGCGGCCTGCTCGACTAGGTGTAGGTTCCTTGATTTGTGCCGGTTTACCAGCCAGCACGTCCCAGGGGTTGCCGGTGTTGCGTTCCGGGGACGGCGCGCTTGCGGCGCGCCTCCGTTGAAATTTGGCGTGAGGGCCTTGCCAAATTTCAAGAGGCCCCGTCACGCAAGCACCGGCAACCCCTGGAAAAAGGGCGATAATCTTCGAACTTACACTTAGCCGCGTCCGCCTGGCGGAGAGATGCGAGACTCCCCGGCCACTGTGCGGCACTGTTAGCTGTGACCTGCGAAAGGTCCGGGTATTTTTGCGCACTGACTTGGGTTGGTACTCAAGAGCGGTGGTGAGGGTCGCGTGAAGAGCAGCTTGGGAGGAGGGAGGCGGAAGGATGAAAAAGGCGCTTATTACAGGCATCACCGGCTTTGCAGGGAGCCATCTCGCGGAGTACCTGCTGGCGGATGGCAAAACCAAAGTCTACGGGACGTTCAGATGGAGGAGTAGAACTGAAAACGTCGAACATATTATGGACAGGTTGACCATGGTCGAGTGCGACCTCTGCGATGCGTCTGCCGTTTACAGGGCCATTTCCGAGATTAGGCCCGATGTTATATTCCACTTGGCGGCGCAGAGTTTTGTGCCTACATCGTGGATTGCGCCCTACGACACGCTGATGAACAATATCCTCGGTGAGTTAAACCTGTTTGAGGCAGTCCGGAGGGCTGGCATAGATCCGACGATACAGATAGCATGCTCTTCTGAGGAATATGGCCTCGTCTTTGAGGATGAGGTTCCGATAAAGGAGACCAATCCCTTAAGGCCCCAGAGTCCCTATGCTGTAAGCAAGATCGCCCAGGACTTCCTGGGGTATCAATATTACAGGAGTTACGGGCTCAGGATAATCCGGACGCGGGCATTCAACCACACAGGCCCGCGGAGAGGCGAGGTGTTTGTGACCTCAAATTTTGCGAAACAGGTTGCCGAGATAGAGCTTGGCCTGCGAGAGCCTATACTATGGGTCGGGAACCTGGAGGCGAAAAGGGATTTTACCGATGTGAGGGATGTTGTTGAGGCTTATTCGCTCGCCGTAGAACACGGCGAGCCGGGTGAGGTATACAATATCGCCAGCGGTAAGGCGTATACTATACGTGACGTTGTCGATATCCTGCTGGGTATGGCCGGGGTCGAGATCGAGGTCTGCCAGGCCCCTGAACGACTTCGCCCATCTGATGTCCCGGTCCTGATCGGGGATTCGACAAGATTCCGGATAAAGACCGGCTGGCAGCCGAGAATACCGCTGGATAAGACCCTTGCGGACCTACTCAACTACTGGCGAATGCGCGTATAGTGACGGATGCACGTATAGGTAGGTGGATACGCGTATAGGTGGGTCTACGGTACATGCAAATATGTAACCTCATATTTGTTGATGTATTTGTCGATGTCGCGCGCTTGGATAGCGCACGCTTCTACGGTGCACGCTTGCATAGTATATTAGTGTTCTTATAGTATATAACTGGAATTATTGCCCTGGATATTAACCCGGAGCGTAATCGAGGAAGGATGACACCCTGGTGGAAAAGGACTTTCAACTTAAACCAACGCCGCATGCCGCAACAATCTCTGAGGTCATAGACTTCTATAAGACCGACCCGTCCAGGGGGCTCTCGGGCGAGGTGGCCAGCGCCAGGCTGGCGCAGTTTGGTCCCAACGAGATCCGCGAGGCCGGGGCCAGGTCGCTCCTGGCTATGCTTCTCGGGCAGTTCAAGGACTTTCTTGTAATTATACTTATCGTTTCTGCTGCAATCTCCGCCTCGTTGGGAGAGACGCTGGACGCCCTGGTGATCATCGCCATAGTCATCCTCAACGCTATAATAGGCCTGTTGCAAGAACGGAGGGCTGAGAGGGCTCTCTCAGCCCTCAAAAAGATGGCCGCACCTGCGGCAACTGTTATCAGGGATGGAGAGCCGTCAAGGGTGGCCGCTGCCTCCCTCGTCCCCGGGGATATTGTCCTGCTGCAGGCGGGGGATTCGGTGCCGGCGGATATACGGCTTCTCGAGGCTGTAAACATGAGTGTCGATGAGTCGGCCCTCACGGGCGAGTCCGTGCCGGTCGAGAAGGATGCGGGGGGCATTGTGGATGCCGGGAGTTCGATCGGCGACAGGATAAATATGGCGTATCTCGGCACCACGGTAACGTATGGGCGCGGCAAGGGCGTCGTGACGGCCACGGGCATGGAGACCGAGATAGGTAAGATCGCCGGGCTGATCGAAACCGCGGAGGACGAGCAAACCCCCCTGCAGCAGAAGCTCGGCAGATTCGGCAGGTGGCTCGGGTGGGCTTCGCTGGGGATCTGCGCCATTGTCTTCGTTCTCGGCCTCCTGCGAGGAGAGCAGCCCTTTGAGATGTTTATGACGGCTGTGAGCCTTGCTGTGGCTGCCATCCCCGAGGGTTTGCCGGCCATAGTGACCGTGGTGCTCGCCATCGGTGTCCAAAAAATGATAACCAAGAACGCCATCATACGGAGGTTGCCGGCGGTTGAAACCCTCGGGAGCGCTACATTTGTATGTACAGATAAAACCGGGACCCTGACGGAAAACAAGATGACGGTCAAGGAGATATATCTTCCTGGTGGCGTCGGTGGCGTCCTCGTGAACGTTACCGGGACAGGCTACCAGCCAGCCGGCGAATTCCTGATTAGTGGCCGGAGGATCGACCCCTCTGGCATGGACGACCTGCGGCTCCTTCTGATGATAGGAGGGGTATGCAACGATGCCTCCCTCATGAAGGATAACGGGGAGGGTGATGGCGGGGGCTGCGCGGGTGAGTGCTATAAGATCGCAGGCGACCCGACCGAGGGCGCTCTGGTGGTCCTGGCGGCCAAGGCCGGGATGACCAGGGATAAGCTCGACAGGATAGCGCCGCGCGTCCGGGAAATACCCTTTGATTCACAGCGAAAGCGTATGACCACAATTAACATGGTTGACGGGCGATACCACGTTTTCTCCAAAGGCGCTCCTGACGTGCTGCTCTCACTGTGTGATTCCTATGTGGCCGGGAATGTTGTAGAACCGCTCACCGAGGCGAAACGGGCCGAGATACTGGGCGTCGTGAAGAAGATGGCCGGCTCCGGGCTTCGTGTGCTGGGTATGGCTTACCGTACGTTGGACAAGCTTCAGGGTGGCAAGCTGCCTGAGAAGCTCAACCCGTATTCGGTGGAGCGACAACTCGTCTTCGCCGGCATGGTCGGTATGATCGACCCCGTGAGAGAAGAGGCAAGGGATGCGGTCAGGAAATGCAAGGAGGCCGGGATCAGGCCGGTAATGGTAACGGGTGATTATGCCCTCACAGCAAAGGTTATAGGGGAGGATCTCGGGATCCTGAGGGAGTCGAACATGATTTTAACCGGCGCGGAGCTTGAAAAGATGTCAGACGACGAGCTAAGGGAGGTCGTGGAGGACGTATCGGTCTACGCTAGGGTATCGCCCGAACACAAGCTCCGCATTGTGGAGGCGCTCAAGGCCAGGGGCGAGGTGGTGGCCATGACAGGCGACGGTGTGAACGACGCCCCGGCATTGCACAGGGCCGACATAGGGATCGCCATGGGGATAACCGGGACGGATGTGGCGAAGGGCGCCTCAGATATGGTCTTGACGGATGATAATTTCGCAAGTATAGTGGCTGCGATAGAGCAGGGAAGGACCATATTCGAGAATATAAGGAAGTTTGTGATCTACCTGCTCTCGTGCAACATCGGAGAGCTCCTCCTTTTTCTGATAGCGATCATCAGCGGGCTCCCGCGGCCGCTTACCCCTGTTCAGATACTGCTTGTAAATCTGGTTACGGATGGGCTCCCTGCCCTGGCGCTCGGCATGGAGCCGGTCGAGCCGGGGATCATGAAGGTGCCGCCCAGGAATCCGAGGGAGGGGATATTAACCCTCAACATAATCGGGCGTATCGTGCTTGTAGGGCTGTTTATCGCCGGCGCGGTGCTGATTCCATTTGGCTTGGCGCTCAGGCGTGGAATCCCCGTGGAGACGGCCCGGACGATAGCCTTTGCGACGCTCGGGTTTGGAGAGCTCTGGAGGTCGCTCGGCGCCCGGTCGGAGCGGAGATTTATCTGGAACATACCCTTGTTTTCGAACCCGCCTCTTATAATCGCTATCGCTGTGTCAGGCCTGCTGATTATCCTTTCGATAACCGTGCCGGGGCTCGCCCGGCTCTTCCGCATGGCAACGCCCACCGACCACCAGTGGGAGGTCATCCTGGGGGCGACCCTGATACCCCTTGCCGGGGCGGAGCTGCTCAAGGCGCTGAGGGGGAGGCGGGGAGGAGCGGATTGAGACCAGATTGACAGCTGGTGGGTGGTATGGTAGACTGCCATTAGTAGCTCATATTAGGAGCAGGTAATAAAAAGCTGGGAGTAGATTTGCGGGCCTTTGCTAAGTTAGTGCGCAAAAAAGACCCGGACCTTTCGCAGGTGACAGCTACCAGTGCCGCACAGTGGCCGGGGAGTCTCGCATCTCTCCGCCAGGCCGACGCGGCTAAGTGTAAGTTCGAAGATTACTGACGTTTTTCCAGGGGTTGCCGGTGCTTGCGTTCCGGGGACGGCGCGCTTGCGGCGCGCCTCCGTTGAAATTTGGCGCGAGGGCCTTGCCAAATTT
>DUMQ01000161.1 GCA_012839815.1 Bacillota bacterium | reverse complement strand
TTGGCGCGAGGGCCCTGCCAAATTTCAAAAGGCCCCGTCACGCAAGCACCGGCAACCTATGGAAAAACATCAGTAATCTTCGAACCTACACTTAGCCGCGTCCGCCGCGCGGAGGGATGCGAGACACCTCGGCCACTGTGCGGCACTGGTAGCTGTTACCTGTGAAGGTCCGGGTATTTTTGCGCACTAACTTAGTGAGATTGAATAGGTGACTTGGACCGGTGACATGGTTAGATTGGATCGATGACATATTTGAAGGTTAAGGATGGCATGTAAGATTGAACCGTAAGATTGAGCCGATGAGATGAGGGATTGAACCGGTAACATTGAATCGGCGGCAAAGACATCGAATCGGTGATAAGATAAGACATTGAATCGGTGGTAAATTTGAGGATAATCGACTTGTATCTGTTGCGTGAATTCATAGGGCCTTTCCTACTTTGTATAGGAGGTTTTACGCTGATCATCCTGAGCGGCCAGCTTTTCTGGTTGGCCGATCTTATAATAGTTAAGAAGGTTGCCGCAGCCATCGTCCTGCGGCTCCTTGTCTACAAGCTCCCGGACGTGGTTGTGCAATCACTGCCTGTCGCCACGCTTTTCGCGTGTCTCCTGACGCTTTCGCGGCTTGCCAGGGATGGCGAGCTTGCGGCGATAAGGATCGGGGGTATGCGGTTTGGGCGCGTTATGCTGCCTTTCTTGCTCGCGGCCATCGCCGTGAGCGCCGCTACATTCGGTCTCAGCGAGTGGGTCGTGCCGTGGACCAATCACGAGTCTGAGAACATCGTCCGGAAGATAGTGCTTGAGGAGACGATGCCGGACTTAAAGGAGGATGTGTTTGTCCGCGGTACGGGGAACCGTTTCTTTTATGTCCAAAAGGTCGATCCCAGGACGCACCTGATGCAAAACGTTATGGTCTATGAGTTGGAGCCCGGCAAGCTTCCAAGGATGATCACTGCAAAGCGCGCGCGTGGCTCGGGAAACGTGTGGCGGCTGGAGGACGGCGTGGTTCACGACCTAGATGAGGATGGGTATGTCACTTACGAAGTCAAGTTCGACGAGATGACCATGAGGATGGAGACGGGTGTTGAGAATTTCTTCGAGAACCAGAAGACGCCGCAGGAGATGAGCCGGAGGGAACTCAAGGATACTATAGACCTTTTCAAGAAGAGCGGGGTGAACGTCGACGCCCTGATCGTGGATTACCAGCTAAAGCTCTCATTGCCGCTGGCGGCGCTAATGTTTATGCTCGTTGGGGCGCCGCTCGGGATCAAGCACCCGAGGAGCGGCCGCCTGTTTGGGGCCGTGGTGAGCGGCGTGACGGCGTTCACCTACTATGTCATTTCGTCGCTGTTGCGTTCCTTCGGGTGTAATAGCCTGATCCCACCGCTGGTGGCGGCCTGGGTTCCTAACATCTTGTTTGCTTCTCTCGGGGCGATCCTCATTGTGAGGAGCGATCGCGTTTGATCTATGATCGCAGGTGGCAACAATGAACCAGAATCGTTAAACGAGGATTAGTTTCGGCCCCAGGCCCTGGAGTTCCTCTCGCACCTCGTCCTCCAGATTGGAGTCGGTGATAGCTGTTCGTTTTCGATGGCCCGAGCGGAATAAGGCACTTCCACGCGGGCATCACAATTGAGGAATACGCCAGGACCCACGAGGAGCTCAGGGTGGGCCTGGGGTTGTAACTTGCTATTTTATTCTCATAGTATAACAAAATCTTTACATCCCCTGGAGGAATCCCGCAGGGGATGTTGAATTTTAACCTATCGGGAAAGTATTCCGGATAGTAGGAAAATCGGGAGAAGCAGGCTCGGTTGAACATGTCGAGAGGGTTGAACCCATCAAAACCTGGCAAGAAGAAGGAAAATGAGAATGGGGGAAGAAAACCGGGGCTATAAGTAAGCAAAGTAAGCGAGCAAATAGGTTGAGTAAGTAAATAGTAAGGAAGGCTCGGGAATATGACTAAGAACCGCAGGGATGATTCGGTCAAGACGCTTGAGAAGGGCCTGGAGATTCTTGAAGCGTTAGCAGATGAGGAATATGGAATGAGTGTAGCTAACCTTGCGAGGAAGGTAGGATTGCCGCTCAGCACTACATACCGCCTGGTCAGGACCCTGCTTGATAGGGGCTATGTAGAGCAAAGCCGCGAGACGCGGAAGTATTCCATAGGCCTCAAGGTGCTGCAGCTTAAAGGCAGGGTCCTCAGCCAGAAGAGGCTTGGCGAGCAGGCCATGCCTGTCTTGAAGGACCTGGCGCAGAAAAGCGGGGAAATGGTGCACCTGGTGGTCTATAATCAGGGCGAGGTCGTATATGTGAATACTGTTGAGAGCCTCGCAAACCCGGGACTCTACACCCAGGTCGGCAGCAGGGCGCCATGCCATTGCACTGCCGTGGGTAAGGTTCTCCTGGCGTTCCTGGATGAGCGCGAGGTTGATCGCGTTATTGCCGAAAAGGGCCTGCCGCGGCGCACTCCAAAGACCATTACGTCACCGGAGGAGTTGAAACGGTGCCTCCAGATGGTGGGTGCGCAGGGTTATGCGATCGACGACGAGGAGGCCAATGAAGGCTACAGATGTATAGCGGCGCCTATCTGGGATTACTCCGGCAAGGTTATCGCAGCGATCAGCATCTCGGGCCCGGCTACCAGGGTAAGCCCGGCGAGGGATGGCGAACTGATCCCCCTGGTGAAAAGCGCTGCTGATGAGATATCCTACCGGCTCGGTCATATCCGTAAGGAGCGAGTTGCGAGCGGGATGCATTAACCGGATGCATTAGCGAGATGTGTTAGCGAATGCATTAGCGGGATGCGTTGGACGTCCATGCCGCATCGAGCGGCACCAGCATAGGGATGGAAACGCCCGCTCGGAGCGTGGGCGTTTCCAGGAAAGAGGTGAACACGGTGTCAGGTAATGATAACGATAAAGAGCTTATCATCAATGTTGATTACTATGATCTCGTTTACTACTCGGACGAGCTCTATGATAAAGCCAGGATAGATAACTTCGTTAGGAGATGCGCAGAGCACGGCTATGACCGCCTGTTGTGGAGGCTGTCGGTATGCGGAAAGAGCGCCTACCCAACCAGGGTGAGGACGGTTTTTGATGCCGGCCCCAGCGAAAGAGGGAACCGGCTGGCAACGATACTCAAAATGTTCGACCCCCTTGAGTATGCGATAAGTGCCTGCAGGAAATATGGCTTAAAGATCTATCCGTGGATCACAGTACTCGATGATTACTATGCCGAGCCTGGCAAGGCCGGTAATCTTGCAAGCGAATTTGTTTTGAGGAATCCGGGGTTTTGCTGGGTAAGCCGGGACCAAAAAACGCCTTTCATGGGCGTGTTATGCTACGAGTATCCCGAGGTTATGGAACACAGGCTGGCCGAGATGAAGGAGGTCCTGGAGTATGATATCGACGGTCTCTACTTGTGCACCCGCAGCCATGCCAAGCATAGCTCGCCGGTCCGGCAGGAGGATTATTTCGGGTTTAACCAGCCCTTCGTTGAGAAATATAAGCAGCGGTATGGCATCGACATTTTGACGCAGGATTATGAAAAGGAGAAGCTCTACGCAATCAGGGGCGAGAGCTTAACAAACTTCCTCTCCCGGGTTAAGAAACTGACATCATCTAAAGGCATACCCCTTTCCGTGGGGATAATGAGGACACCTTACGCCTGTATGAATATGTACCCTATGGCAAAGCTCGAGCTGAATTGGAGGAAATGGGTGGACGAGGGGATTGTTGACGAGCTTATTGTTTGCGCGGGAGAGGATATCCTGGACCATGGGGAGGAGTGGCTCCGTGAAGTCCCGGCCTATTTTGGGCGGTGCCGCGAAATGGGTCGCAAGTTGCAGATATGGTTTAGGCTTTTTGACTGGAGCAACAAGTACTGCAACCGGGATGAGGATGAAATCCCCACCAAGCCAGCGAGTGTCATTTCGGATACCGTTAATCTCCTCAGGACCATGCCTATAGATGGTATCGCTTTCCACGAGGCCCTCAACATAGAGGCTAAAGGATTATGGGATGCCATCCTTGGTAGGTGAGTAGTTAGTATTTGACGGGTGAGTAAGTAAGCGAGTGCAGGATGACGGGTGATAGGTGGATCGAGACTATTGATTAGGTGGATTGATAGAGATAGATGGATGGGCGGGCGATCGATCGATGGCGTCTGCTAATGCGCCTGGCAATGGCGATTGTGGGATTCCCATAGCGGGGGAACACGATAGTCTGCGGCTTGCTTTCAAGGCGAGCTTGGACAACGGGTTTCTCGTGCTCGTGAGCGGAATGATCATATTCTTGGAGGTATATCTCTGCCTCGTTGCATGGTTTTTCCTCGGGCCGGTCGGCGGGATCCTGAGCGTGAGCGGCATACTGTTTCCAACGTATGGCGCCCTCTACTCCGTGCTGAGCCGGGTGCTCGACGGGCGCAGATTCGACATTGGCGGCTTCGTTCAAGACCTTGGTGCCTATTATGGCAGGTGCTTTTGCTTGGGCCTGACTGGATACCTGCTGGTTAGCGCCTGGTTCTTCACGGCGAAACTCATCATGACGCAAGGAGCCAGCTGGCTCCTTGGGCCGCTGGTTATCCAGACTACCCTGGGGGTTCTCTTCGCAGTTGTTGTTAATTATTTCTTTGTGTTAATGGTACGTAACAGGGTTCGCTTCTGGGAATTGCTGAAGGTCTCATATGTCCTGGGCTTTCGAAATGGCGTTAATACCGCCAAGATGCTGGTCTTTAAGGGCGGCATATGGGCCTTGAACATAATTACTCTCGGTGCCTTTTTAATGTTTTCTACAGGCTTTATGATCTTCTTTGATTTTTACGAGATCAGGTTATCCCTGGAGAGAATCAAAACCCGGGCATAATCAGGAATAGTCCCTTGTGGTTTTTGGGAGGTCAGTCAGCAAAATGGACTTGAAAATGGACTCGGAGAATAGCATGAAAAGCCAGGGCAAGCAAAGGGCGTTCCTCAGTCTCAAACGCCGGGAGGCCTTGAGTGCTTTAGTCTTCGTATCGCCTACACTTCTTCTGCTCTTGGTCTTCTCTTTTATCCCTATATTCTATTCGTTTTGGGTGAGCCTCCAGCGATGGAATTTGATACAACCACCTGTCTACACCGGCATTGAGAACTATATTAATGTCTTCAAGGATCGCTATTTCAGGCAGGCACTGGTAAATACCCTCTACTTCACGGGGGTATCCGTCCCCCTAACCGTGATGCTGTCTCTTGGCCTGGCTATCATGTTAAATAGAAAGATCCGTTTTATCAGCTTTTACAGGACGGGATATTATATACCGGTAATTACATCCATAGTTGCAGTATCCGTAATCTGGACATGGATATACAATGGTGATACGGGCCTCCTAAATAAAGTCCTGGCCTCTATCGGGATCACCGGTCCTAACTGGCTTTTTGATCCAGGTTGGGCCATGCCTGCGGTGATTATAATGACCATATGGAAGAATGTGGGGTATTACATGGTGATCTATCTGGCAGGGCTCCAGGGCATTGATAAGTCCTATTATGAGGCCGCGGAAATAGACGGGGCCACCAGGTGGAATTGCTTTCGCCATGTCACTTTGCCGATGCTGGCTCCAACGACCCAGTTCATTGTGATAATGGCCGTTATAAGCGCTCTCCAGGTCTTCGGCCAGATCTATGTGATGACCGGGGGCGGTCCTGTTGGCTCCACTACGACAGTGGTATATCTCATTTACCAGACGGCTTTCTCCGCATTTAAAGTGGGCTATGCGTCCGCGATCGCCTTCATCTTCTTTATTGTGGTCTTTGGACTCACGTTGCTCCAATGGAAGATCTCCAGGGGAAGGGTTGAATTCATGTGAAACAGGCATCTGCTCGAGCATTTCAAATAGATATACGTTTTCAAGAGTTATCGTGGAGGTAACTGAAATTGAAGAGGAACGAGAGAACCATTAATAGCCTGGTTATCGTGGTATTAACAATTGGCCTTCTTTTATCCCTGACGCCGTTTTTATGGGCCCTGATCACATCCCTTAGTACACTGAAGGCCTCGGTAAGCTGGCCGCCCCAGATCATTCCCCGCCCTGTGATGTGGCAAAACTATGTAGAGGCGTGGAATAAAGCCCCGTTTGGCAGATTTTTTATCAACAGCTTCATACAAGCTTTTTTCGTTGTGATCGGGCAGGTTATCACGGCATCGCTGGCCGGGTACGCATTTGCGCGCCTGCGTTTCCCCGGGCGCGACGCGCTCCTGCTGGTTGTGATAGGAGTTATAATGATTCCCTTTGAGGTGACGATGATTCCCCTCTTCATCATGGTCTATAAGCTACACTGGCTAAACACGTATTACGCACTCATAGTCCCGCTTTTGGCAACTCCCTTCGGGACCTTCTTGTTGAGGCAGTTCTTTCTCTCTATACCAAGGGAGATCGAAGAAGCGGCCATCGTGGATGGCTGCAGCAGGCTGGGGGTCTTGCTCAGGGTGATCTTGCCGTTATCCAAGCCTGCCTTATCCACCCTGACGATATTTACTTTTATGGGTGTATGGAACAGCCTGTTGTGGCCCTTGCTGGTTGTAGATGAAGAGGCGATGAGGACCGTCCAGGTGGGGCTCACCTACTTTAAAGGCCAGGAGTTCAGCAATTATCCCTTACTGATGGCGGCGTCCATCTTCACTACAATACCCGTTCTCCTGGTGTTTTTCATGGCGCAGAAGCAATTTGTTGCGGGCTTCAATATGAGCGGGATAAAGGGGTGAATGATCAGGATAAAGGGGTGAGCTGGTCACAATAGCAAGACCACCTGGAAACGTAAAGCCATCTGAAAAGGTCCCCTGAAAGGGGGATCGGACTTGGGAGATGGCCTTGGGAAATGGAATGAGTATAGAAATGGAAGGGAGGGGCGAGAGTATATTATCGTTGATATTACCAGGATGTATCTGAGGTAGCTTTGGATGTGATGTATGCCCGGATGTAATTGATATATGCTCGGATATAGTTTGGTTTGGATGTAATGGGTAGTGTAATGTTGTAATTTAGGCGTAATATACTCTGGATGTGATTATGATGAGTACGGAAGGCGGAGGTATGGAGATATGACGAAAAGGGTATTCACCTTAGTAATTGCGTGTCTTGTGCTGGCGATGGCGTTTTGTATACCGGCCGGCGCAAGGGAGAGGGTCAAGGTCTGGTACTGGCTGGATGGCGAGAGAGAGGCGAGCATAATAAAGGATGCCGTGGCGCGCTTCCACGCCAAAAACCCGGGCATAGATGTGGAGTTTGTCCTTTACCCATACAGCGACATGAACCAGAGGTTATTGCTCGGCTTTGCCACAGGCTCGCTTCCAGATATCGCCTGGCTCTCGTCCAACCAGGTCAAGGATTTCGCTGCCAATGAGAAAGCCGTGTGCATCCAGGATCGCTTCCCCGACGATTGGAAGAAGATGAAGCAGGACTTTTATCCGTCGTGGCTGGAGTTTGGGGAATACAATGGTAAGATCTACGCTCCACCCATAGCTGGAAGTATCATGGGGGTTATCGTGAATCAGGATATCTGGAAAGCCTCAGGCCTTTCGAGCTATCCGGATTCATGGGATGATATGACGAAAGTCGGCAAGAAGCTGACGGTGGATCGTAATGGCGATGGAAAGATGGACCAGTATGGGTTGCTCTTCTGGGGGCTCCCTTACAGCAAGTACACATGGGCTCTCTACGAATATCACTTCCTCTATCCCAATTTGATCATACCGTGGTCAAAGGATGGCAGGAAGGCCACCTATAACTCACCGGCGGCAGTTGAGGCTCTGACAGTGATGAATAACTGGGTCAACGTTGATAAGATAACTGAGGTCGGAGGAGATATAAGGGAGAGCTTTATACAGAAACGCGGGGCTATGGTTCTCGGCGAGGCCGCGCATATACCCAATTACAAGGCGCGGTGCGATTTTGCTCTTGCCTCGATACATACTCCCACGAAGGATGGGGAAGCCAGGGGGATGCTTGGCGCCCAGAACCTCATGATGTTTAAGTCAACCCCCGCGCACGAAGAAGCAGTGTGGAAAGTAATGAAATTCCTTCTTACGGATGTCCAGTTCCTCAACGACTGGAGCATAGGGATCGGCAGCTTTTCCGCTTATAAACCCGCTATGAATAGCGAGCGTTTCCGCAAGTATCTCAATGAAAACCCTGCTAGCGCTGGTCTTGCTAAGGCTGTTCCTAATGGCGTCGCAAGGCTGGCCTATCCTGGATTTACTGAGATATCGAATGTGCTGAATATGAAGTTACAGGAGGTCCTGCTCAAGAAGAATACCCCAAAGAGGGCTCTGGATGAGGTCCAAGCCGAGGTTAACAGGATCCTGGGCGAACTTTATAAATAGGAATAGATTTTCGGATTCTTTGAATCCATTTTAGGATCCACCTGAGCAGACAGTAGCCCGTATCAGCAGATAATTTCATTCGGTGTTCCCCCGCCCCGTCCAGTCGGCCCCGCCCGGCGGACGGGCCAACTGGGCGGGACGGGGAAGTTCTGCCTCCTGCCCGTCAAGCCTATATCCAGCCCCTTATCCCCCTTAGGCTCATTCCCTTGGTCGGGACGCCGACCTGTCGCCCAAACCTGAATATAACACCTCTCCGATATTCCGTGATTATCCGCACCATACTCGGGAGAAATACCAGGGGGATCACAACGTACGGGATAAACCCGGGATTCCCGACGAGTCGCAGGCCGAAGACGC
>DUMQ01000016.1 GCA_012839815.1 Bacillota bacterium | reverse complement strand
GCAAGTTTTACCCCCAAAAGGGCAGCCACTGAGGACTTACCCACCCCGCCCTTGCCGCTCATAACGGCTATGACGTGACGGATATCGTTGAGATCATTTTGTGGGAGCTTTTCGATCCCCTGGGTATGATTGCCATGCGAGCTCTCTTCCTGTTTGTCCTGAGTAACTTTGCACTCTTCAGTCATGTTCCTGCCTCCTGTAGAGATTCCCCCGGTATTCCCTGGTTTTCAATACGTCCCTGATGTTATGTGTTATTTTGAACGGCATGCCTCGCAGTAGCCAAATACCTCTATAGAACGATCCGATATCGCAAAGTTTTGATTCTGTGCGATAATCTTCTGGAAATCTTCTGGTATTGACGCAGTAACCTCAAATATCCTGCCGCACCTAAGACAAACAAGGTGATAATGTGGCTGGGTATGTGTTGGGGTAAGCTCATACCTGGCAGGACCCTTCCCTATCTCGAGTCTTGCCACAAGCCCCAGCCTTTCTAGGTCCATCAGAGTGCGGTAGACAGTAGCCAACCCCAGCTTAAAACCCTGGGCCCGGGCAATCCGATATATTTGCTCTGCAGTCAGGTGCCTATTTTGGTGACTCCTCAAGACCTTCAGGATAGTCCGGCGCTGAGGCGTGATTCGGAATTCCCTCTCGGCGAGTTTCCTTTCCGCGTGGAGGAGTTCACCTTTCATAGCCTTCACATCCTGCCATTGCGATCGTTAATGGTCATACGTTCATTAATAGTATACCCACTATTCTGCGCATATGTCAATAACTATGTCAAAAAAATATTCCAGGCCTGCCACCTGGAGTCTATTGGCCATGTGATCTATGGAAATACGTCTTTCCACTCGTAGAATTATCGGCATTGATAAGGCCCAGCCTTAAAAGTATCCCAAGGTACTTAGAAGCTTCATTCATATTAAGCCCCAAACCGTTTGCCACATCTGCAATTGTGCAAGGTCTCCGTTTCAGAAGATTGAGTATCTGGCCATACTTAGCCTTCATATCCTTTCCCTCGGCCACAGGTTGCCCAATAGAGGTTTGCCGGTTACCTTGCATAGTAATTACCTCCGCACGTTCATCGAAGTAATGACTAACCCTCTCCATCTCGTCTTTAGTGAGCGGCTCGGCAAAGGCCTCGGCAGGGGGCCTTTCAACCGTATTTAATTGGATTTTCTCCGCGTTTATCCCCCTCAAAGCCGAAGATATTCTGGCCAGTTCCCTCTCATCATCATTTATACCCTTGACTACCATAACTTCTATCCAGAGTTTTCCTCTAAAATCCAGTGAAAATGCCTCGATGCCGGAAATAATTTCATTTATCTTCAACCCAGGGTATGGCCGGTTGATCCTCTCAAAGACCTCCTGACTTGCGGCATCAAGAGAAGGAACGACCAGATCTGCGTCCAGTAGTTCCTTTCTGACCTCTGGATAGCCGAATAGCGAGCTATTCGTTAGAACCGCGACCGGAATTGAGGTAAGCTCCTTGGCCTCCCTGATGAGCCTACCAAGATCAAGGTTGAGTGTAGGCTCACCTGATCCTGAGAAGGTAATGTAGTTGGCCGTCACTTTCGGCAATACCGCCTTCAATTCATTAACTATTGTCTCAAAACTCACGAAGCTATCACATATTATCGTCTTGCAGGTGGTCCTCCCAAGTTGGCAATATATACAGTCGAACGAGCAGGTCTTGAAGGGTACGATATCCACCCCAAGAGAAAGGCCGAGCCTCCTCGAAGGCACAGGACCAAAGATATATCGCACTAAAATCACTCCCTATCCACGATTCCATCCCCGGCCATGCCGACCCCAGGGCATGTTCCCGAAACCATGCCCATCCTGATCAATACGGTGCACCTGTTGCGCACCACACTGAGGACACACCATTTCAATCCCCCGTTGCCCGGTACCAAAGGGCACTTCAAACTCATGGCTGCAGGCCCTACATTGGAATCGTCGAGCAGCCAGCCGGTAATTCCCGCCCTCCACCCGGATAGCCTTGCCTCCAACCAGGGCCCTTGCAACCTTACCCCTTGCTGAGACAAGCACCCTCTGAAATGTGGGCCGGGAGACCTGCATTCTCTCAGCACAGTCTTCCTGCTCGAGCCCTTCAAGGTCTTTTAGACGTAGGGCCTCGAGTTCCTCTATGGTGAGCACTTCTTCTTCCAACTCTCGCAACGGAACCCCCGCTGGTTTGAATACCGTTACCTCTGGAAGGAATTCTACTCGCCTGAATTTAGGCGGCCTTGGCATTTTATCAACTCCCGATTATTTTAGCGATCCCACTCCATTATCTCTATTCCTATCCCAACTTTTCAGCAACGGTAACACAACCTCGGCAGAAAGGGGGAGCATGATTATGGTCCTCCCACTGGCGTATCCGGACCATACTTAAGATTTTATTGCCATGATTTTCCGCCGCATTAACCAGCTGATACGCAATCGGTGAGGCCGTGAGTGCGGGGTGAGTCCCCGTTTGAAAAGTGGCCATATCATCAGCAGTCATCTCTTGATGAATGCAGGCGCTAATGGCGTTAATAAGCTCCCCGCCGCTTTCGGTGCCTGAAACCTGACCTCCAAGAAGCACACCAGTCCCTCTCTCGAATACTAATTTGACCTTTAGATTTTCAGCTCCCGGCATACCCCCTGGATGGCGATTGACGGACTCAGCCTCTCCAACCACGACATTATATCCCATATTCTTCGCCGTTGTTTCAGTAAGCCCTGCGGCAGCGAATGCAATTCCCCCAAGTATAGTAGAGAAAACCCCGATTACGCCCATATTCACTCGGCGTGTGCCAAACACGTTCGCCCCTGCTATCCGCGCCTCCATAGTTGCTATCGACGCAAGCTTCAGGGGAGATGGCTTCCCATCAAAAAAGGACACCTTCTCAGCACAGTCCCCACAGGCGAAGATATCCTCGTCGCTTGTTTGCATATATCGGTTGACCTGAATTCCCCTGGTAGGCCCCAACTCAAGCCCTGCCTCCTGAGCAAGTTTCACATTCGCCGCGGCCCCGATGCCGAGGATAACCATGTCAGCCGCAAGCTCTCTTCCGCTGGAAAGCTTCACTCTCTCTACCTTCTCCTCACCCAGGAAACCTTCCACCTTCTCCGACCCAAGTATCTCTATACCCAAATTCTTAAGAACCTCTTCTGCCTTTATGCAGAACTCCTCATCGTAGGTGAGCATCAGACAGTGCCTCATCATTTCAACAATTGTAATATTGATGTCTGGCCGCCTTTTCTTGCATTCCTCAGCAAACTCCACCCCGATGAAACCGCATCCTACAATTACAAGGTTGGAAGCTGTTTTTAAGGCATCCAGCATCTGCTGAAGATAAGGGACCTCTTTCTTCACTGCAAAGATATTCTTTTGGTTTATACCGGGGATTGGGGGTACTACTGGCAAAGATCCGGTTGCGAGAATGAGTTTCCGATATTCAACTCTTTCCCCATCAGACATAGAGATAGTGTGACTCTCGCGGTCAATTCCCGTAACCTCATTTACCATGAGATCAATATTTTTTATCGAGCATGGAATCGGGGATCAGGTTTTTCTCGGGACTTCCTACACTACCGAAAATGTAAGGTATACCACAGGGAATCACCGCATGGTTCTCTTTTCTGACCAATAAAACGCTCTTTTCAGAATAATGCCTGCGACAGGTCAATGCCGCAGATACTCCTGCCGCGCTCCCACCAATAACCACTACATCAAAGCCTCTCATCGTCTTACGCCCGAACTCCTTCCCTTGAAGTTTCTTTCAGGGTACCTCGCAAGCACCTATTTCCTCACCATTTCGGCCCCGCACTGAGGACACCTTATCTGATAACAAGGAATCCCCCGCTGGTGCGGTATAACTGTGCCGCAAACTGGACAGATGCACTCCCCCACCGGTCCCACTCCAGGCCTGGAGCCACCCATCCTTCCCCTGCCCCTGCCAATACCCATCCCAAGACCACGCCCAGTGCCGGGACCCTCTCTCATTGGACCCATGCCGTCGCCCCTAGGCATCTCATTCGCCTCCTATAAGTAATCTTATGGAATTATTAAACATATGTTCATAACAATTATAGCCCTTTGATGACTCGGCGTCAAGAATAGTAGTAGCGTCCGTATAATGGTGTAAAACGGAGTAGAAGGGGCCCTAGAAGCTAGAAGGAGGAAGGGGCTGATGTCAAAGCATACATTTCCTCTCAGATATGATGCACCAGAAGAAGAGGACTATAGCATCACCTGCACCGACAGCGCCCTTCCCGACGACCCTCACCCCCCCATTGATGCAAACTGGGTCTACGGTATTAGCTGCGATGAAACATTCAAAGATCTAACACCTTTTGAGCGGACCCTTATAAAAATTATAATGGACCCAGGAATTTGGACACCAGAATGATGGGTTTTAAGCTATAATGGAGTCATGAAGAAACAATATTCACCAACCTTTAAGGCACAGATTGTCCTTGAACTGCTCAAGGAAGAGAAAAG
>DUMQ01000160.1 GCA_012839815.1 Bacillota bacterium | reverse complement strand
TTACCGAACCCTGCAAAAGCTCGGGCTTCTGATCGGTGAATATCGACCACCTCAACCGTAGCCACGTAAAAAATGGCCACAATGAATTCCTAATTGAACCTCCCCCTACTGCGGAAAATGGGCTTAGGAGGGAGATAATGTAATCCTTTACCTCAGACTTATCCAGGCCTTTAAACTCATAGTGAACCACTATGCGGTTACGCAATGCCTCGTGTACATGCAAATTGAGCTGGGCCACAAAATAGGGTTGTCCAACCAAGAGAACCATGGCGAGGTTCTTCGAGTCTAGCTGAAAGTTAAAAAGCATCCTCAGATCCCCCAGAACAGAAGTATGGAGCGCCTGAGCCTCATCAATTATGATGAGGGGTACCGTGTTCTTCTGATAGGCTAAATGGGCGATATGTCCCTGGATATCATGAAATAGGTCAACCTTCCGAAACCGGGGAATCAGCCCTAGCGCCACTGCAAGGTGCCGGTAAAAGTCTACAGCCGTAACCGAGGATAGCGGCATGTATACCACCTTAAAGAGTTGGGGGTTCAGCTTTGAGATAAATGCCCGTACACTCGTTGTCTTTCCGCTGCCGGATTCACCATACACAACTGCAAATCCCTTAGTAGCCTTGAAATACTCCATCCTCGAGGAGAATTGCTTGTAGTCGTTTGACTCAAATATGAGATTTGCCTGTAACTCCTTGCTAAATGGGTTGAACATAAGCCCAAAGTAGGCTTGATAGTTCACTCGTGATCCCCTCCCTGGTAGAGCTTTGTGTAATCGATCGGCTCCCGTCTGTTTTGTTTGCGGGGGAGTTTCGAATTATCAATGGACCTAAGTGGGTAGACGGGCACCAGGGTTTTATCCGGTCCTGTCACAATGAAGGCGCAAGACAAATCTTCAGGATCAAACCTCACGATGCAAGATGACCCGATAAGCCCCTGGGGCACCTCAAATACCCTTTTCATGAGGGATATGGTGGCATCCTTTGTGACAGTCCTGGTAACCTCGTAGAGGAATACCCTGTCCAGATATTCCTTAGACGAAACGAATCTGAATTTGTCCTGGTCCACAAGATACCTCTCCAGCGGGGATAGGCCGTTTAATGAGGAGTGAGGCCTCTTGTTGTATACGTCGAGATATGCCCAAAGCGCATAATTCAGGGCTTCAAGCGACGAGAGATCGTCCTCTGTCAGGCTTGGGAAGAACTGATCCCTCAATGTCCTAAAGAATCTCTCGACTTTCCCCTTGGATGCTGGTGAATATGGCCTTGAATGGGAGAGGGTGATCCCCAGGGTCGCACATGCCACGCGAAGCTGGAGGGAGCTATAGATTTTGGCGTTGTCGGTGAAGAGTTTCGCTGGTATGCCCCGCTTTAGTATGGCCTTTTTCAGCACAATTCTCAACCCTACTACGTTCTCTTCAAAGAGGAACTCAGCATGCGGCACAAGGCGGCTTGCATCATCGAGCAGTGCCAGAAGGTATGTCTTGCGTTTCTTGCCCCCGATGTAAAGGTATGGGCCTACGCAACTATCGGCTTGCCAGCACATATTCGCAAACTCCACCTCAAAGCGTTTGCGTTCTACTTGCGACTCCTCCTGTTTGATATCAAGCTTCTTAATGAGTCTTTGGACGGTTGAAAGCGATGCAGGGGGATCTCCCAGGAGCCTATGGGATAGAAGCTCGCAGTATATGGCCGTTGCAGTCTTCATTGGTGAGCGTTCTTTCATGTCCCTTATGGCCGTTATAGTAGCATCAGATAGTTTTCTCGAGGAGCCCTTGTCTTTTCGGATTCGTCTTTTCAAGCCCTCGAAACCGTATTTGCGGTAATCTCTGAGCCAATCCAGTATGGCAGATGGGGAGAACTCCCTTAAGCCATAACCGGGGACGTTGTGCTTCTTTGCCGATACATCCTCAATGTAATCCTTCAGAGAGCACCTGGTGGTCCCGTTTATGATGGGTGCGATGATGGAGAACTTGAAGAGCGCAAGTTCATCTCGGGTGTTTTCATCCATAAGATCATCTCCTCGCATATTTTAGTAGTCCCAGTGTTTCCATATCCTGCAGATTTCTCACCGCAAGGCTAGTGTGTCGTACCTTAAATAGGATTTTATGGAAAGAATAGGTTCTAGAGAGGTGGAAAATACCATGAGAAGCGAGAAAAATTCCACTCAAGGGGCGGTTTTCACGGAGGAAGACATGGTAATGCCTTGGGGACTTTAGGTTTTAGATCTTAGCCATGAACGAAACAGAATTGTACTCAAAGAATGAGATGT
>DUMQ01000159.1 GCA_012839815.1 Bacillota bacterium | reverse complement strand
TCTACGGATGGAGACCAACCTCTTCGACCGGGTTTTCATCGGTGTGGTGCTCTTCGTAGCAATTCACCTGGCCTGGATGCGGTTCATCGAGATGTACGTGCCGCTGGGCGTGGCCACAGCCCTCTCCATTGCTATTATATTGGCTATCATCAGGTGGGGGTGAACGATATATCATGGCGATACCGATACCTAAAATGATGCAGGCGGTAGTGGTCTACGGACCTCATGACTACCGGCTTGAGGAACGGACGGTGCCTAAGGTTGGTCCGGGGGAGGTGCTGGTAAAAGTTTTGGCTACCGGTATCTGCGCAAGTGACGTGAAGACTTTCCATGGCCTGCGCGTTTGGGGGTCCAGTGAAATCCCTCCATATATTGAAGCGCCGGTTACGGCTGGGCACGAGTTCATAGGGGAAGTTGTGGCCTTAGGCGAAGGAGCCGCCGAGAAATACGATCTTGCTGTTGGGGATATGGCCGTCTCCGAACAAATCATTCCGTGCTGGAGGTGCCGATATTGTCGGCGAGGGCAATATTGGATGTGTCAGCAGCACGATATATATGGGTTCAAGCGCGATCGAGCTGAGGGTGCATGGGCCCAATATATGAAATATCCTGCCAACGCCCTCAACTATAGGGTACCCAAAGAAATCAGACCGGAGCTGGCAGCCACTATTGAGCCGTTGGCGTGTGCTATTCATGCGGTTGAACGCGCCGACATTCAGCTGGGTGACGTGGTGGTTATTGCAGGCATGGGTGCTATCGGTTTGTTTATGCTGCAGGTTGCCAGGATGAAGGGACCGGGTTTGCTAGTTGCCATCGATTTGAAATCCCACCGACTTGAGCTTGCCCGGCGTCTGGGAGCCGATGTGGTCATTAATCCTTCCACAGAGGATCCGGTCGAGAAGGTGCTGGATATGACGGATCAATATGGATGTGATGTTTACATCGAGGCAAGTGGAGCCGGGGCCGCTGTGCCGCAAGGTCTGAAGATGATACGTAAACTCGGAACCTTCGTTGAGTTTAGTGTCCATTCGGGTCCCATCGCGGTAGACTGGTCGATTATCGGCGATGTGAAAGAACTCAACATTCACGGCGCTCACCTGAGCCCCTATGCTTACCCCAAGGCCATAAGATACCTTAAAGAGGGCAGGGTGAACGCCGACCTTATCGTGACCCACAAGCTATCTTTAGAGGATTATCATAAAGGTATCGAATTGGTCCATGAAGGTAATGAATCGGTGAAGGTTGTCTTGATTCCAAGCTCATAGACTCCATGCCTGAAGGTGGGAGCTTATGCGCGAAAAGACTAGGTGAAATGGCTTTGATGGGCAGAGATCATATACGACGGATTATATTCTGGTGGTCGTATATACTCCAACAACCACCAATAATCCTCACACGCGGTAGCGAGCAAGATAGTAAGAAGAGTCTTTCACCAACTTTATAGGCAATGTAGGGAGGGAGTCGAGTAGCATCCGTATAATGGAGTAGAAGGGGCGTCGGTTGGAGGAAGGGCCCCCTCGGTAGACGAAGTTTTTTTACATCGACTGTTCGCCCCTCGTGCCCGGTCGAAAGGCCGGGCTTTTTTGTTGTCACCGGTGCCCGATCGGTGCCCAATTTGGTACGATGGAGGCAAATTGTACCTCAAAAAATACCAAAATGAAGGCTGAAAACCCGCGTAAAATCTATATTTACCAAACTTAACCATACTCTACAATAAAGCTTTTTCGGACTTCTAATCCGCTGGTCGGGGGTTCGCTTCCTCCTGGCGCGCCAGTGTTTTCAAGGGCTCCGGGGTTCAACAAAGTACTGCAAACCCCTTCGGTACTACAAGAGTACAGCAACGCGACCCATTATTGCAGGATAGATCATGTAGTTGCCATTCTAACTCTTGCATTCTTCAAGTACTGGCGCAACTCCTGCGCATCTGTAATAGGGGTGGAACACGAAAAACCGCGGCAGATATATACCGTTGATTTCCCATTTACGGAGGTTTTACCCTTCCATACTTCGGGGAGTTCTGGGTCATTTAAGTCTTTCGGAGGCGGCCCCAGGAGCACCAGGCCAGGGATATATATATCGTTAACAACCCTGAGAAGTTCATTGGACTTCAGCCAGGCCATTCGGCTACGCGCTTCTTGACTTTCCTGTACTTCGTCCCCCACCACGATGACGATCTGGGTTACTCCATTGCGATAGAGGTCTGCGACACTCAGGAGAGAAGCGAACCCCCAGGGATTTTGCTCCATATCGTGCTTATACCGGCCAAGGAGTATTTCCACCTTGCGTATAGAGTCATCGTCACCGCGTTCATCTCGGATGGTGCTGAGCAGCAGCAGGTTTCGCGCTGCTATGCTCATCCCGGATGGAAATGATTCGTCTACGGGATTTTGGGGGCGCAGAAAGAGTTGGTGTCTGTCGTCCGGAGAATCAAAAAACGTTGCTTTCTCGTCCGACCAGAATAACTTGATCATTAGGTCAGTGAGCCTTTGCGATTCCCGCAACCAGCGGTAGTCAAAGGTTGTCTCATAGAGATCAATCAGACCCGCCGTGAGATATGCGTAGTCTTCCAGGAAACCGGGGATGGAGCCGGAGCCATCCTTATAAATTCGACGTAGACTGCCGTCCTCAAGCCTCAGGTTTGCCATGGCGAATTCTGCAGCTTTTAGTGCTGCCCCGGTGTACCGTTCTTCACCTAGTATCCTCCCGGCTCTGGCGAGGGCAGAAATCATCATCCCGTTCCATGCAGTGATGATCTTCTCGTCTCTTCCGGGCCGTACCCGTTTTTGCCTGACACCCATAAGCTTGCGTCGTCCATCTTCCAGCAAATGCTTGGCTTTCTCTGTATTGAGACCCCGTTCTTTGGCCAGTTCCTCGATGTCTATATCACGGTATAGTATCGACGTCCCTCCTTCGAAGTTGCCTTCCTGTGACACCCCATAGTATCTGCACACGAGATCACCTGACTCTTCTCCGAGCAGGTGCAATATTTCGTCCCTGCGCCATACGTAAAATTTTCCCTCTTCTCCTTCACTGTCGGCATCCTCCGAGGAAAAGAATCCCCCCTCCGGGGCGGTCATGTCTCGAAGTATGTAGTCGAGGGTTTCTATGGCAATACCTCTGAATTCCTGATCTTTGGTCTCCTGGTAAACGTCGAGGTAAAGGGATGCAAGGAGGGCATTATCGTAGAGCATTTTTTCGAAATGGGGTACCAGCCACCGGGCATCGGTGGAATAGCGGTGAAACCCCCCTCCCAGCTGGTCGTATATGCCGCCCCGCGCCATTTTTGACAGGGTCCGAGTAACAATTTGGAGTAACTCCGGCTGAGTTGTGCTCCGTTGGAGGAAAAGGTTCAAAATGTTTATATTCGGGAACTTTGGGGCGGTGCCAAATCCGCCATTGTCTGGGTCATAGGCACGCTTCAACTTACGGATGGCAGCAGTTGACGGTAGACCGGCAGCAACTGCTGGACCGGTGATCTCCCTGGGGTTATATCTAATTTCCTCCTGAATAGCCTTTGTGATTTCGTTGGCTAATTCTTCTATCTGTTCGGGGGCATCCTCCCATAGCTTGGCCAGTTCATGTAGGACTCGTTTAAATCCCGGACGACCGTAGCGGTCTCGCGGCGGGAAATATGTACCTGCGTAAAACGGTTTTTGGTCAGGGGTGAGAAAGACAGTCAACGGCCACCCACCTTGTCCTGAAATGATTTGTGCCGCAGTCTGGTACACCCGGTCGATGTCGGGGCGTTCCTCACGGTCCACTTTGATGTTAACGAAGTGGTCGTTCATTAGCCTTGCGGTCTCCACATCTTCAAAGGATTCCCGTTCCATGACATGGCACCAGTGACAGGCTGAATATCCAACACTGAGAAGGATAGGGCGCCTCTCCCGTATCGCTCTTCGTAAAGCCTCCTGTCCCCAGGGGTACCAGTCCACCGGGTTATGGGCGTGCTGCTGCAGGTAAGGGCTGGACTCATGAATCAAACGGTTCGTAAAGGTATGATTCTCCATATGATATGACCTCCTGCAAGAGTGATGCATCCTGTAAAGATCTTGTTGATACAAGGTGGTTATATTTAAAGTAGTTTCCCCAAATAGTTGCTGCCTATAATCGTGAAGATAGTCGTCGCGCTTTGTTGTAGAAATGTCCGATGCGCATCCTGCGACTAAATAGATGCGGGACCCCCTATGCGAGTGCCAAAAAGGGCAGAGATTCTTGCGCACTAGCTTATTAGTTCTAGCGCTCAACGACGCACTCGATGCCCGGATGCCCGTGGCCTTCATATTATATCTTAGCTATAGCTATTTTAGCTATAGCTATAGTTCCTTGTTCATCGGGAAGGGGGGATTCCCTTGCGCGAGAAATATACAAAGCATGTCCATGCATATGGCACAAGAGTCTCTTTCGTAAGAGACCATGACCACCTAATGTTAGGGGTAAGCGGCACCCCAAGGCCCCTATCTGGGAACGACCATGATCATATGATTTCGGGCAGGACAACGTTCGACGCCGGGCACTTCCATACATACTCCGTATCTACTGGTCCGTCTGTTAGGATTTGGCATACACAACACATCCACTATTACGAAGGGGAGACCGATGTGGCCCTGGAGCACAAGCATTCATTTGCTGATAACACGGAAAGGGCGCCCTATGACACCTCACCCTATGACACCTCATATGATTAAGGGGGCTAAGGGCCCCCTTAATCCATATCGCATACCACCTACGAAGCTCAATAAACTCAAGGAGCCATGGAGAGTAGGGGAGGATTTTTGTTATGGACTTACTATCCGAGTTCACTGTATGCCTTTCCCAACCCTACTTATGAGATTATGATGAGGTGAGATTAGGATGAGGAAGCTGGAGTCTGGACCTTCGTATGGGTAAAGAGCGGGGGCGAGGTTAAAAGAAGGCCTACCCCCGCTTTGAGTCTTTATTTATGCCATCCTGGCTGGGGTTAGAACCATACGCTGAGCACTGCGATGGTGAAGACGGCGAGTATGATCACCCAAATCCACCAGTTACTGCCACCGCCGAGCTTACCTAGAAGACCCCCTGTCATATGATATCACCTCCATGTGAGCGGAGCGTCCTCGCTTACCATCGAGATATCCGAGGACGGCGATTTCCTGGTTCCTTGGTTTCTGCTCCATAATATGCTTTCAGGGTAATAGGTGTGAATGATGGTGTGAAGGACGTTGGGAGTAGCCCAAGCCACTGTCCGGTGACTGGTAGTTCTACCTGCGGAAGTCTTGATTATCCTTGCGCACCAACCTAAGTGTAAGTTCGAAGATTACTGACGTTTTTCCAGGACTTACGGTGCTTGCGTGACGGGGCCTCTTGAAATTTGGCAAGGCCCTCGCGCCAAATTTCAACGGAGGCGCGCCGCAAGCGCGCCGTCCCCGGAACGCAACACCGTAAGTCCTGGGACGTGCTGTAAACTGGCACAAATTAAGGAACCTACACTTAGTGTGACCGATGGAGGTTTCATAGACCGGTAACTACTACAAGCCTCCTGGCACAATTGCTGGTCCAATTGTCATATGATTATCGTGCGAAGCGATACAGGCCCGCATCCTTTGCCAGGCGGATCGCCTCTTGATACTCCGCCGCCGATATGGGACGGTTGAGAGGGGGGTATTCGTGCGCGCGATATTCGGGCCGGTATTGCGCCATGATATTTATGTAGGTATCGCGCGAAATCTCCTGGGCAACGAAGCGGACGATTTCTGCAGTCCCGGCAAGACCTCCGGGGAGCACCAGGTGCCGCACGAGCAGGCCACGCCATGCGATGCCTTCCTCATCAATCATGAGATCGCCTACTTGACGATGCATCTCTTTGAGGGCGGCCTTTACTACCCGTGGATAATCCTTCGCTCGAGAGAGGCGCAGTCCAGCCTGGGGGTCATCATACTTTACATCCGGCATGTAGATATCGATAATCCCATCGAGGAGCCTCAAAGCTGTCAGGGATTCGTAGCCGCCGCAGTTATAGACGAGCGGGAGCTCCAGCCCGCCCTGGCATGCAATTTCAAGGGCGGCCAGGATGTGAGGCATGTAGTGAGTTGGCGTCACAAGGTTAATGTTGTGGCACCCCATTCCCTGAAGCTCCAGCATCATGTTGGCGAGCTCCGATCGAGAAACCGTGCGGCCCATACGCAGCTGGCTGATGTCCCAGTTTTGGCAGAAGACGCACCGGAGATTGCACCCGGTGAAAAATATCGTCCCAGAGCCGTGGGAGCCTACCAGCGGGGCTTCCTCGCCGAAATGGGGGCCATAGCTCGCGACCTGGACCGTCTCGCCGGACTTGCATATCCCCATCTTCCCAGCGAGCCGGTTGACCTTGCACTCATGAGCGCATAGGTCACATACTTCCAGCCTCTTCCACGCCTCGTCTTTTCGCCTGGTTAGGTCGCCGCTATTCCATAACTCCCGGTATGATCCGACGTGCCTCATCTGCCGCCCCCCTATAGTTCTTTGCATGGTATATTATACCATAAAAACCCGGCGAAGTATTCAACTGAGGTTTTGACATATAAGTTGCCACAAGATGCCGGTTGCCTAATATCTGGCGGTTTGTTGCGGCCATCCTGCCAACATTCTTGGCAGGATGGCCCCGCTCACAGGTGAACCTGCCTACTTTCTCGGCAGGTCCGATGCAGGGTAGCCTAATCTATAGCCAGATTGGGCGCCATCTCATGCCGGCGTCCGGTGAACATAGCAACTTTTCTGCCATCATCCATGCAATCATATCAAGTATATTGCCACACAAGATCTCGAAGGTGGTATCCTATGGCACCTTATGTCCAAAACCTCAAGAGATATTCAAATTAGGTATTGACATCTAATAGATATAGGACTAAAATAGTCTTGTATAAGACGGCTGGGATAGTTCTTTATTCAGAATAGTCCCATGTGAAATATCGATGGATCTGTTGGCTAATATCATCCAATGGATATCATACAATGGATGGAATCTTAATGAACAGGCAGTATAGCCACCCAACCATTAATGAAATCGTCCGGGTGATGAAATCGTGGAGTTCATCAAGAGAAACACAGACTATGCGCTTCGTGCGCTTGCATATATGGCAGCGCAGCCGTCCGGGAAGGTTTTCTCGATAGGGGAAATCGCTGCAAATGAACGAATTCCCGAGGAGTTCCTACGCAAGATCTTTCAAAAACTTACAAAAGCTGGGATTCTCGTTTCGGTCCGGGGATCTCGCGGCGGCTTTTCGCTGAGGCGCCCTCCGGGGGCCATAGCTGCGCGCGAGATAGTGGAGGTGATTCAAGGCCCCATCGCCATCAATCGCTGTCTCCTCGGCAGGGATGCCTGTCAGAACTGGGACAGGTGCAGGCTCCGGGAGAGCTGGACCGGTATCCAACGCGAGTTCGTCAGGTTCCTTGAAGGCATAACCTTGCAGGACCTCAGCGATCAACAATATGGAGATGGAGGCGAGCCAGGGACCAAGCCGGAGGCATAAGCATACATCGACCACCTCATCCAGGGCATGACACCCTGGGGTGCGTGCCAGCCCAAGCCTCTGTCGTCCGGCATTGTCCGGCATTGTGGGAGACTGAGAGGAGAGACCAAGAAGGAGACCGAGAAAAGGGGAGGAGAAAAGCATGTTAGAGAATGTAAGCGAACATGAGTCAATCCGGAGGATGCATGGCGAGGTGAAGGATGCCGGAGTCACGACCGTAGTGGAGCGCTTTGAGGCCCAGGGGGCCAGGTGCAGCTTTTGCGAGCAGGGTATAACCTGTCAATTGTGCTCGATGGGCCCGTGCAGGATCACGAGAAGGGCCGATAGGGGGGCCTGCGGCATAGATGCAAATGGGATGGTCATGCGCAACATGGTGCACAGGGCAAACATGGGCATATCGGCTTACATTTTTCACGCCCGCGAGGTAGCCAGAACGCTAAAGGCCACAGCCGGGGGCAAGACCCCCTTCCAAATCAAGGACAGGAGCAAGCTGGACTTGCTGTCAAGCGCGCTTGGAATCCCCTCCGGCAGCGATGGCTATGAGAAGGCGACCGCTGATGCGATGCTGGCCGCGCTCTACCAGGATAGCGCGGAGGAATCGGTGCTTGTCAACGCTTTTGCTCCTGAGTCCAGGAAAAAGCTGTGGCGCGACCTCGGCATCTTCCCGGGTGGGCCGGCGAGTGAGCTCATAGACTCGACGGCACGGGCGATGACCAACATAGATGGCGATTACGTGTCGCTTGCAAAGAATGCTTTGCGCCTTGGGATCGCGAGTTGTTATGGCGCGCTTGTGCCCCTGGAGATTGTTCAAGATGCTCTCTTTGGTACGCCAACGCCCCACGAGGCCTACGTGGACCTGGGAATCCTCGATCCAGACTATGTAAATATCCTTCCCAACGGCCACGAACCGTTTGTAGGGATGGCACTTGTAGAGGCTGCCAGGTCCCAGGATGTTCAGAGGAGGGCACGCGAGGCCGGGGCAAGGGGGCTGAGAATCGTTGGGTCAATTGAAACTGGCCAGGAAATAATGCAAAGGGTGCCGTGTGACGATGTATTTGTGGGGCTCACTGGTAACTGGCTAAATCAGGAGTTTGTCCTGGCCACGGGGGCAGTGGACGTTTTTGCCATGGATATGAACTGTTCTCTGCCTTCGCTTGCTCCCATAGCCCAAAGATACGGTACAACCCTTGTGTCCGTATCCAGGCTGGTCGGCGTGCCCGGGGTAGATAAAAGGATCGTGTATGACCCTGAGCGCGTAAGCGAGCAGGCCCTTGAGATTATCGATATAGCCATAGAGAATTTCAAGAAGCGCAAGGCGAACAGGGTCGCCAGGGATCTCAAACGCACCATGATATTGACGGGCTTCTCCATCGAGGCTGTGCTGGGCGCGCTGGGCGGGAGACTCGACCCGTTGCTTGATGTTATCAAGAGTGGTGCCATAAAGGGGGTCGTGGCGCTGGTTAGCTGCACATCATTAAAGAACGGCGGCCAGGATACAATGACAACTGCGGTTGCACGGGAGCTTATTCGTCGCAACATATTGGTGCTTTCGGCGGGGTGCGGCAATGCAGCATGCCAGGTAGCGGGCTTGAATTCCATTGATGCCCAGGAGATCGCTGGCGATAGCCTGAGGGGAGTCTGCAAGGCTCTTGGCATCCCGCCGGTGCTCAGCTTCGGAACATGCACCGATACCGGCAGGCTGGCGCTCCTGGTGGGGGCCGTAGCAAACGCCCTTGGTGTAGACACCGCTCAGCTTCCCGTGGCGGTAACCGCCCCCGAGTATATGGAGCAAAAGGCGGTGATAGATGCCTTCTCAGCGGTCGCCCTCGGCCTTTACACACATGTGTCTCCGGTGCCACCCGTGACTGGGGCTCCTGATGTGGTGAATCTCCTCACCCGGGATGTGGAAGGCATCACCGGCGGCAAGCTGGCCGTAGAAACGGATGCTGTGGCGGCGGTCGATGGCATCGAACGCCATATCGCAGCCAAGAGGGAGGCGCTGGGTATATAGGTGCTGAGTCAATATCAATATAATGGCTAAGGAGCGAAATGAACCTATGCCCAACCGGCGAAGGAGAAAAATAGTCAAAATCGACGAGGAAAAGTGCACGGGCTGCGGGCTGTGTGTTACACCGTGTGCCGAGGGAGCTATTCAGATTGTGGACGGAAAGGCAAAGGTTGTCCGGGAGGAGCTTTGCGATGGGGCAGGCTTTTGTCTTGCCGTATGCCCGACGGGAGCCCTTTCTATTGAGGAGCGTGAGGCAGAGGAATTTTCGGAGGCCGCGGTCGCCGAGCGCATGGCGGGCCGAACGGGGGTCTACATCTCGCAACGATGTTTCAGGTGCGGGGCGGGCGAGGAGGACCGGGTCTTGATACCGTGCCGGTGGAAGGGTGATAGCATCTGGGTGTGCGTAAGGTGCCTGCCACAGCTGATTCACGGTTGAGGGAGGGGAGCACCGGTATTGGTGGAGCCGGGGGAAGGCGCTGGTCGCATCCCCCGGCGATTATCCTCCGGGCTCTTGCCTGGTGACAGACCATGTTTGGTGCTAACGCCCCGGTAATACGCCCTGATGCCCCGACACCCCGATAACGCACCCCGGGACCCGATGACCCGATTTTCGTACTTGTTTTTTTTTAAGGTGTGTAGTATAATAAATTTCGCTAGGAGGCGCCCGGAGGCGGGACGCAAGCGGCCAGCTCAGGCCGCGGCCTGATTCTAATGGGTGCCAAGGGATGTGGGCGAATAGCTCAGCTGGCAGAGCGCCTGGTTCACATCTAGGAGGTCACAGGTTCAAGTCCTGTTTCGCCCACCATTTCTTTGATCGAATGGACAGGAATAATGGTCGGGAATCACCAGGGGAATTAAACGGCCTAAATGTCCAAAGGTAAGGTACTTGCCTTTCGAGTGAATCTTAAGTATACTATAGCTGAGAAATGAAAATCATATTTCAGCGGGCGGATGTAGTTTAGTGGTAGAACATCGGCTTCCCAAGCCGAGGGTCGCGGGTTCGAATCCCGTCATCCGCTCCATTATTTTTGTCTCACGTCATAGTTCTATCTATCTCTTATCTCCGCTGGCTTTGAGAATAACCAATTAATTCCAGAGGTATTTTCATCATTTTGAATGCATTTTAGAAACCAGGGTGACAGGGTGATATGAAAACATATAGGAAAGAGCTATGGTTTCAGACTAAGAACAGGCGGGAGTTCATCAATATCACGCCTCAAGTTGAAGAGTGTCTGAAGGAGAGCGGCATTAAGGATGGGATATTGCTATGTAATGCCATGCATATCACCTCCAGTGTCTTTATTAACGATGACGAGCCCGGGCTGCACCAGGACTTTGAGGAATGGCTCGAGGGGCTCGCCCCGGAGAAGCCTTATTCGCGGTACCACCACAATGGCTATGAGGATAACGCCGACGCCCATCTCAAGCGGACCATAATGGGCAGGGAAGTGGTCGTGGCAATCACCGGAGGCAAACTGGACTTCGGCCCCTGGGAACAGATTTTTTATGGTGAGTTTGATGGGAAAAGGCCTAAAAGGGTGCTGGTGAAGATTATCGGCGAGTGAAATGGTATCTGTGAAATCCTGCAAAATGCTATGAAAGGGTGTTCTCTTGTAGCTGTAATCGGGTTCAGCAGATACGGGGCAGGCTCAAGCCGATTGGCATGGGTAGCTCGCGCACCCCTCCCAGGATGGTCCTGAGCCATACCCTGCCCCCGGGTGCCCCTCGAGACCGTCGTTCCCGGGCTACCTCCCCGATTACCCGCGCCTCCCGCCCCATGGGGTGGGACCTGATTATCTCGAGGACGCGATGCGAGGACTCGGGTGATACAAACATCAGGATCTTTCCTTCATTCGCCAGATATAGCGGGTCCAACCCGAGGAGTTCGCAGATGGCGTTCACCTGGGGCTTCACCGGTAGCTCTGATTCATTGATGAAGACTTCGATCTCCGACTCCAGCGCGATTTCATTCAGCGCCGCAGCCACGCCGCCACGGGTGGGATCCCTCATAGCATGGATGTCGCACCCGAATGGTGAATCGAGAACCTGGCTGACCAGCGGCCACAGGGGCGCGACGTCGCTTGCGAGATCGGACTCGAACCCTGACCCCAGCCGGGCCACTTGAATGGAGGCCTCGTGGTCGCCTATGGTGCCCGTGATGAGGATCCTGTCGCCGGGTCGCGCATTCGCGCCGCTGACGTATATGTGGCGTCGCACGGCGCCGATCCCGGTGGTATTGATATAGATCCCGTCGCAAGCTCCACGCTCCACAACCTTTGTGTCGCCCGTTACGATTGGGACACCACACTCCCGGGTCGCCTGTGCCATTGAGGCTACTATGCGGCGTAGATCGTCCATGGCGAAACCCTCCTCCAGGATTACAGAGCAGGTCAGGGCCAGGGGCCGCGCGCCGGCGACCGAGAGGTCGTTTATCGTCCCGCAGACTGCCAGCCTCCCGATATCCCCGCCGGAGAAGAAGATCGGCCTCACGACGAAGCTATCTGTAGTGATGGCGATCTGTAACCTTCCTGGTGCGGCGGTAGCCCCCTGCCCGGGTCGCTCAGGTGGGAGGAGGTATGTATCTGCCGGCTCCATGTTTATATTCAGACGAGCCGCGTCATCCAAGGTATCAAGGTAGGGGCTGTGAAAGTAGGATTGAAATACCTTTGTAACCAGGGTATTGGTAAGTTCACCCCCTCCTCCATGCGCGAGCGTTACTACATTATTCTTTTGATTATCATCTTGTAATATCCCCTGATTATTCCCTTGTAGTATCTCCTGCTCCTGTAGTATCTCCTGGCCCTGCATCATCTCATGACGCATACCTTGCCGTGTCATCACATGGATAGCTGCGGTTATGTCATGCATGATCGACATCCCCCTTATCAGGTCTTCAAGCCGTTCAAACCGCAGTCGCTCCGCGGCTATAGCGGTAATAGGCCGAGCATGCCCCCTCCGGTGAGACCATGCAGGCGCCGAGTGGGGTTTGCGGGGAGCACCTGCGCGCAAATATGGGGCATTCAGGAGGGGCGAGCCGTCCCCTGAGGACGAGGCCGCACTGGCATCCCGCCGCCAGGCTATCAGCCATCGTCTCATCGGGATCGAGACCGAGAAGAGTCCGGGCATCCCTGTGACCATATTGCGCCCTGAGGGCCATCCCGGACTCCGGGATTTGTCCGAACCCCCTCCAGACCGAGTTCGACCACTCAAAGACAGATCGCACGCTAGCCCAGGCCACGGTATTACCCTCCGGCTTTACCGCTCTCGTATACGCATTTTCCAGCCTGGGAGCCCCGGAATCCTCAACCCTGAGCCTTTCATCCCCCCACTTTTCCTTATCAACCTTATTGACCTTACCGACCTTACTGGCCATACCGGCCTTGCCAGCCTTGCCCACCTTGCTGATCCTGCTGATCTGGTTGACAAGCTTGTATATGGCCATCACCAGGTCGAGCGGTTCGAAACCTGCGATCACCGCAGGAAGCCCATGCTCACTGGCGAGGAACCTAAAGGAGTTTTCTCCGATGATGGCGGCGACGTGCCCGGGGCAGAGGAGCCCATCCAACTTGTGCTCTCCGGTGGACACCAGTGCTTTTAAGACCGGAGGCATGCGCTTTAACCCTGGCAAGATACTGACGTTGCGAATACCTTGCGCCTCGGCGGCTTGAATCATCATGGCGACGCCGGGGGCTGTGGTCTCGAAACCTACTGCCAGGAATACCACAAGCCTGCCGGGGTTCGCCTGCGCCATGGGCAGGGCATCGAGAGGCGAATACACTATGCGGATGTCCGCACCCGCTGCGCGGGCTCGCTCAAGCGTGCACCGGGATCCCGGGACGCGCATAAGATCTCCAAATGTTGCAATTATCGTATTTCTTTCCATGCCCGCCCTGATTGCCTGGTCTATGAACCCGGACGGCGTGACGCAAACAGGGCAACCCGGACCCGATATGAGCTGGATTGTGGGGGGCAGCATTGCCCGCAACCCGTAACGGAAGATTGACATGGTGTGCGTGCCGCATACCTCCATAAACCTCACCGCGGGGCCGGAATATGATCGCAACCTGTCGACCAGCAAATTTATCAAGGCTTGGTTTCTATGGTCCATAGTCGTAGACCTCTCCAAGTTCATCATCGATTTCCTTGAGGATAGACATCAGGTCTTCTGCTGTACCGGGATCAAGTTGCTCGATAGCAAAACCTGCGTGTACGAGGACGAAATCCCCGACCTTTGCGCCGGGCACCAGCGAGAGGCACACCTCCCGCCTAACCCCCAAGAAATCCACGTAACCCTTTTCGTTATCAACGCTCACAACAACTCCGGGAAATGCTATACACATCGAGGTTTCCTCCTCCCATCCTGGCCAGCACCGCCTGCCCCAGGGCTATCCCCTGGTCGTTGGTGGGCACCAGGTGATGTATGTATGTCATGAAACCTGCGCTCTCCAGCTGGGCGAGCATATCCGAGAGAAGAAGTTCATTTTGGAATACCCCGCCGCTCAAGGCGACCCTGTTGCATCCGGTTATCGCCCTGATTCTCCGGCAGACGTCAACCCCGATTGTAGCCAGGGTATGGTGAAATCCCCTGGCTATCCTGCTTCTACAGGTGCCGGACAGGAGATTCTGGACGATCTCCCTGATCATCCCACTCACATCAATGGTCCATGGGAGATTCGTCCCCGAGGGAAGGTTCGACTCCGGGCCGAGTATCGCGTATGAATAGAGCCCGGCCTCAACAGTTTCGTGAGCTGGCACCGAATTCCCCGCCAGCGCCGGATTCATTGGATTTGCCAGACTTTCTGCGGCTTCTGCCTCCAGCTCCACCGCGGCCTGGCCTTCGTAGGTTATCTTTTTACATAAACCAAGTAGGGCGGATACCGCGTCAAAGAGCCTGCCGGCACTGGAGGTCAAGACCGTGCTCCCGTCTTTCAACCCTTCAGTTGTAGCCTTCCATAGGAGTTCCCACCGGCCATTTTGCAGCTCGTCTTGAAAGGGAAGAGGAATGTCCAATATGCCTTCGCCGAGGGCCAAGGTGGCGTAAGCTGCGGCCATCCGCCAGGGCTCGCGAATGGCCTTTTCCCCTCCAGGCATCGGTATGTATGCCAAGTGCGCCCAGCGCGTAAAGGGGGCAGGTTGGGCGCCCGGGCGGGGCGAATAAAGGAAAAACTCCCCACCCCAGATCTGGCCGTCGCATCCCAGGCCCGCCCCGTCGAAGGCGACTCCTATGGCGTCTTCCTCAACCCCGTTCTCCGCGAGGCAGGACGCGATATGGGCATGATGGTGCTGTACACCCGCGACCGGTACGCCCCACCTTTTGGATAAATAGAAGCCATATCGCGTTGAATAGTAGCCAGGGTGCAGATCGCAGGCTATTAACTCCGGTTGCACCCTGAAAAGCCCCAGGAAATCGTCAATAAACATCTCATATTCCCTTTGAGCCCTCAGGCTCTCCAGGTCGCCGATATACTGGCCGGGGATGGCCACGCCACCCTTGACGACGCAAAAGCTATTTTTTAGCTGTCCCCCCATACCCAGAACTGTTGGGGCGGGTCTTGGAGGCTGGCCCGAGCCTCGACTGGAGCCTGTGCCGTGGACAGGGATAGGCCTCGGGACGTAGCCCCGGGATCGCCGGACCATAACAGGGCGACCCGACTGAACCCTCACCACCGAATCGTCGCATCTCCGGAGTATCTGCCGGTCATGCGTCAGGACTCCGGAGGCCAGGGCGTTGAGGCCCTCGTTGAAGACCGGGCCACAAGGGTTAGCGATGCTGGCAGCATTACGAGGAAGGCCGGCTGCATTTGCATTATGGGCTTGGGAATCGGCGTAGATCATCGGTTCGTCATGTCTATTTGCGCTCGTCATGACGAGGACCCTGGGGCAGGCTTCGTGGGCCAGGAGCAGCTCATGGACGGGGGCGTATGGGAGCATTACGCCCAGGTAGCGACTGCGGCCGGCGACGCAGGAAGCCAGGCTGGTTTTAGGAACGGCTCCAGCTCCAGCTCTAGTCCCAGCCATAGCTCCAGCCGGAGCCCCTGCCCAAGCTCTCGCCCCAGCTCCGGACCCGGTCATCCTATCCCTGGGCATGAGGAGCACTATGGGCCTTTCCCAACTCGTAAGGAGCATTTCCTCTTCGGGTGAGACATGACAGTATTCCCGGACGGTGTTGATATCATTCATCATAACGGCAAAGGGTTCATCCTCTCTTTGTTTGCGCGCCCTGAGCGAGCGTACTGCAGATTCGTCTAGCGCGTTGCACGCGAGGTGGTACCCTCCGATGCCCTTCACTGCAACGATCCCCCCTGAGGCCAGGACCTGGACCGCCGCGTCAATTGGATCAACCGGGCGTGGACCGGCCGGGTGCGACTCCAGGCCCAGCCGCGCTCTTGCCCCCAGGTCCAGTGCGTAGAACTTGAGCTGCGGGCCGCAGTCATGGCATGCAATGGTCTGGGCATGGTAACGCCGGTCCCCGGGATCATCGTATTCCCTGCGGCATTTATCGCACAAGGAGAAGGGGTGCATCGATGTTCTCTCACGGTCGTATGGTGTGCGTTCAATTATAGTAAACCGCGGCCCGCAATATGTGCAGCTGACAAACGGGTGACGAAATCTCCGGTCGCCGCGTGACAGGAGCTCCCTCCTGCAGTCGTCGCAAAGTCCTATGTCCGGCATGATAGAGATATCGATACCGCTTCCGTTGCTGAATTCATTTGTGTGGTTCCCACATTTCTCATTTTCGCGTTCGCGTATGCTTTCGCGTATAATGAATTCCTGGTCGGATTCCCGGTCCACCCGGCCCGGGGCCCGGTTCCCCGTCGCCTGGATGGGCACCTCGTATATTCGTATCTCCTTTATGGTTGAAATCGGCGGGTGGCACGTTTTCAACGCCTGAAGCCCTGCTTCGATAGATGCTTTCGAGCCTTCCCACTCTATCTCGACACCAAGAGAGGTGTTCGCCACCCATCCCGCGAGACCGCAAGCTTTGGATGTGCGGTAGATGAATGGCCGGAAACCGACCCCCTGGACCTCCCCACTTACTGTGATATGTACTCGCATCCTTTGCGCGCCGCGTCTATTGACCATTCGTGCAGCCCGTCCTCTTCGGTAGGTGATATTAAGTTATATCAAGTATTGCCAGTGCAACCACAAATTCATACATGAGTGGGATGAGTGGAGGGGTGAATGGAGAAGGGAGTCCAATTCTCCAGCGATAGCATTGAGCTTGTGGTGGAGAAATAGCGGCAACTCTCGCAAGCCTAGAAAAAATTGGGGTGGATGATGGGATTCGACCTTGGCGCTAAAGCCAAATGCGCTATATCAGGTAATTAGTATTATAGCTGCGGTTTAACTATCCCATTTAATGTAACATATGTCACTTTTATCTCTCTTGGAATAGTAAAATGGACAATGAATGGACAATGACCGTCTAGCTGGACAAATAAGTCACAACAAGAGCCCGGCCTTGCGGCCGGGCTCATAAGGTATTCCTCATAGGTATGATAGTCATGATCGACGAAAACGATATCATTTAAATCCCTCATAGGGATGATCGCTAGCTATAATATTCGCCATGCGCAGGGAAAATCCTGCATGAAAAAGAAAGCCCGCGCGAGGCGGGCAGGGCGCAGTCGTTAATTGCGCGTTTTTTCATACATATGGCAATCGGAATCTGGCACGAAATACTTGCATTCAGCGGCATTGTCTGCACTGCTGGGGCAGTTAAGCTGGAGCTTGCAGGCTGCACAGCCGGTGCAGTCTGCTTTGAGTTTACAATTATTGCATTGATCAAACACCATAGGTAATACCTCCTTTGATCTTATTTCCTTTTTACTTTCTCCTTTCTCCTCATGCGCGCCCCACGGCTCGGGCGGTTACTTTATTGCCGCCCGCGTGTAGGCTCGGGATACCAGAGGTCCGCCACGGATTCGGGCAATCCTAGCTGCTTACATACCCGGCGTACCTGTTTTGCTGCATCTTTCTCCATGCGGAGCAATGCAGCATCCGACGCGCCCTGTCGGGCAGCCCTCGCAATACCAGCTTTCAGTCGGTCCGCGAGTGCTAGGATGGCCTTTTCTTTTTCATCCACGATGCTTTATGCCTCCTCGATCTCTACCCCTGGGAAAGCTTCCTCAAAATCAACTTCCTTCTCGGGTAGTTCCTCATAGAGCCGAATAGCCTCTTCCTGAGTGAGTGGCTCTAGTCTATCCCGCTCGCCCTGCCAGCAGGTCTGGTATTGCGCGAAATAATTGCCTTTGGGCGTGCGGAATAAGAATGTATTCCGTCCATGCCGCTCCCAGTTGTGCCCATCCCAGTAAGCGTCCGACGCCAACAGAGTGGCTGTCTCTGTGCGATATCTTTTGCCTCCAATGACTACGTTCATGTTAACAGGTTTCATCTTTTCTTCTACTCCTTTCTCGGGCTCTTGCCCAGCCGCTGGCTCTGCCAGTCGGTGGCGGTTTCCGCCGACCCGGGTATCCCCCGGGTTTCGGCGCAGGACCACTGCGCCTCATCAGGACGGTTTAAGAACCTGTCTTACCATGTATGCACTCGCTCAGTCCGGGTGGTCCCATCCGGCATGGCATACTCCGTTACAATGTCGACATCGCAACTTTCATTCGGATCATTGCAATTCTCGCTCCAGCTACGGAGCGCAACAGGCTTACCGGTGCGCCTGGCCTCATCGAACTTGGCCTTGCGCTCGGCCTCCGCTGCAGCCTTCTTGGCTGCTTCGGCTTCACGCGCCGGGCGGGTATACTCAACGGCTTGGGGATATGTAAATGTCTCGCCGAGAGCCTTGATAGCTTCGTCGGGGATCAAATATCCCCAACCGTGCACCCACCTGGCGAGCCCGATCTCAGCCAGGAGATCAGCGGCGGGACCTCCTACTTGGTATCCGGAGAGGTATTCGCCATCATGATAGCAAACTGTGATGGCTTCCTCGCCTGACTTGATCCTGGCAATCTGCTCCTGCCGCGCCCGCTCGGCCTCGGCCTTGCGTCGGGCTTTTTCTTCATCCTGACGGGCAAACTCAGCGAGAATCTCGTCTTTGTTCTTGCGGATTTCCTCAATCTCAGCGGGCTTTAGCTTCTTGGCGTTGGGGACATAGAGGCTACCGGGTTTTCCATATACCCGGCCATCTTCTATGCGGTACTTGCGGATGAGCTCTTGAATTGTCATTTCCTATGCCTCCCTCCGGGTCCGTGCCCGGTTCGTTTGGTTGGGTCCATGCCCCTGTCTTCGATTTCATGATATCATGGATACGAATTCGTGTCAATAGGTACACAAAAAATTCTCAAGATTTTTTTGCGGGCCCGTAAAGCCGCTCCATGGCCGCCCGGGTCACCAGCCATGTGCCGGCGGATTTCCGCACCTCATCAGGCCGGAACCGGCCCCGGCGCACGGCATTGCGCAGGATAGAGGCATCGGCGAGCCCCCAAAGTTTCGCTGCTTCTTGGAATGTCATCACTTCTCGAAGATCCACATCTCATCACCCATGTTTAAGATAGCATATACGAATTCGTCTCGCAAGTACATATAAAAAGCCCGGCCCCTCCGAAGAGGAACCGGGCAAAACGTAATCCTATTAGGCAACGGACCATCAGAATTCTATTTGTAACGCTAATAGCGCCCCTGGTCGCACCGTCCCCGGCGAGTCCCCAGGCTGCACGATCCCGCCCACGATCACCCCGAGATTTTTCCCACCGCTAAGTTTCAGTATCACCTGGTGCTGCTTCTCGATCACGTCTTGTAGTTGCTTTTCCCGCTCCAGGCCCCTGGTGACGGCGGCCTCAGCTTCTTCCCGGAGCCGCTTCTCAGTCTCGTATGCCTGCTTGTAGCCGTCGGCAATAGAGATGGCCTCCTCCAAGTCGGCCTTCAATTCCGCTATCCGGTCGAGGGCCGCGAAGTAGAGTTTGGCGAGGGCTGCATAATCCGTGGGCAAGGTAGGCTCCTCAGCCCTAACCGGGCCGCATAGACTTAGGAGCAACAGTCCAATTAAGATGAATGGCAGCATTCCATGCTTTCTCTTTAGTCTTTCCAGCCGCTTGTCCAACTCCTCGACCTTGGCGGCATTCGCCTCTGCCTCACGGAGACGCTGCCGCTGTTTCTCCGCTTCGACGGCACTATCTATCTTCAATTCGTCGGCCTTCTGTTTGGCCTTCTGAGCTTCTTTCAGGGTACGCCCGGTCTGATATCTATTGAATCCCAATAAAATGGCTCCTACGGCCACTAGGAGGCCCAGGAGCCACTTACCTTTATCCTTGAGCCAGGCTATCATACCTATTCACCTCGCAATGTGGTCTTGTAAATCTTGAACAGACCCATGCTTGAAAACGCGACCTTCAACGTCTCGAGGAACGTCTGGGCCATAAACGCCGACCACCCCGGCCAGCCGCCGGCCGCGGCAATGACCGCGCAGCCGGCGAGGACAGCAGACACCGGCCAGGGGAGGAGAGGGACCCACCTGCTCCGGATATACGGCTTCAACCGCTGAACTATCACGATCACTAAGGCCACTACCCCGGCATCGAGTAAAGTCACGTTATACTCGCCCATGCTTTTCCCTCCCATATTTGATGACACCCGCCGCTATCGCCTCCGCCATCCGTTGCCTCACCGCAGGGTCATGGAGTTTCCTTTCCTCTTCCGTATTCGTCACGAAGCCGCATTCTACCAGAGCCGCCGGCATCTTCGTCCCCCTGAGCACAGCATAATTGGCCTCTTTCGCACCCCGGTTCACCCAGTCGGGGAAGGCCTTTGCTATTGCCCCCAGGATTGCGTCCCTGAGCTGGGCCCCCGGGCAGGATCCTGGATAACTAAATACCTCGAACCCTCTAGCCGTGGGAGGGCCCGCGTTGAGATGGATACTCACGAATACGTCCGCTCCTAGTCGGTTAGCCAGGTCGCAGCGGCCTTGAAGCGAGATAAATTGATTTGGTCTCCGGGTTAGATGGGCCGTGTGCCCCGATAGCATCAATGCCTCTTGGGCCCGGCGGGCAATGTCAAAAGCCAGGTCATCCTCTTCTGTATAGAGCATATCCCCCTCGGCCGGCTGCACCGGATCGACCGCCCCGGGGTCGCCCTGGCCTTTGCCGCCGCCATGCCCAGCGTCGAGTACGATTCGCATAGTATCTCCCCTCATTTCCCGGCCATCTGCACCAACAGCATCGCCAGGTTCATGATTCCAACGGTCAGAAGACCAATCAGCCATGACCGTTGGCTCTCATATTGGTTTGCCAGTTTCTCGATTGCCCCGTTCTGCCGGCGCCGGTATTCCTCCTGATCATTCATTCGCTCCTCCAATCGTGCCACTCTCTCAACCAATTCAGTCACCTCCACCTCCAATATGGATCACCGCCTTTCCGTACATGAAAAAGCCGCCCGGAGGCGGCTCATTTCTCTATCACCTTCCCGCAAAACGGGCATTTATACTGTTCCGGTTCCTCGGTCATTTTTCGACCGCATACTGGACATCGCTTAGGCAGTGTTAGCATTTCGTATCGCCTCCAGGATTGCGTTTATCTCATCCTGCACCTCGGCTACCTCCTCGGGGGTGCCGCCCGTGGCCTCGAGGCGTATTTTGGCTTGGATACGCTCACCGAGCATTCTCTCAAGCTCGGCTATCTGTGCCTGTCTTTGCCTTTCGGCCACCTCCGCCTCAAGCTCCGCTTTCGATTTCCACGTTATCTGCGCCATGCTAGCTCACCTCCATAGGCTCCGGGAAAGCTTCTTCCGGTGCAGGATTCGGCCCGTGGTATTTCAACAGCGTGACCTCAAGCCGCCCGTTTACGCGGCGGGCGGCCAGCACAGGGCACACCGGGAGTGTAGACTTGATTTGGGCGGCCTCGCCATCGGGCAAAGCGGAGAAATCGAACGTGTCGCTCTGGCCATTCAGCGTGGCGGTGATAACCTCACCAGCGAACGAGTAGGCGAGCTTGTCGTCACTGCGCTGTGGAGACCAGTTGATCACCATGTTTATACCCCCTTACTTCCATCTGCCAATGGCAATTGCACTAGCTACTGTTACGATCCCGTTAGGATAAAGATAAACAGTTATTAGTGCTACGCTAGATGGGGTCTTGCTCCAGTGTGCAAAGACCTCAGGCCCACTACCATTAACATCACCGTTAAATGTTACTGATGGAGCTAAAACAAAAGATGCAGGGTAAGTCCATGTAACTCTTCTCTCGTAATAGGTGAGTGACTGTATAGTACCACTAGTTTCAGCACTAAATCCTGTAGATGAAAATTCTTTCCAGCATATCTGCAACCCATTCTCCCACCGCACGTAGTTCCCATTAGCATTCGAGCCCATCTCCACGATCCGCACGCCAGCAAGTGCGTCCAGGGCGGCCTTCACGTCGGCAGGAGTGAATCCAGAAACGGCACTAGAATATGTGATGTCACCCGATGCCAGCTTTGGCCCGTCCCCTGCTGCGCCGGTGTGCTTGTGGCCGGTGGTGGGGTCAAAACGCATATGGAGATCATCTATATTCCCCTCGATGCGGTTGAAATCGTTGGGTAGTGGCACATCGATGGCCATCCAATTCGTTTTAGGCGTCTGCCACGCCATGTCATATCATCCTCCTTCCCGAGAGCTTGGCTGATAGTGCTCCTGCGTATTCGATCTCCTGCCGGACTATCACGTAGTTCTGAGTCCTGCTATTAGGCCTACCGTCTACCACTGTAACTACGTCTCCCAGTAGCAAAGCCGGGTTCCCGCGCCAATCTAGTTCCAGTGTCCGACGGGCATCCCCAAAACTTGCCAGCAGTCGTTCTGCTATTTTCTGAGCCATCTCAGCCGTCTGGATTAGGGGATTAGCCGAGAGCTTGTACGCCAGCAGACCATGCTCTACGATGCTCTGTTCGTCCCTCAGCATGATCTGTCCCACTGGCAACTGTTGCCCGTTCTCATCAATCGGCTGATACTCCACTATTATACAGTTAGCCATCTCCCCGTATTTCGCCGGAGTGTCCTTGCGGAAATAGTCGTCGGGCGTTATCTTCAGCCTCAGGGGCACATCGAGCATCTCCAAGATTTTTGCTTGGCGGCCCGGATGGCTCCATCGATAGATTTCTAGCACGATTTTGGCGACCGTCGTCGGGTTTTCGGGGATATCTATATCTGCTACTACTTGATCATTCCCTGACATTTGCCGGGTGGCCAGCAGAGTATTTTCGGCGTCATAGAGGCGCAATATGAAATCTACTGGGTATTCACCGCGTGCAATATCCCCAACTATCCTGACGGTAGCGACAGCCTTCGGTGTGAGGTATTCCAGGGTCAGGGTAGGATAGGGACTGCTAAATGTTCCGTCTGCACCCGCTAGTGTCTCGCCCCACCAGCCTACCTGGTAACCTTCTTGTTCTGGCGATGGAGCCAGCGCATAAGTACCGTCTAGCACCCAGCTTCCATCCAGACTAGCATATCTGGCAGTTGGCTCCTCTATTCCATCAGTGATCTGCTCTGGCCTAGCAATAACCGCTGATTCCGATACATCCACTAAATACTGCTCAACGATGGGTTTGGTTCCCTCTATCCGGATCACGCCATGCCGGTCACAGTACACCTGCCCCAGGCAGGCCTCCGCAATTTGCCGCAGTACTTCTCGGTGCGATTGGGGCTGTAATACTAAGTGAGGGATAATGTATTCACGCAACTCATCAGCGATCCAGTATTCGTCTGCCGTCAAACCAGCATCAGTTAGTACATCCTCCGCTAATTCATAGAGGGATAGGTTATGTCGTACGCCTTCTCGGTAATATTTGCTATGCCTTAGCTGTTCAAGCCAATCCCAACCGCGCACCCTTGCGATTATCTCATTGTCGGAGACTGACCAATCGCCGGACCAGAATACGCCCAGCGGTATCCATTCGCCATTCTCAGCACCCAGCCATGCTCGAATTCGACGATTGGGGCGTAACAAATTTGCAAGAGGAGTCTGGATATTTTCAGCATCAAATCGGCGGTCGCTATTATCAAGTGCGATCTCTATTTCATTCGCCGAGATGGCCCCCACCGGCAAGCCACCCAGTGATGTTTCCCGCTCCTCCAAGAGGCGCAGACTTATGAGTGCCTCGCCTTCATAGGTCTCTTGGATCGAGGTAAAGAACTCGATAATTTTGGCCTGCCGCCCTGGGTGGCTCCAGCGGGTAACAGTAAGCACCTGTTTCACCACACCAACCACTGGAGCAGCTAGTACCCGAGACCAGTTAACCTGTGCATTTTGGATAACAGTTTCGGAATATAACAGGGTATCATCGGCTCCATACAGGGCAATTGTGAATTCCGTTGGCCATTCATAGCGTGCGGAATCCCCGGTTACTCGCAATGTATGGACGGGGCGCGGCGCATGGGTAATTATCAGCGTAGGATAGGGATCGGCAAAGGCACCATCCTCACCGGCCAACTGCGCCCCCCACCAGCCTATTTGGTATTGAGTTTGCATGTCCTTTGGCGGTGCAAGATGATAAGTGCCATCCAACACCCATGACCCATCCAAGGAGGCCCATTTGTATAGCACGTCGCCGATGCCATCTGCGGTCTGAGCAGGGCGGGAGATATTATTTTCCTCGCTGACTACTGTTGTAATGGATTGATCAATAAACGGATCGGTATAATCGATTGTGACCCTAGCTAGCACCCGCCGTTTGTCCGCCTTCATTAAATCCATGAATTGCTTGGTGACTGGATACATGTTATCACCTACTGTTTACTGTTCAATGAACGATATAGAGACCTCGGACCAGTACCGCACGTTGCCCCGCGTATGCCATAGCGAAGTATTGATATCGCCAGCATAGCAGGTCATGCTCTGCTGGCCGCCAGCGTCCGGGTAAGACAGCGTAAAAAAAGGCTTGTTAGTGGCTAGCACATTGAGGATCTTTTGCAACTCCGCATCCGGCAGGTATTTCCATATCACGTCCACCCTGCGCTTGGTGGCGATATACTCCATGACCATGCGACCGGAGGCGGTACGATTCGATTTAGTCAAATCAAAGCGCCCCACCTTGACCTCGGCGGGGCGCGCTACCTGCACACCAGCTATCACGATGTCAGCCATGCGTTACACCCCCTGAGGCCTCACGACGAGCTGTAGGCCCTGACGTTGGCCTTCGCGGATGATGGAAGGCAGGATCGCCCGCGCGAACGTGGTGCCGTCAATGCGCAGGACGATCTCCCGGTCGCCGCTACTCGGCTGACTCGAAGCCTGACCGACCCGGATAGCGGTCAGCATGGCCTCATAGACGGCCTGGCCTACGCTGTCAGCTATTACGTTGTCCCTCTCGAGGGGAATAACCGCCTCGCGGCGGCCGCCCTCGCCCAGCATGGCGAAAGTGGGCCCTGTGACGATGCCGCCCTGGGCAAGGCCGATGGCGTTGAGAACTTGAGACGCCAGTGCACCTATACCAGCAATGGCCGCAGCAATTACGCCGCCTGCCAGCACTGGAGCCAAGGGTCCGGACCAGGCGAAGAATGCGACAAGCGTTGCATACGCCTGTTGGATGACCGCCACAATCACGGAACCCACTTTGGCGAGCACACCCAGGGCCCACTGCCCGAATTTTATGAGTGACTGCGATGCTGCCTGCGCCAGTTGCTGCACCAGCACATTTTGTACTACCTGGCCCATGCCGCTCAAGATGTAGCGAAATGCTTCGCCCAAGGTCATAGTGCCATTGATTATGCCATTGAACGCTTCCATGAACACATTCTGCATGCCGAAGCTAATCTGTTGCATGAGGCCGGTCACCGCATCGCCAAACGAGACTGTCTTATCTACAATGGAGGCGAAGGCCGTAATGAATATATTGGTAATGCCCGCGCCGAGCTGCCCTACAATTGCTGTGCCTTGCACCTGCAGGGTCTTGAACCAATTCAATGTCTGATTGACCGTGTCTGGCACGATGGAGCCGCCGACGACCTGCATATACATATCCCGAATCTTGTTGATGACACCTTGTGTCCAGTTTTTGACCGCATCGAGCGCGCGTGTGGAAAGCGACGAGAACCATTTTATTACGTCGTCGACCATCGCCTTTACGAACGAGACAACCTTGTCTTTCATGCCCCGGACCGCGTTGCCAATGTCGGTGGCCATGCTCTTCGCAGATTTGACCACCGAATCGGCCGCCTTCTGTAGAGACTTTGGTATCTGATTCCAAGTGTCCTCGGCTACATTAGTGATGTTTTTCCACGTGTTGGACAGCCATTTGGCCACGCCGTCCCAGGTAGACTTCGCAGTCTTAGTGATACCGTCCCAGACCGCATCCAACGTCTTAGCAAGGCCAGACCAGAGCTTGTCGGCGGTCTTCATGATGTCCTGCCAAGCGGAGGACAGCCACTTGCTTAGACCGTCCCATGCCTGGCGCGTTCCATTCGCTAACCCTTCCCAGGCTATACCGACAACTTCAGTGATCCCATCCCAGACAGCGCCGGCGATAGATTTAAGACCATTCCACGTGCTGGATAGCCAGCCACGGATAGCGTTCCAGGCCGTCTGCGTCGCAGTGGCAATCCCGTCCCATGCGGCGCCAATACCCTGGGCGATGCCATTCCAGATGACAGACGCAGTAGAAGCGATGTTGTTCCAAGCGCTGGACAGCCAGCCGCGAATAGTCTCCCAGATGGCCTGCGTGATGGTGTTCACACTGTTCCAGGCTGTTCTGATAACTGATGTGAGGTCCTGCCAGGTTATACTGGCGGCCATACTGATACCATTCCAGGTGTTAGATAGCCAACTAAGAATCCCATCCCAGGCACCAGTTGTCGCTACGCGAATAATCTCCCATCCAGCACCAACGATGTCGCTAATGGCATTCCAGACATCGGTTGCAGCCGTCGAGAGGGACTCCCATGTAGTTAAGAGCCAATCCTTGAGCGCAGTCCATGACTCCTGAGTCGAGGTTGTCATAGTATCCCAATTGTGTGCTACCATGTAAACAGCTATCCCTAATGGACCCGAAAATGCCGCCAGCAGCTCGTCCCACCACTGAACAAAAAATGCCTTAATTCCACCCCAAACGACAGTACTGGTATTATGTATACCCTCCCAAGCCGACGATAGCCACCCCGAGATGGTTGTCCATGTCGTCTGAGTTCCAGCGGCGATGGTGCTCCATGCACTATCGATGCCAGCAGTTATGTTACCCCAAACAGCGTTTGCGGTTTGAATTATCCCGTTCCAAGCAGCCGCCAGCCCACTAGTAATTCCAAACCATACCCGATCCGTCGCTTTGGCGATCGCTGTCCATCCTTGATCAATGGCCGATGCTACCTGATTCACCCATTGCGAAGCAACCCCGGCAATCCTTCCCCATGCAGAAGCTATAGCGTCCACAGCGCTGGCCCAATATTGACTGATGACCTGCGCAGCCTTTTGAGCGAGATCTCCAAGTTTGTCTAATCCTTCTCCAATCCATCCTACCACCTGATGGACCGGAGTCATGGCCTGCTTAACTAATTCAAAAGCTCTGGAGATGATCCCAGCCAGCCCGGAAAGCCGTTCTTCAAGCTCATTTATTCCGGCATCAAGACCTCCGCCAAAACTAAGGCCAGGTAGAGCCGGAATTTCCGGCATCGTAATCTCTGGAAAATCAAAACTTGTGTCAGCCATTTCATCTTGTATCTGGTGGACCTCATCGAACGACTGGAGGTTGTCCTGCGCCTTTTCTGCCGTCTTTTGCAACGCATCGCCGAGCCCCTGCTGGGCCTGGGCGGCTTGCTGGCCGGTGTTGGCGATATTCTGAGCCCCCTGAGCTGCCTGGGTCGTTGCGCGTGCGGCCTCAAAGGCCTTTTGGGCAGCGCTCCTCAGAGAATCGGCATATTCAATTACGGCCTGTGCAGTATCGCGAAAGCTAGGAATAATCCAGGCTAAAGCGGTAATAATGCCTCCAACAGCGCGGACAATGAGACTAGAAGCATAGAGCACTATGGCGCTAATCCCGGGCCAAATACGTCGGGCCACATAGCTGAGCTGGTCCCAATATTGAATTAGTAGCCATATAATCAGCGCCAAGGCTGCGCCGGCAACCATCCATGGCCACAACGGTGCCAGGGTGGCCCATAGACTGATGGCGAGTTTCTTCAGAGCCGGAATGAGCATTGCAATGATAACGGGCACCAATGCGCCACCGATGGCGCCTGCGATGCTAATGATGACGCCCTGGAGCCAAGGCGGGAAAGCCTCCTTAAGGGCACCGATAAAGCCCTTCATGCTCACGAGGTCCGCGAATCTGCCCACTGCCTCATTCAGTCTCCGCATAGCCCCCGCCATGCCAGTAATCCGGATGATGTCTTCACCAAACCCCCGGCTGATTGTGGCCATGGAATCCTTGATCTGTTCCAGCATCCCCCTCATGGTATTGGCCTGTGCCTTCATTGCGCCGCC
>DUMQ01000158.1 GCA_012839815.1 Bacillota bacterium | reverse complement strand
TCTACGGATGGAGACCAACCTCTTCGACCGGGTTTTCATCGGTGTGGTGCTCTTCGTAGCAATTCACCTGGCCTGGATGCGGTTCATCGAGATGTACGTGCCGCTGGGCGTGGCCACAGCCCTCTCCGTGCTCATCATATTTGCGATCATCAGGTGGGGATAAGTGGAGATAAACGGTCACCGCACCTGCCCCACGCACCCGCCGACCGGCGCCCGCGCACCCGCCAGCCCAGCTCAGCAGCATCCACGGGTGGGCGAAAGCGTCGGTTGACGCTAAGCCAAGCTGATCTAAGCTGAGCTCGCCGGTGCGCGGGGCAGGTGGCATGGGTTTCCGGGTATCAACGCGCGTATCAACGGACCTCCCGGTGGTACTCCTGGATGCTGCGGACCTCGATGCCCTGCTTCATAAGCACCCGCAAGCCCTCAAGGGCGGCCATGGCACCTTGAATTGTGGTTATAACGGGTACATCGTGGATGATGGCCTGGCGCCTCAGCTGATATTCATCATATTTAGGCCCCTTACCGATGGGCGTGTTGATGATCAGGTCTATATCGCCGTTCTTGATGTGATCCACGATGTTGGGCCTCCCCTCGCCGATCTTATATACCTTTCTCACGGGTATTCCATTGGCCTGGAGAAGCCTAGACGTCCCGTCGGTGGCCATGAGCTCGAAGCCCAGCTGGCTCAAGCCCCTGGCTATCGGGACCAGGCTGCCTTTGTCCTTATCAGCCACCGTGAGCAAGACCGTTCCCCGCGTAGGCAGGGGGGTCCCCGCCGCAATCTGGGATTTAGCAAAGGCCATGCCAAAATTCCTATCAATCCCCATGACCTCGCCCGTCGAACGCATCTCTGGCCCAAGGATTATATCGACGCCGGGGAACTTTATGAATGGCAGCACGACCTCTTTGACCGACACGTATCCGGGAACCCGCTCGCGGGTGAGTCCGAGCTCGGGCAGGGTCTTGCCGAGCATGACCTTTGCCGCAAGCTTCGCCAGGGGCACGCCCGTCGCCTTGCTCACGAATGGGATGGTCCGCGATGCCCTCGGGTTGACCTCCAGGATGTAAATATCGTCGCCCTTAACAGCAAACTGGATATTTATGAGCCCGACAACCCCAAGCTCCTTAGCGAGGAGCAGCGTCTGGCGCTTGATCTCCTCAACGCACTCCTTAGGCAGGCTAAACGGCGGGAGCGAGCATGCGCTATCGCCCGAGTGGATCCCGGCGTATTCGATGTGCTCCATCACGCCGCCGATGACCGCGTTTTGCCCGTCCGAGATCGCGTCGACATCGACCTCCGTGGCCGCCTCCAGGAATTTATCGATCAGGACCGGGTGCCCGTATGATGCCGCCGCGGCCGTTTCCATGTAGCTCGCCAGGGATTCCTCGTCATATACAACCTCCATCGCCCTACCGCCCAGCACATACGACGGCCTCACCAACACAGGATAGCCGATGGACCTCGCGACCCGTCTGGCCTCCTCAACCGACCTGCTGGTCCCGTTAGGAGGCTGCTTGAGGTTCAGCTTCCGCAGCAGCTCCGCGAATTCCTCTCTATCCTCGGCGCGATTTATGCTTGCCGGGGACGTACCTAAGATCTTGATGCCCTCGCGCTCCAGCGCCAGGGCGAGCTTGAGCGGCGTCTGGCCGCCGAACTGCAAAATCACCCCGTCCGGCTGCTCTCTATCACAGATGTTGAGCACGTCCTCCAGGGTGAGTGGCTCGAAATATAGCTTATCCGAGGTATCATAGTCCGTGCTGACGGTCTCGGGGTTGCAGTTGACCATGATCACCTCGTAACCCTCTTCCTTGAGGGCAAAGGCAGCCTGTACGCAGCAGTAGTCAAATTCGATGCCCTGCCCTATCCGGTTCGGCCCGCCGCCCAGGATCATGACCTTCTTTCGACGCGACGGCCTGGTCTCATCCTCGGCCTCGTATGTGGAATAGAAGTAAGGGGTGAACGCCTCGAACTCTCCCGCACATGTATCCACCAGCTTGAACACGGCCTGAATCCCATGAGCGAGCCGGCGTCGCCGCACGCTCAGCTCGTCTGTTCCCGCGAGGTATGCGATCTGCCTGTCAGAGAAACCGTAACGCTTCGCCTCGCGAAGTATGGCCGGTTCAAGGGGGTTCTTCTTCAGCTTTTCTTCGAACTCAACTATTTGCTTGATATTGTAGAGGAACCACTTATCGATCTTTGTACATGCGTATATCTCATCGATATCCATGCCAGCCTGAAACGCATAGCGCAGGTAAAAGATCCTGTCCGGATCCGGGACCTTAATTTTAGCCTCTATCGCCCCACGCAGCTCTCTCAGGCTTTTCGCATCTTCGTCCTTCCCATCCGACCCGAGGCCGTATCTATCCTGTTCGAGGGACCTGATGGCCTTTTGAAGGGCCTCCTTGAATGTCCGCCCGATGGCCATCACCTCGCCTACGGATTTCATCTGCGTGGTTAGAGTCCTGTCGGCCCCGGGGAACTTCACAAAATCCCACCGCGGGATTTTGACCACGCAATAATCTATCGTCGGCTCGAAACAGGCCGGGGTCTTCTTAGTTATATCATTAGGAAGCTCGTCCAGGGTGTAACCCACGGCGAGCTTCGCGGCTATCTTGGCAATCGGGAAACCCGTGGCTTTTGATGCCAGCGCCGAGGACCTCGATACCCTCGGGTTCATCTCGACGACCACCATCCGCCCGTTTTCGGGGTTAATGGCAAATTGAATATTGGACCCGCCCGTCTCGACGCCGATCTCGCGAATGACGCGGATGGCGGCGTCACGCATCATCTGATATTCCCTGTCCGTGAGGGTCTGGGCGGGCGCCACTGTTATGCTGTCGCCGGTGTGAATGCCCATGGGGTCGAAATTCTCGATAGAACATATGATAACCACGTTGTCGGCCTTGTCGCGCATGACCTCGAGCTCGTATTCCTTCCAACCGATCACCGATTCCTCAACGAGAATCTGCCTGATCGGGCTGTGGTCGAGGCCGTTTGAGGCTATTTCCCGCAGTTCCTCGACATTGTATGCTACGCCGCCACCCGTGCCGCCCAGCGTGTAGGAAGGCCGCACGATAACGGGATAGCCTATCTCCTGCGCAAACTCGATCGCCGCCTCGACGGAGCCCACATGACGGCTACGGCAGACCTCCAGGCCGATATTCTGCATGGCCGCCTTAAACAGCTCCCTGTCCTCGGCTTTTTCGATAGCCTCAAACTTGGCGCCGATCAATTCAACGCCGTATTTGGCCAGCACGCCCCTACGATGAAGCTCCGCCGCGGTATTCAGGCCCGTCTGGCCCCCAAGGGTTGGCAGCATGACGTCCGGGCGCTCGCGCGCAATTATCTTCTCGACCACCTCGGGGGTTATCGGCTCGATATAAGTCCTGTCGGCCATGTCGGGGTCGGTCATGATGGTCGCAGGGTTGCTATTCACCAAGATGACCTCGTAGCCCTCCTGGCGAAGGGCCTTGCAGGCCTGGGAGCCGGAATAGTCAAATTCGCAGGCCTGCCCGATGATGATGGGCCCGGAGCCTATAATCAAAATCTTTTTTATATCAGTTCGTTTAGGCATCAGACCTCAACCCCCGCTTTGGAACTTGCGCTTTTCGCACCCTTTTCTTCCATATCTTGATCTTGATTCCGATTTTGACTTAGCCTTTTCATGTCGCGTTCCCCGGCAAAGTCGTCCATCATCCTTGTGAAGCTCTCAAACAGGTACCATGAGTCATGGGGGCCCGGCGACGCCTCAGGGTGGTACTGGACAGACAGGAGCCTCAAGCTCGGGACCTCCATGCCCTCGAGGGTATTATCGTTAAGGTTGATATGGGTTACCTTGAGATCGTTAAATGCAGGTGCAGGCACGCCCCCGGGTGTTCCAGTCACCCTTTCGGAGAGATCCACACAGAATCCATGGTTCTGGGCCGTGATCTCAACCTTTCCGGTGATAAGGTTTTTCACAGGATGGTTGCCGCCGTGGTGGCCAAACTTGAGTTTGTAGGTCTTGAAACCGAGGGCCAGCCCGAGAAGCTGGTGGCCGAGGCAAATCCCGAAAATCGGCCTCTTGCCCAGGAGCTTCCGCACCTCGCCAATGATCGTCGGGAGCCCTGCGGGGTCGCCGGGGCCGTTGGACAGAAAGATCCCGTCGGGATCCAGAGCCAGTATCTCTTCAGCCCGTGTGTAGGCAGGAACCACAGTAATGTGACATCCTGCTCGCTCCAGCATCTTGAGGATGTTGCGCTTTATGCCGAAGTCCATCGCCACGACCTTATATTGTCGCTTATGATGGCGGCGTCCCTCGCCACCATCATCATTTCGGGACCCGGTACTCACCGCGCCATGGAACCGGCCCGCGCCGTAGCCATCGTCATCATACTCCCCACCGCACCCTCCGTCTTGCGCCCGCTCAAGCCGCTCATTCCAGACATAGCTCTCCTTGCAGGTCACATACTGGACCATATCTCTACCGACGAGGCCCGGGTGCGCCCTGGCCTTTTGAACGAGGCTCAGTGGGTCGAGATCCTCAGTAGATATGACCCCTTTCATGGCGCCTGCTTCCCGGATGTGCCTGGTAAGAGCGCGGGTGTCTATCCCTTCGATGCCCATGGTATTATGGCTCTCAAGGAATTCCTTGAGGGTCGTGGTCGCTCTCCAGTTGTGCGGAAACGGGCTGTATTCCCTGATTATGAGGGCTTCCGCCTGGAGCCGCTCGGATTCGCTGTCATCGAAGTTTATTCCATAATTGCCGATCAGTGGGTAGGTCAGGGTGACGATCTGGCCCTTGTAGGACGGGTCCGTTATTATCTCCTGGTAACCCGTGAGGCTCGTGTTAAACACCACCTCGCCGAATACCTCGCCCCTCCCGCAAAAAGCTTCACCCTCAAGGGTGAAGCCATCTTCAAGCACTAATAGAGCTTTCATCGCCAAATCACCTCAAACCCGTAGCAACCTCAAACCCGTGACACTCTCAAGCCCGTAACATTCGTAACGCTCGCTTAACAAGGCATTTCTTATAGTCTAGAGCACCTACGGGAGGATGTCAACCCCTCCTCAAAAGACGCTCTCATTTCCATCCTCTGTGGCGCCACATCGCGACATGGGAGTCTACTCCTTAATCTGCAAGGTCCTCCGCAAACATCTGTTTCGTGACTTTCTGCGCATATATCTCACCTACCGCCTCATCAAAAACATCCTTCAGTCTATCCGGCGCCTGCTCAAAGAATCCTTCTCTCCCACAGTCCATGTTGTTTTATTCTTCATGGGATGTATTCTCCTTCTTTCGACGCGTTCTATGGTTTCGACATTATCAAGTCAAATAGGGCCCTCGCAGCCAGCTCCGGTCCCTTTATCTCATAGCCTGGTATCCCAAGCCTGGTCCTCACCTGACCCACGAAAACGCCGGCTTTGAAGGCTGTTTCAAAGGAACTTTTCCCTTCCTGATCGGGTGACCTGCTTAAGATTACAGACGTCCATGGACGGCAACCTCCTCCCTTCAAGGCGAAGCCGGGGCTTGAATCCAAGTTTATACAGTTCCGGAGAGCAAGTAATCCTGCATAATTGTCGCCCCCGATAAGAAACTTAGATTTGGAGAAAAACAAGACTTGATGATAAATCTAAAGGGGGTTTCGACTTTCATGGACCATATCCAGGCATCGCCTCATTTCCCAAAGCTTTTTGAACCAGGCCAGATCGGCTCAATGAAACTAAGAAACCGCATTGTCATGCCGCCTATGGGCACCAACCTCGCCAGCGAGACGGGGGCGGTCACCGACCGGATGATAGCCTACTACAAAGAACGCGCCAAGGGCGGAGCGGGGCTGATAATAGTCGAGATCGTATGCGTGGACAGCCCTGTGGGGCGGGCGATCCCAAACCAGCTGCGCCTCGACATGAATACCTACATCGCAGGCCATAACGAACTGGTGGAGACCGTCCATTTCTACGGCGCCAAGATCATCCCGCAATTGCACCATGCCGGGCGCCAGACCACGCCCGACAGCACGGACGGGATGCAGCCCGTCGCACCCTCACCCATACCCTGCGAGTTTCTCCAGGTCCAGCCGCGGGAGCTCGCGACCTCCGAGGTGGAGGCCCTTGTGGCAAAGTTCGTCGACGCGGCGGTCAGGGCCAGAAACGCCGGTTACGATGGCGTAGAAATCCACGGGGCCCACGGGTATCTCATAACCCAGTTCATGTCGCCGAGGACAAACAAGCGCCTCGACAAATATGGCGGCGATACCAACGGGCGTATGAGATTTGCCCTTGAGATAATCCAGGGGATCAGGGATAAGTTGGGGCGTGATTTTCCCATCATCTTCAGGATGAGCGCAGACGAATTCATAGAAGGCGGGCTTACTGTACAGGAGTCTAAGAAGATCGCCCGCATCCTCCAGGATGCAGGGGTTGATGCGCTCCACGTCTCAGCTGGCGCCTATGGCTCGATGCCCACACTGCTCGAGCCGATGCAGTATAACGAAGGCTGGCGCGTCTATCTTGCTGAGGAAATTAAGAAGGTTGTAGACATCCCGGTCATAACCGTCGGGGTCATCCGGCACCCGGATTTCGCCGAAAGAGTGCTCGCCGAGGGCCGGGCTGATTTCGTATCGGTGGGGCGGACCCTGCTCGCGGACCCGGAGTGGCCTGTGAAGGCCATGGATGGCCGGCAGGGGGATATCCGCCGCTGCATAAACTGCAATATAGGGTGCATAGGGAACAGGGTGTTCCAGAGCCTGCACGTGAGGTGCACGGTAAATGCCCTAACCGGGAGGGAAATCGACTTTGGTGAGCTGAAACCGGCAAACCCCGTTAAACGGATAATGATCGTGGGCGGCGGGCCAGCGGGAATGGAGGCCGCGAGGGTCGCTGCAACCAGGGGCCACAGGGTTACGCTGTATGAAAAATCGGGTGAGCTGGGTGGCCAGGTGAGGCTCGCGAGCGTACCCCCTGGAAAGGATAAAATCGGATGGACAATAGACTATCTCGATACCCAGATACGGAAACTTGGCGTCGGCATACGACTCAACACCGAGGTGACACCCGAGATCATAGCCGGAGAGAGCCCTGACGTCGTGATAATCGCCACGGGAGCAACTCCAATAATCCCTGATGAGGCCGGATGGCCCCGCGCCAACGTCGCCACAGCCTGGGATGTATTGCGGGGCGCAGTCGAGATAAATGGACAACGCGTCGTCGTCGCCGGCGGCGGCATGACCGGCTGCGAAACCGCCCTTTTCCTGGTCGAGCGTAACAAACACGTGGTAATAGTGGAGATGCTCGATAGGGTCGCCAGCGATATGGAGCCCATCTCCCGCATAAGCCTCTCCAAGGACCTCGAGGAGGCACGCGTTGAGATCCTGACGGGGGTGCGCCTCAGCGAGGTAAAGGATAACGGCGTCGTGGTAATGGACCATAACTGGAACACGAGGTTCATTCCAGCGGATAAGGTCGTGCTCGCCCTCGGGTCGCGGCCGTTCAATCCCCTCGAGGAACAGGTCAGGAATCTCGTGGCGGGAGGCAAAGCGCAGCAGCCAGGCTCCGAAGCGGAAAACGCCAAGGGGATCAAGGAAGTCTATGTAATCGGCGACGCCCGGCACCCGGGGAAGCTCATTGATGCCATCCGCGAGGGATTTGAGCTCGGGTGGAGGGTTTAGATTCAGAAGTCAGAGGTCTCGTCGGAGGTTTCGCCTGGGGGCCATGCAGGCGCCATACCTATGCGGTGCGGGTGGCCCCCAGGTAGGAAATCCTGTTTCCCTATCATGGGGGGTAGCGGTATGGAGGGAATCTAGGATATCCTCATAGCATTTTCATTTAGCGCACCTTGTCCTGCATCGTCACTTTTATACCTTTATTTGTCCCGTGACGGTGCTCGCTCTCAAGTTGAGCCTTCTGGAATTGGGCCTCTCGGCCCTGGGGTGTCCCGCGCGGCTTATTCATCTCCTTGGCGATGGCCTCGCGGGCCTTGTCTACATCCCGCGCCGGCCCCAATTCCCGGAGCCTGTTCCCATCTGTCGGCATATAATAGCGGACCCCCCTTTCAGATCGATTATTCTCCGAATTCAAAGCATATGGCCAAGCTTTCCGCTTTCCGACTATACTACCTTCTTCAGCCGGCTTTAGTAGTATCCCCCGATGCCAACTATTCCATCCGCTATAGATAATATAACATCTAAGATCCCGGAATCATCCAAATGGGTAATTGAAGCTTCTAGTACTAGTACTTCGTTTCATAAGTCCTGATAGTCTTTGCTTCCCAATCATAGGCATGACAACTTTCTTGGCGGGTTGCGCGCAAAGATGCCAGGATTCTGGGCAGTTGAGCACTCATCCTGCCAACTCTGTTGCCACTTTCCCCAGCCTGCCGGCGAACCCGCCTACTTTCTTGGCACCGTCCACGCGATCCTGCCAAGTATATTGCCACACGAGATCTCGAAGCTTGCATTCTATGGCACCTTATGTTAAAACCTCAGTGGGTCAAATAGAATATGTTGACACAGAGAACCTTTGTCAGTATACTTAATACCGTGGGGGGTATATTGAGGATGACTCCCGCGATGTAAACAAGGATAGAATCAGTTGTATTTAACCCAACTGAGCGACCGAGTCAACCGGCCGCGAGGTGCCCGGAGGTAAGCTATCATGGCGATGTATGATATGCGCTGCAGGAATTGCGGGGAAAAGTTCAGCCTCTTCTGCTCGTGGGAGGAGATGAAGGAAGCCAAGTGTCCCAAGTGCGGGTCAGACGATGTCACCCAGGTTTACGGGAGCGTTGCGGTGCTCGGCGGCTCCGGATCAAGCTCTTCCAGGTCGTCAGCTTCCTCATCGCCGTCTCGCAAGTTTGGCTGAGCATCCTGCTAAGCCGGGGGATTGGATATCTCCCATTATACCTGAAGACGGGAGCAGATGGATCCTGGTGGGTCTCCTGGACTTCAAATCCAGTGTCGGGCGGTAAGACCGGCCGGGGTGGGTTCGATTCCCACATGCTCCCGCCAACGTTGTTTATCTAATGATCAAGCTTTGTTTTCATCCCCCTACTTGTTTGGTTTGTTTATTCTCGCACTTGTTTACTTGATTCTCCCACTTACTTATCCTGGACGGGAGGTGATAAGATGGCCGATGTGCGAAAGCTCAGGCTGACCCACATGTCATCAAAGGCCGGCTGAGCCAGCAAGTTAGGTCCGGCGGACCTGGCACAAGTTTTGTGCCGTATAAGAGCAAGGGATCAAGATCAAGGTCAAGGTCAAGATCAGGCGCATCCAGCACATGGCGAGCCGGGTGAAAGCCGGCACGGCCGGGCGGCAACGGGAACCATGGCGAGGAGCCATGGATATGATCCAAATGTTCTCGTGGGGTTCGAGACATCGGATGATGCGGGTGTATATCGGCTGTCTAGTGACCTCGCTATCGTCCAGACTGTCGACTTCTTCACACCGATCGTCGATGACCCGTATGTATTTGGCCAGATTGCGGCGGCCAATGCCCTGAGCGATGTCTACGCCATGGGCGCAAGACCGGTCACCGCCATGAATGTCGTCTGCTTCCCCTGTTCAGCGGGTATGGACATGCTCGCGGAGATTATAGAGGGCGGGGCCGATAAGGTTAGAGAGGCTGGTGTCGCGCTCATAGGCGGCCATACCGTTACGGATAACGAGCCAAAGTATGGGCTCTCCGTCACAGGCCTTGTTCATCCCGCCAGGATCATTACCAACAGCTCATCAAAGCCCGGTGATGTGTTGATCCTGACGAAACCCCTTGGGACGGGCATCCTAACGACTGCCTTCAAATTTGACAAAATAGGCGAAGAGGATTTGGCCGGGGCGGTTCGCATCATGCGAACCCTTAACAAGGCCGCGTCCGAGGCCATGCAGGCCGTGGGGGTAAATGCATGCACCGATATAACGGGCTTTGGGCTGATCGGGCACTCCTGCGAGATGGCGCGAGCGAGCGGGGTGCAGTTCCTCATTGAGGCGCATAACGTACCAGTCCTGCCCATGGCGAGCGAGCTCGCCGGGCGGGATATCCTGCCGGGGGGCGCCCGCGAGAATATGCTTTACTTCCAGGAATGGGCCGACGTCTCGTCTGGTGTACCGACGGCGCTGAGAGCTGTCCTTTTCGACCCCCAGACTTCAGGGGGGCTCCTTATATCGGTTCCGGCCGCCAAGGCGGAGCTGCTGGTGAGCTCCCTGCGCCAGGCTGGCGTGGAGGACCCCAGGATCATCGGCGAGGTAGTCGAGATTGAGGGGGCGCCTGCTCCGCGTGGGGGCAGGGCGGCACCGGCGGTTCGCGTATTCTAATGTCCAAATTCAAGCATCCTAGACCAAGGCCTCAGCTAATCCGCATGTTGGCTAAGGCCTTGGTCTAGTGATCTTCTCCCCCGCAGACGGAGGGATAAAGCGAGGGGTCAAATTGACCGGCGAGCATAATGATCATAATCATAACGGTTATAACGGTCATAAAGAGCCTGACAACCGTAGGGGGCGCAGAACCCATGGGGAGCACAGCGAACTCCTCTCGCGAGTGCCTTCGGTGGCCCTTGTGCTAGAACATCCGGCCTCCAGATCCCTTATGCAGACGATGTCCAGGCGCGATATCGCCGGAGCTATACGCGACCTCCTGGATGATCTTCGAAAAGAAATACTTGATGGAAAAGTCGGCCATGACACGCCCCGCGAGGAAATGGTTAACATGATCATTTCCAGGCTCGAGCGCGCCGCCGCCAGGAGATCGGCGCGCAACCTTAGGCGTGTCGTCAACGCTACGGGCGTAATACTGCATACCAACCTCGGGAGGGCGCCGCTCCCACGGCGTGCCCTGGATGCCGTCGTCGAAGTATGCTCCGGCTATTCGAATTTGGAATTTGACCTCGAATCCGGAGAACGCGGGTCCAGGCAGCAGCACCTGAGCTCGCTTCTCTGCGAGCTAACCGGGGCCGAGGCCGCACTCGTTGTCAACAACAACGCTGCTGCAGTGTTCTTATGCTTAAATACACTCGCCTCAGGCAGGGAAGTTGTGGTATCCCGCGGGCAGCAGGTCGAGATCGGCGGGAGCTTTCGGATCCCTGATGTTGTCGCATCGAGCGGCGCGAGGATGGTTGAGGTGGGCACCACCAATAAGACGCACCTCAGAGATTACGAAGCCGCTATCACCGGCGATACGGCCATGCTCCTCAAGATACATACGAGTAACTTCAAGATAATCGGTTTCACGGCGGAGGTATCCCTGTCGGAATTGGTCGAACTGGGCAGGCGCAGGGGTCTCATCATCATGGAGGACCTCGGGAGCGGTAGCATCCTGGATTTATCCCAATTGGGGCAGGGCTTGCCTCACGAACCGACGGTCCGCGATAGCATCCAGGCTGGCGCCGACCTTGTGACCTTCAGCGGCGACAAGCTCCTGGGAGGCCCCCAGGCGGGGATCATCCTTGGCCGTAGAGAGCTGGTAACCCGGATTAGCAAAAACCCCCTCGCGAGGGCCGTCAGAGTGGATAAGATGACTCTCGCCGCCCTGGAGGAGGTTCTCCGCCTCTACCTGGAGCCCGGCACGGCTGCACGCGAGATTCCCACCCTCGGGCTCCTAACGAGGACGCCGCCTGAGCTCGAAGAGATCGCGGAGCATCTAGCCAGCCTGGTCACACCCGTGGCAGGTGACGGCTGGAAGGTGGAAATCGTCGACGACGAGTCGGAGGCGGGCGGGGGGTCGCTGCCCGGCGCATCCCTCCCTGGCAAGGCCGTGGCCCTCTCGCCAGCTCCTCTTCCGTCTTTATCCGCCCCATCTGATGAGCTTAAAAGAATCGTTAATGTCAACGACCTCCAGGTAGCCCTGAGGGGATCAATCCCGCCGGTCATCGCCCGCGTCCACAAGGGACGGTTGCTCTTTAACGTCAGGACGCTTCTGCCCGGGGATTGCGAGATCATAGCAAGGGCGCTCTCCGAGGCCCTCGCTGGCCCCTCTGAACTGGCAGCCGGCCTTTCGGCGCCATCAGCGCCAGCAGCTGATCTCTCTACACCAGCACCAGCATCCTCGGCACGCTCACCCCGGGCATGCTCACCCCGGGAGGCGCATCTGTTGTGATTGTGAACCACAAGCACATAGTGCTCGGGACGGCGGGGCACGTAGACCACGGCAAGACCACACTGACCAAGGCCCTAACCGGCATAGATACCGACCGGCTGAAAGAGGAGAAGGCGAGGGGCATGACCATAGACCTCGGCTTCGCACCCTTCCGCCTGCCCAGCGGCAGGATCGTCTCTATAGTGGATGTCCCCGGCCATGAACGTTTCATAAGAAACATGGTGGCCGGCGCCACCGGTATGGATATGGTCATGCTGGTTGTGGCTGCGGATGAAGGGATCATGGACCAGACTCGCGAACATCTCGACATCCTTTCGCTGCTCGGGCTCTCAACAGGCGTGGTGGCGATCACGAAAATAGACCTCGTGGACCAGGAGTTTCTCGACATGGTTATAGCCGACGTCGGGGACTACCTGCGGGACACGTTTCTCGGCGATGCCAGGATAATCCCGGTCTCATCGGTGACAGGAGCCGGAATCCCCGACCTGATTTCCGAGATCGATCGGCTCGCCGGGGTTGCCGAATCTACCAGGAGAGCACCCAGCATTTTCCGGCTTCCGGTGGACCGGGTATTCTCCATCGCGGGTTACGGAACCGTCGTAACCGGGACTGTGGTTGGGGGCGAAATTAGGGCAGGCGAGGAGGTCGAGGTGCTCCCTCCTGGCAGGACTGCGAGAATACGCGGCATCCAGGTACATGCCCGGGGGGTCGAGTGCGCGGTCGCCGGGGACCGGGCAGCGCTTAATCTCGCGGGGGTTCAAAAGGACGAGATCGAGCGGGGGTATGTTGTTGCAAGGCCTGGCACCCTCGCGGCATCGACACTCGTAGATGTCACCCTCACGGTGCTTCGGAACACGCCAGGCGTATCCCACGGCCAGCGGGTCCGCATGCACGTCGGGACGGCGGAGGTTATGGCACGCGTCCGCGTGATGGGGGCGGATAGCATCGCAGGCGGCTCGGAGGGATATGCCCAGCTCACCCTCGAGGAGCCCACAGTCGCCGCACGAGGGGACAGATTTATTATAAGATCCTACTCGCCCGTCAGGACCATAGGGGGCGGCCGTGTGCTCATGCATAGCGCGCCGAAGAGGCGGAGGTTTTCCCAGCACGACCTTGATGCGCTCGCCATTGAGAGGTCCGGCTCCCCTCAAGACCTGATCGAGCTGATCTTGAATGAGCACGGAGATCCATCAAACCCGCCTGGCACCCGAGTCTCCCCGGTTACCATTGAGGAACTGGCCGCGAGACTCCTGGTGCCTGTTGACGATGCTAAGCGCATAGTGAGCGCGATGGCAGGAGCCAGCACTGCAGAAGTCGGAATTAGGGTCGTAATCCTCCCCGGGACTGGAAAACTGCTCTCGGTCGAGGGCACGGCCGCTATTCGCACGGCGTTGTTTTCGGCACTGGATGGCTTCTACCGCGAATTTCCAATGCGCCTGGGAATGCCCAAGGACGAGCTCAGGATGAAGGTCACGCCCCACTGGGATGAGGGCGATTTCGACGCATTCCTCGCTCTTCTCCAAGAACCCGCCGCGGGCGACAGTGATATTCCCGGGTGCCCCAGGGGCATAATCCGGAGCGGGAATATGATCCTACCTTCGGGTGTAGACAGGGAGCGCATGATAGCGGGGATGCCTGAGGTACTGGCAGTCGAAAACGCATACAGGAATGATGGTTTCAACCCCAGGAATATTTCCTGTATCCTTACAGAAAAGGGCATATCACCTGAAATCGGCGTTGAGATTCTAAGATTTCTACTTGAGACAGGGCGCCTCGTGAGATTAGGTGGCTCAGGCGATGGCGTCATCCTGCACGCTGACGCGCTCGAGCGAGCCAGGGGCGAAGTTATCAAAAAGATCAAAAAGGATGGCTCAATCAGCGCGGGCGAGCTTCGCGATATCCTAAAATCAAGCCGCAGGCTGGTTATACCCCTCCTGGAATACTTCGATCGCATTAGACTAACGACCCGTGTAGGCGATGTGAGAAAGGCGGGGCCGGGATTCCCGGGAGAACGGCCGGCTCCCCCCGCTTGACACGAGCCGCGGGGCGTGCGATAATACCCGTAGGGCTATAGGTATCTTACTTATTACTCATCGATGCAGGATTCGTTTATTGAGACCACAACCCCTGTCATTCGTTTTAGTCATAAAACAGACTCTACAAAGAGAGGTAGGCGTAAAAAGTGATTACTGTTACAGAAAAGGCAGCTGCCGAACTCAAGAAGCTGCTCAGTGAGGAGAGACACCGAAATTCGGTGGTCCGGCTCTACATCGCCGGAATGGGCTGAGGGGGACCAAAATACGGATTGACTCTGGATGAGTCAACGCGACCCAACGACTCAGTTCACGAAATAGATGGGATTAAATTTGTTCTGGACCCGGCGGCTGCACGCTTCCTGGACGGGGCAACCGTCGACTACAGGGCAGGCTGGTTCGGCCACGGCTTCTCCATATATGGCCCCGGGATGTCATGCTGTTAGAGGACTGGCAATACGTCTCCAATTAGCACGTGTAAGGTCGGTGCGCCCTCTCTTCGCCAGGCGGCCTTTAATCTCCGGCCCAATAGCCCTCGGCCGGAGATTACGGAGCGGCCTGCTCGCCTAAGTGTAGGTTCCTTAATTTGTGCCAGTTTACCAACACGTCCCAGGACTTACGGTGCTTGCGTGACGGGGCCTTTTGAAATTTGGCAAGGCCCTCGCGCCAAATTTCAACGGAGGCGCGCCGCAAGCGCGCCGTCCCCGGAACGCAACACCGGCAACCCCTGGAAAAACGTCAGTAAT
>DUMQ01000157.1 GCA_012839815.1 Bacillota bacterium | reverse complement strand
CTGCTGTGCAGCATGAAACCGCGAGCTCCATCGCGGGCTAGTTCTCCATTTTGAAAGCACTCTTTTGAAACTACTGGCTCCGATTGAAAACACTGGTGCCGACGGTGGGAATCAAACCCACATGCCCCTTGCGGGGCGAGGGATTTTAAGTCCCCTCGTGGCCCCCAATATGACTCTCACTATTCGCTACACTATAGATTTTATCTGAGTTTTCGTGTTGTGCTATAGAGTACAAAATTGACCAATCTAGTTGATTTGGGCACCGATCCGGCACCGGCGACACTAATAGCCCGGCCCTTCGGCCAGGCACCATACAAAACTGGGAACATTGATTGGGTTGAATAAAAGGCCCGCAATGGGCAGACAGGGTTGGACGATAATCCTCATATGCATGATTCCTGCATGCGGCGACTAAAACAATATCGTTTCAATTCCTCGTAGTCATGGTGTCGCTGCAATTTGTAGTATTCGTCATGCGTGGGGGAAATCCTGCCGAAAAAGAAAACCCCGCTACGGGGTGCACGGTTCAAAGATACGTGAGGTAGTAACATGATTTAAATCCATAGGTAAAAACCCGGCCTTTCGACCGGGCACAAGGGCGAACAGTAATAAGACTTCAACTACCGAGAGGCCCTTCCTCCTTCCGGGAGGGCCCTTCTACTTCATTTTTACACCGTTATGCTAATAAACTAATCCAACCCCTATTCCAACAAGGGCTAATGCTCCCAAACATCGCTAAATCGAAAGGATTTCCGAGAGAAACTTCTTGGTTCTCTCATGTCGAGGGTGACTAAAGAATTCCTCTGGTGGGGCTTCCTCTAAAACCTGGCCTCCATCAACAAATATTATCCGGTCTGCCGCTTCCCGCGCAAATCCCATTTCATGGGTGACTACAATCATTGTTCTACCCTCTTCTGCAAGAGAAACCATGATATCCAATACTCCCTTGATCATCTCTGGGTCAAGAGCAGAGGTTGGTTCATCAAATAATATAAGGTGTGGATCCATCGCTAGAGCTCGTGCTATAGCGACACGCTGCTGCTGCCCACCCGATAAGGCCGCTGGGTAATAATTAGCCTTATCACTGAGACCGACTGTTCGTAGAAGCTCAATAGCCTTTTCGATGGCTTTATCTTTAGGGGTTCGCAATACATGAATAGGACCCAGGATAATGTTCTCAAGCGCCGTAAGATGAGGAAAGAGGTTAAAATGCTGAAATACCATACCTATGCGTTGTCGTAACTTATGTACATCCTGATCTGGGTCATAGATTGACCTTCCCTCAAAAATAATCTCCCCTGAATCTATTTTCTCGATTCTGTTGATACACCTGAGGAGGGTGCTCTTGCCGCCTCCGCTTGCTCCGCATATTACTACCGTTTCTCCATCCTCCACGGTCAAGTTAATCCCTCGGAGGACTTCTAAATTACCGAATTTCTTAGTAACCTCTTTAAGTTCTAATAATGCCATCTTAATTCACACCTCACGTCATGTTATCGCCTGGGTTCCAGGGATAAATGGCCGATAATCCGCGTAAATTCATCATCGTACGACCGTAGCAGTCCCCCTTGGATAAGCCCAGATTATAAACCATCTAGAAAACAGTGCCCTTAGTATTTCGTTAATTATGGAAGATTCCCAAATCCCTTAGAAAACAGCCGACGTTCCGCATAACTAGAATAAAGTCCAAGCGGATAACATACGACAAAGTAAAATATCGCAGTTAAAGCTAAAATCCCCAATGGTTGATAAATTGTCTGCATCATTTGCCGCGCAACTCGGGTCACTTCAGAGACCCCTATAAGTGATATAACCGACGTATCTTTAACGAGAAGAATTAGCTGGCCCGCTAAGGGAGGCAACATCACTCTAAACGCCTGTGGAAGGATAACAAGACGTAATCGCTGGTAGCTATTCATTCCGAGTGCCATAGCCGCTTCTCTCTGCCCCTTTGTAATAGACTGGATAGATCGACGGACAATTTCAGTGATGTAACCCCCGCTATGAAATACTAGACAGATTATAGCCGTCTGAATATTCGTTAGCTGTATCCCAAACGCTGGCAATACAAAATATACGGTAAAAAGAATCATTGGGAATGGTGTGGCCCGAGCTACATATACATACGAAAGCACCATCCACTCTAAAAACGGGATTTTCTCAGCCCTAATGATACCCCCAATTAATCCTACAACCAAAGCAAATATTAAGGATATTATACTCAGTACGACGGTATAAACAAAGCCATGACAGAGGGTTAAGCCTATACTCCTTATCAATTCTATCATCTTATCTATTCACCCACCCTACATTCCCGGTAAGATGTTCTCCAACCTCTATGTGGCCTCAAATTCTCGTGACAAACATAAACTTTATTACCAGCTTCAGGCTTCAAACCCAAAGCGTCTTTCAAGTTTTTGGAAGATTACAAGCAAGGTGATAATCAAAACTTCATAAAGGAATAAACTTGGTATAAAGGACTCTAGCGGCAAAAAACTAGCCGCCTGAAGGTTCGCAGATACTTGTGTCAATTCAACCAATGAAACTACGCCTAATATACTCGTATCCTTAATGAGATACGAGAATTGCCCCACAAGAGGAGGGATAACATTCCGGGCTGCCTGTGGGATGATGACTAGTCGAACTTGCTGGAGGCGGTTCATCCCAAGACTCATAGCCGCCTCCCATTGTCCACGTTGTATAGATTCAATAGCTCCCCTTACAATCTCCGCTATATATGCGCCACTATTCAATGTAAGTGCTACAACGCTAGCACAAAATGGCGTTAATACAATATGTAAAGAAGGAAGTCCGTAGAAAATCATATAGAGCTGAACTAGAAGGGGGGTAGATCGAATGAACGCCACATAACCTCCTGATAAACTAGATAACACCGGAATACGGAGAGCACGTACAGTCCCTGCAAGTCCTCCTGTCACAAAAGCAAACCCCATACTGACAAGACTCACATATAATGTCACTTTAAGTCCTTCGCCAAAATCTGGTAAGTGAGACATAATGAAATGCCAATTCACGCGATCCACTCCTCTTACACCTGCAAATATACCAAAACATCGGGGCAGGGGGTGCGGCATCTTACTCCCTGCCCCCATTGCTATACTTTATTGGGAATTACCATGGCCTCGGTTCTGGTTTCCAGTCCTCGCCCATCCACTTCTTGTAAATAGCTGCATAACGACCATCTGCCTTTATTACATCAAAGAAAAGGTTCAACCATTGCCACATATGAACATCCTCCGGACGCAGAGTAAAGGCATAAAAGTCTGGCTTGATAATCTTGTTAATTAGCCGAAGCCCCGGTTCCTTACCATACGCTACCCCGATAAGCTGATCGGTCATAACTGCTTCTACGCGTTTGGCTTTAAGCGCCGCAAGGAAATCAGCGTCCGTTGGGAAAGTAACCAAGGTAGCCTTGGGTAAGAACTCCTTTACAACGGCGGCCCCTACGGAACCGGCGTTCGCCCCTATTGCGATACCGGACTTGTTCAGATCGCGCCAGTGTTTATAAGGAGAATCCCTACGGACAACCGCACAAGTGCCCGTATAGAGCCAGGGTTGAGTAAAGGTGACTTTGGTGGCCCGTTCTAAGGTGGCCGACATCTGAGCCGTGATGATATCTACCTTGCCTGTAAGAAGCGCAGGTATCAGGCCTTGCCACTCATAGTCCTGAAATTCAATTTTTACTCCTAGCTCCTTAGCTATGAGTTTAGCTAGATCAACGGTAAAACCTGCAGGCGTACCATCAGGTTCCTTGAATGCTACAATAGGTGAGGTTAGTGAGACACCAACGACCAATTTCCCTCGTGTCATGATTTTATTTAGGAGATCTTGGTCCGCCGCCAAGCTGCTTGAACCCAGTATACAGGTCATAAGCAATGCGATAACAACCAGATTCCCGATTACATGAGAATATCTTCTCATAACATCTCCCTCCCAGAAATCTTTTTAATATTTGTTCGCCTACATCCATCTAAGTTCATTAGAACCCAAATTAACCTCTCATGAACATCATAAGACTTCACCTCCGGTGGCCGGCTGGGACAAGTTCAGTTACTCTATTAGTCTTCTTTGTCATTAACTGGCTAAGCCCATTTCTTTAAGAGCAACTTTTAGTTCATCAACTTCTTCTTCGGTCAGCCGATCCATCGGGTCACGCGGATAACCTCCTGCCAATCCCACAAGATTCATTGCTTGCTTTGTTAAAGCAATGTAGATCGGGTGCTCGACCGGAGTAGTTGCCGGTGACAATATAGTGGGTAGAGGCCCCCGCCGTTTGCCTATTTTGGCCATAAGCTCGTTGAACGGCATCAATCTATCCACCGACTCTCTGAGCTTCTTAATGTCCCCAGCCGCGCCCGCCTTATAGACATTGAGCGCTAGTTCAGGAGAGAAGTTGGAAATCGTGCTGCTGATAAAGCCACGGCACCCCCAAATCCACAGAAAGGAATAATACAGTTCACTCAATCCAGTAACGATTATCATATCCTCGGGAGATACCTTTTTCAGCATGCTGTAGAACTGTCCCATGTCAGTAGTGTTTTCCTTACAGGCTATAATGTTATCGATTTTGGATAGCTTCTGCATCAAATCAGGGTCTATCCAGAGCTTGCTGGTGAACGGGTTATCGTAGATCATTATCCCGATATCAATGCTCTCCGCTATACGCTTATAGTGGCGGTAGAGCCCTTCTCGTGAGGGAATATGATAGTATGGCAGAACTATCATTACCCCATCTGCCCCAATTTCCTGAGCGTACTTGCTCATTTCTATGGTAGGTTCGGTGCCCGCTCTAGCTGAACCCACAATTACGGGTAACTCGTGATTCACCTCTTCCACCACTATTCTAGCAACGGTCTTGCACTCTTCATCACTCATAGCATAAAACTCACTTGTACTTCCAGTAGTTACTATTACTGCGTCTTCTCCCCTGAATCTCTCCACTAGGAATCGGGCATTTTTGCGTAGTCCCTCTTTATCTAGACTCCCATCGGCGTTGAACGGGGTGGGCATTATGTTTATAACGCCCTTGATTTTTGCTCTTAACTCTGCTGGTCTCATTAGTCCTTCTCAGCTCCTTTAGGAATAACATTTTTAATTCCTTGTGATCCCGCAATCCAGGGATGGATGATTCCTCTTGTCTTCTTCTAAATGCATAGTTACACTAGACTAACTAACTAGTCCAAGCCTGCCCGAAAGAACTTGTCCACATACGTAACATCAAGTACATGTGATTCGACCGTTTATCACCTCCTAGTACTACTTTGTCAGATATGTAATATCGGAAATGAAATGGCACTCAATTCAGGGGGCTTCATTGTTTCCTTTTGCCTGGATATCACCATCCTGGGCAATCATCTGACTATCATGTTGTGACTATGATGCTGCCAAAGAATGCATATATGACAGAATAGTCCTAGAATGTGCCCGAAAAGTCTTATTCTGCCTGGTCCGGCTATCAGGAAACCCTTGAGAAGCCCACAAAATGAGGCCCCTCTCAGACCATAATTACTGGAGTACTATTCCTAGCTGAATAGCCAGCATCATCTCCTGGTGTGGTTCAATCATCCCCTTGATCGCTCCCTTTTTGAGCCTTTTTCTGGCCAAATCCACGGGTGACTCCGGGTCCGTCTTATCCGCCCGGCATGGTTTGACCCGATTTGCCAATTACATCGGTCGCGACATCTCCCAACTTGATGTTGCCCCCTTCCAATCGGCGTCTTTCACATCCCTCTAGACACCGGTACTCTCCATCGCCACGTGCGTGCATCCCTTAGATTCAAGAAAATCAACTAGCTCCAGAAAGTCTGCTGTCATCGTACTGATCTCCCCTCCGGGGTTATGACGCATGCAACCACGCTCTTTTTATCTACGTCGAGTCCGCAACACTTAGGTCAGTCTCCCTCCAGTAAACACACTTGAACCCTAACCCCCGCTACCTACCTTATAAGAGCCCTATCATCGTACTACATATAGCGAAAATGTAAAATCAAATAGCCATTGCAGTGCGGGAGAGGACTTTCTCTAACGCGGTGTAAGATAAATTATGCGCCTCGGCGACACCCTTATGAACCACTTCACCATTAACCACATTAAGACCTCGAGCTAAAGCCTGATCCTCCAATACTGCCCTCTTATATCCCTTGCTCGCGATATGTACTACGTACGGTAAGGTAGCATTTGTCAACGCATATGTGGATGTCCGCGCGACAGCACCCGGAATGTTTGAAACAGCATAATGAACGACACCGTACTTTGTGTATGTTGGTTCACTATGTGTCGTAACCCGATCAATCGTGCCTACACAGCCACCTTGGTCAATAGCTACGTCAACTATAACTGAACCAGATCTCATAGTCTTAACCATCTCTTCCGAGACAACTCGGGGGGCTTTTGCTCCAGGAATTAAAACCGCTCCAATAAGCAGATCGGCGTTCGGAACAGTCATTTCGAGATTATATGAGTTTGATATCAAAGTAGTGGCTTTCCCAAGGAAGATATCATCCAAAAACCGTAATCTCTGAAGGTTTTTATCTAGGATAGTAACATGTGCCCCCATTCCCAACGCTATTCGAGCAGCATTAGTTCCAACCATACCGCCCCCAACAATAACTACCTCCGCTGGAGAAACTCCTGGAACCCCTCCCAGTAGTACTCCACGGCCCCCAAAAGCTTTCTCTAGATGATGCGCCCCAATTTGCACGGCCATCCGACCGGCGATTTCGCTCATTGGTGCCAAAAGCGGTAAGGATCCATCCGGCATCTGGATCGTTTCGTAGGCAATACCGATGACACCTTTCTCTAGAAGCGTGATAGTCAGATCCTTTGAGGCGGCCAAGTGAAGATATGTGAAAAGAATTTGCCCGGATCGGATATACTTGTATTCTAAAGGTAAAGGTTCCTTGACTTTTACAATCATATCCGCACGCTCATACACATCGGCGCAAGTTGACAATATCTCCGCCCCTGACGCCCGATACTCTTCGTCAGTAATACCACTTCCGTCGCCGGCGGACATTTCTATAAGAACCTTATGTCCATGACGCGTTAGCTCTCTCACTCCAGCGGGAGTTACAGCTACGCGGTTTTCGTTATCCTTGATCTCCTTTGGTACCCCAATAACCATGGGAATATGTTGCCCCCTTCTATGTCTTCTTTGATCATCTTTAACTTTATAAATGTTACATTAAATGAGCATTGAGGACCGCTCATATATACCAGGCAAATTATTTAACGACTCGTGTCTTGTATCCGATTTGCTTCAACCACTCCTCTATCGCAAACAGAAGAGGTATAACACGATCTGGTGCTGCCCCCCTCGCCATATGCCCTATTCGAATAGCCTTATTTACATAAGGTCCCAATCCATTACTTACCTGAATATTATAGTGGCCTCTCAAGAATTCCATTAGCTCGATTGCGCTTGAATTTGGTGGGAGTTTTACTGCAGTAACCAATCCCGAAGCCGCACTTTCCTCAGCCAAAACTTCTAGGCCAAGACTGCGGATTCGCGTCCTTACCATTGCACCAATAATACTGTGCCTTTCGAACCGCCGCTCGAGGCCCTCTTCCAAAATTTGCTCAACACTTTTTCTTAGGGCGAGAATATTATTAACTGCCATTGTGATAAAATACGGCTGAACCGTTCGCTGGCTGTCAGCATATTCCTTCCATTTTACGAGATTTAGATACCATCCTCTAATTGAAGATCTACGCTTCTGTATTTTCTCCCAGGCACGCTGGCCTACTGCGACTAACATAAGGCCCGGAGGCGCGGCTAGACATTTCTGGGAGGCGGACACACATATATCTATACCCCATTCGTCCATATTGACGTCGAGGCCGCCCAATGAGGAGACTGCATCCACAAGTATAAGTACGTTTTTCTCCCGACAGATCGCCGCAATTTCTCGAATTGGATTTACAACTCCGGTAGAGGTTTCATGATGAACAATTAGGACTGCCTTAATGCCTATATCATTCGTCAGTTCTGATTCAATTTCATCAGGAGAAATAGGCTTCCCCCATTCGATCTCCTTAAGAGAAACCTTGCACATGTGGGAGGCAGCAATCTCAGCAAGTCTATACCCAAAAAAGCCATTTGCAGGGACAAGTACCTTATCGCCTTCTTCTAAAAGGCTTCCTATAGCCGCGTCCAGCCCTGCATGGCCGGAGCCCACATATATGAAAAGATCCTCTTGCGTCCTTACAACTTTCTTGCATAACTCTACGGTTTCATTATATATTTTTGCCCAATCCTCGCCGTAGTGGCACCTGACAGGGCTACTCATTTGTGATAACACTTCGTAATTCACTTCTACTGGACCAGGTATCATTAACTGATATTCGCCCATAACCTTATCTCCTCGTAATATTTAGCTATTAGCATATAGATGGTGTAAGCTGGTCGCATGTAGTTATGTGTCCGACGATGATCCGTGGTGCTGTAGGTCACAATATAGGCACTAGAACATCCAGCCTTTCCAGAACCGCTCGTGGCGCATTCCCAAATTAAGATACATCCCCTACTCTACTCAAAGTGTATTGCTGCATGTCCTAGACTCCGTCTATAAGCCAAACCCGATTGATTTTGGTGTATTCCTGGATTAGCCACTTCAAGAATACTCCAAGTCCCTTACTGTGATCACGGCCAGGCGCCTCAGCTCTACCACTGGGGCGCCTGAGAATAACAAAAGCGCCTACTCCGATAGTCTACCAATGTCAGATAGAACACGTTTTAGTAGGGACTTTTCAGCCTCAGTAGCACCAAGTGAGGGAAGCCGTGGTTTACCGACATCTATGCCCGAGGAGATTGTAACCGCGTCTTTCAGTAAAGGTATCGGATTTACCCTGCCATTCTGATTCAGAGCCTTAAGGAATGGCATCATCTTGAAATATAGTTCCGATGCCATGGTATTTTCTCCATTCTTGTATGATCGAATCATTTGTTTCATCATATCCCCTATAACATGCGACCCTCCGCTAACTACACCTACAGCTCCTTGTGGTAAGGTCTGGAGGACCATAGTATCATCACCGCAATATATTGTAAAGTCCGGGGGAGCAACGATTCGAAAGTCTGTCGTCTGGATAGGATTAATTCCAGCTTCCTCCTTGATAGCCTTAATATTGGATATTCTCACTAACCTGGCCAGTGTTTCAGCTTCAATATTCACGCCCGTGAAAAGCGGAATATTATATAGCATCACAGGAAGCCTGGTAGACTCAGCAACCGCTCTAAAATGCTGATATAATCCCTCTTGAGTAGCTTTCTGGTAGTAAGGCGAAACTACCATAACGCAGTCGTATCCGAATTCTTCGGCTCTCTTCGTCAGCTCTATCGTCTCGAGCGTATAGGCGGACCCGGTACCGGCTATGATGGGTATTCTCCCATTTACTATCTCCTTTACAGCTCTTAATATCTGAATTCTTTCATCAAAGCTGAGTGCATAAAACTCTCCTGTGGTTCCCGTGACTATTAAGGAGTCCATATAATTCTTCTCGATAAGGTAATTAACGAGCTTCTCAGTTGCCTCGAGGTTCAACTTGCTATTGGAATCGAATGGTGTAATCATAGGGAGTAATACTTCTCCCAGAATATCACTTAATTTAGACATCTATTATCCTCCTAGATTTTCATTTTAGTATTCCTTTCGCATTAATAATTTTAAATTCAACTCTTACGTCATATCGTGGTCCACTAAAATGTCTCTTGCTACTATAATCCTGTCCCTCCCCCGACCCTTCCAATTTCGTTATATCGATGGGCATCTTAAACTTATAAATTATACAATGCTATGCCGAATTACGAGGAATTATAGCTATCATGACTATACGCTCCTAATTCGGCTGATATCTCTTTTGTAGTCGAAATTACAAGCTCAGCAAGTTCTGGTATTCGTTCCTCGGTAATGCGAATGCTTGGGCCGGAAACACTCAATGATGCGACAACTTTGCCAGTCCGATCCCAAATCGGCGCAGCGATGCAACGCACCCCCATCTCATGTTCCATATTATCTATAGCGTAACCACGGGAACGGGTGATATCTAGTTCCTTAACTAGCGACTCTCTATCAGTGATCGTGTTAGCTGTAAACTTCTGAAATTGAATACGATCAATTATCCGGTCGCGTTCATCAATCGGTAGAAAGGCCAGTAACGCTTTGCCTACCCCGGTACAATATAGCGGTGCCCGCTTCCCTACAATTACTGTCGATTTTAAAGCGCTTTGGGTCTCCACGCTTTCAATTGACATCACTTCGATGTCATTCAAGACACCGACATGCACAGTTTCTCCACACTGACTAGATAACTTGTGCAAATAAGAAACTGCTACGGTGCGAAGATCAAATGTACTGAATACTACACTTCCCAGTTCAAAAACTCTTAAACCAAGCCTATAATGCGTCCCCTGGGTATTCTTACGAACAAAGTCATATTCTTGCATTGTAGTCAATAACCGGTGGACTGTACTTTTTTGCATTCCTAATTCACGTGCAATCTCAGAGACTCCCCACTCAGGTTTATCTATTTTAAACAATGTCAATATCTGTAATGCCTTTGCCACTGATTCAATCCGATGTAACGCCAATGGACTCCATCTCTCCTAGCAGCAATGCGTTATAGTATTTTACTTTAAGCTGTTGCATATCATGGAACATCGTTCCCTATCATGTTACTTTATTTATTCTACACCGGTTACATAATTCCTCCTATAAACTTCAAAAATTTTCGTGCCGCGCATAAGGTGCGGGATGAGACAGGAGGATAAGTAAAAGTGGGCATGCCCCAACGTTTGGCATAATGCGATGTGGCTGGTCTTGTGTCACTATCAAGGTACCCACACGCTAGGTTCCAGCTTGCTCATACGCCTGCTAAATAACGGAAACTTCGTTTGAATAAGAAAAGCCCGGCCTAAGGGTGCCGGGCGATAAGACTCAGTTCTTAAACTTCACCTATGGGATTTCCTCAATACAAAATTCCTTCTCCCACAAAAAGGGACAACTGTTCAGCCGAAAAACCCTTGTTATATGATAAAACCCGTCCCCTCTATGCTGCGCTATCCGCCCTCCTTAGCCGCCATGCCTTGCCCGCCTCCATGAAGGCCTGTATATTCTCAAGAGGGGTCTCGAGCGGCAGGTCGCACCCTGTGCTCAGGATGAAGTTGGGGTAAGGCTCCATCGCCTCGAGCAGGTTGTTCACTGCCCGCTTGACCCCATCTGGCGTCTCATTCACCATCACCTGGACAGGGGCTATGTTGCCTATCAACACCACGTCGCTCCTCACCCTCGAAGCCACTGCGGGGAAATCAACCACAGAGTCCAGGCTCAAGCCTTGAACCCCTGTCTCGCACATGGCCTCGATCAGGTGGGTGGTGTTACCGCAGATGTGCAATATGGTCATGGCATCGAGGAACCTCACGATCCTGCTCACCGATGCACCCGAGAACCTGGCGAATGCCTTCGGGGAGAGGAAGGTGGCCGTTGGCTCGAGTATCGCTATAATATCCGCCCCGGCCCGGATCAGCTCCTTGGCGTAACGGATGATGATGTTCTCCGCGAAGTTCACCACGGAGAGCACCAGGTCGGGCTCGGTGATCGTTGCTGTCGCTATCTCGACTGCACCCATCAAGAGACCCGCCAGCGTAAAGGGGCCGATCACATAGCCACCCTTGGGTATGTTGAGGTTCTTCGCCATCAGCTTCATTGTCTCTATATACGACCGGATTCTCGCATCGAATAGTGGATCAAGAACCTCATATTGCTCAAGATCAGCAAGGGTCTTGACAGGGTGATGCTCTACGGTGGCGGACTCGCTCAACGGATAGCGGACCTGGAGGCCCAGTGCCCCTGCTTCAACGGATAAGTCCATTATAAAGAAGACGGCATCAGGATCAAACCTCTCAACCAGCTTGTAGATCGACCTGTAATGAAGGTCGCTGTTGAACTCGTTTTGCCTTATGGTTGAGTTTGTAAGACGAGCACCGGGATAGCCCATCAATGGAATCACAAGACGCCTCGGGGATTGCCTTACTATGTCTATTAACCGCACCTTGAAATGTCCCTCCTGCATATGTTTCATGGAATCTGCTTAGATTTCGGGGGCATGGGTCTACTCCCTAAAGAGTTTACATACATGCCCCCATATGATGAAAGATTATACCATTTTAAGCTATGTTACCAGAGCGATCACCGGTCTTGCCAAATGGTCAGGCCAAGCCCAAGATCATTTCCCTGGATCAGGATGCGAGGGCTTGCCTAATCGCTGAAACCGCTCCTTACTGGAGCAACCTCTTCGCAAGGTCAACTGCAGAGCTTGCGTCAGGGGCATACCCGTCCGCACCGATCTCGTTAGCATACTTGTCGGTCACAGGCGCTCCCCCGATCATGACCTTTACCTTATCCCTCAGACCAGCTGCCTTCAACGCCTCTATCGTCTCCTTCATCGCAGGCATGGTCGTGGTGAGAAGAGCTGACATGGCTACATGATTGGGCTTGTTCTCCTTGACTGCATCCACGAACTTCTGAGGGGCAACGTCTATCCCTAGATCGATAACCTCAAACCCTGCTCCCTCCAGCATCATCTTGACAAGGTTCTTGCCTATGTCGTGGAGGTCCCCCTTGACCGTACCTATGACCACCTTGCCCACAGGCTCCATATCAGTCTGCGCCAGGATGGGGCGGAGCACATCGAGGGCGGCATACATGGCCCTGGCTGCAATGAGCATCTCGGGAACGTATATCTCGTTCCTCTTGAACTTGTCCCCCACGATCCCCATGCCGGGGATGAGCCATTCCTTGACTATGACGACAGGGTCGACGTTCTCCTTCAGTGCCTGCTCGGTCAGCTCCTTTGCCTTTGATGCATTCCCGGAAATGACAGCATCTTGAAGCTCTTGCAGATTTACCATCCAAAAACACCTCCATGGTAGATTTTCCTTGAAAAGCACATCATTTTCGCCCCGCCCATATTTAATTGCTTCATCATATAACTAAAATGTTCTCTGCTAGGGCGACGTAGCACAGAGCCCAAAAAGCGACCACGGATTCCAAACAGACTGACGTCGAAGTATGGGTAGAAATAAGTGGGTTAAATTCACCCATATGAATTATGAAATAACCAGAAAGTACAGCTCATCCACGATTCCGATTTCCTATCTCACGAACAAGTTGAAGATAGTACAGATAGTTTTTAAGGGGTACATCCGGGGGAACAAGATGATCGACGCTAGGGATCCATCCCCCGGCATCCGCCAGAAACTCAATCTTTGGAATTACCTCGGCCTCTATTTCCTTTCGGCCTTTGGCCAACGCACGTTTATCGATTCCCCCAATCATCATGAGGTCTTTACCATATCTTTTCCTCAATACTACCGGATCCATCCCTGCTGCCACTTCCAGAGGATAAATGCCCGTCACCCCCCCTTCTAACCAAAGATCGATAAGGGGCTCGCAATCTCCGTCACAATCCACCAATATGATGTCTATTCCGTACCTTCGCAAAAGAGCCGTTAGTCTCTCGTACCGTGGCACCATAAGCATTCTAAAGTGCTTTGGGGATATCAAGGGGCCGCTCTTACACGCCATATCCTCCCAAAACAGCGCAAAGTCGACAGGTCCTATCTGAATCAGCAGCTTATTCAGGATAGCTTCCATGAAGTCTGTTATATATTCCATCATCTCTTCCACAAATGCTAGGTCATCATATAAGGCATATGAAATCCCTTCAAGGCCCATCCAGTTTCGTATCCACCCGAAAAGGCTCCCTGCCCAGACTCCGATTGGATAATCCCGGGTAGCGATAGTCTGAGCAAAATCTTGAAGATCGATCGGGTATCTGTCTACCGAATCGGGATTAAGCCTCTTGCGAATTTCCGCGAAATCCTCGCGCCCACTGATAGGGTACCTTAACCACTGAGGCATCATCGTTTGGGTCCCCCCCTTGAACAGCCGGTAAATGACACCTTCTTGGTTCCTCCTTATCTCGAATGCCCCTTCCTCTCTTATAAATTCATCCACGAAAGGTGGAACAAGCGGGTTCGTAGCTGAAGACACCCCAAATGGAACTCTTGCAAATCTATCTAACCCAAGGAATAATTCTATCTCATATTTAGGCAAGCCTTCATTGCGCCAGCGGTCAATGGTCTCGGGCCAAAATCCCAGCCACTCCATGCAGGGTAACCGGTCCGGCTTGCCGAATCTCATGGTTTCTAAAAATCTTTGTCTACTAGTCACGACCAATCAGCCCTTTCATTAATTAACTTGAGTTTTGCAGAAACACTTCCAGGAAACCGGAAATCTCATTTTACGCAGCCAACCCGAGGTTCTGGTATACACCTAATAAAGACTGGCCATTAAGGGCTGCTTCGTAGGCGAATTTAATAAACCTGCGAGCGTTACCTTGACGATAAGCGTCTATCGCTTCTCCAAGGTTTCGAAACTTGCCCTTGTTCTCAGCCCTGTATAGTTCAAGATAGGTGTAGGCCATATACACCGCACACCAGAACCTTTGGATCGCTTTTAATGACCTGATCTGGTAGTGATCAAATCCAAACCGCTCCTTGAAATACCTATAACTGGTCTCAATATCCCAACGCACTAAGTAGTAGGCTATGATCTTGCTACTGGCTAGTTCTACGTCCGTACACAGGATGCGGAACGGCTTATCTTGCTTATCATAGCCACCTTACCAGCACATGAGGACTGCCGCATTATCTATCTTGCCGAGCTTACTCTCATAGCGGTAGATATCGTAGAGTTTACCATAACATACACCTTACGGTATTGATTAACCATGGCCTCATCCCATGGAGACTTGGAAAGAAACCGTGTCATACTACAAAGAGCTCTTTTAGCAGCGGTAGTCCTATGGATATTGGCTATGGTAAGGCGGTGACCACCACCGATTATACCTGCTACGATTTGTAGAAAGCGCGTGAATTGAGGCCTTGATAAAAGAATCTGTAAACCTATGGTATAAAGGAACTTGACTAAGCGGCGGTCTTTCTGTAGTATAAGTGGTGCAGACATGTGCTGTCACTCCTGTTAGATAAAGGTAGATGTGTTAATTCCTTTATACCACAGAAGTGCAGACTTGTCTGCTTCCTTTTTATTCCTTATACCAATTTCCAGTTTCCTGGATTAGATTCTGCAAAACTCAAGTTTCAAGAGGTTAGCAAAAGGCTCGCTTTTCATTTGAAAGGCCTCGGAGCACCCGAGAACTCTGTATATATCTTTCGTGATGCCATAGACCTTCTTAATATTTTCGAGATTTACCTCGGCCCCGGTCGCATCAACGCTCCGGTTGATGATAAGTTGACGTGGTGCCACGAGCATAGCAACATACGGCAGGTCGAAGTGTCTGAGAATCCCAAAGATATATGCTCCTATGGGAATAGCCGCATTCTCTATACCGATCACCGATTTATAATCGAGGAGAAGGCCGTCCAGAATCACCCTTCCTATGCGGTCATCAAGTGCCGCGGCGAACAGTGCCGCAAGTGAGGTTCGAATACCACTCGCAGCCACGGTGACTTTAGTGGGAGACCTATTTGCCCCATTATCGAGATAGTTTAGGAAAGCAATTAAATCTTGAACTTGTTGGGCGAGGACACTCCGCCCTAGCATTATGCAATTCGTAGCAACTTCGAATTCCAAAGTATCATCAGGTTTGCTTCTGATGATTTCCAAGGTCCCCTCAGTTGTAGCAAGAGTTCGATATTCAGGGGCAATAGGTGCGGTTTCGCCTGTACCCCGTAGGTCGAGGGCAAAAGCGTAAATTCTCTGTGATTTTATCAATTTAAAAATCCCTTCGTCGACAGCGGCAAGCTTGCCTCGATCGTTAAGAAGTACGATCACCTCCCCAATATTCCCTTCTACAGCTATTGGCCTAAAGCCATAGCATGGAATGAATATCTCACCTTCGGGCTCAAGAATGAAACGCTCTGCCACTAGTTCATCATCTGTATCATACTGTTCTTCTTTAATAACCTTTAGCTTCCCTGAAAGAGATCCCAAGCCCAAGACTGATCGTAATTCGTCTTTGAGTTTTTCCCTGAAGTTAGGCCAATCATTCCCTTTTTGGGGCAGCTCAATTGAAGGGGGTAGCTTCCTCGCCAAATCTTTAACTAACTTTGTGATAGCCGGACCCGAGCTTATGGTCGTCCCCCACATGAAGCTTTTAAACTGGGGGTCATCTGGTGCATCTTTGGGGAATTCGGGTTCCGCTATCGGGCTCCCATCCCCTTCACCCATAAGCCACTTTTTAAACCATCCGTAAGCCGCCTCCCTCATATTCCGGTTATATCCGTGGCCTGATTCGACGGCCGCCATGGTCACCCGATCACTGGCTCCGAGGCTTTCATAGGCGTATCGCACTTGATCTAGGACCTCCCTCGTACCCTCGATGGGAAACTGCGGATCTTCTGTTCCATTTATGAACATGAGAGCTCGAGGGGCGATCAAGGCGCATATCCCTGCCATGTCAGCATATTTAATAACATTCGGGACTTGATTACAGAGATCTATGCCCCCATTCCAGTCCAAGCCACGCATGGCATGAAGGAATCTGGAGAATGAAGTAACATAACATACCGGAATGGATACCGCTATTCTATCATCGATAGCACTTGTGTAAAGAGTGTTTAGTCCACCCCCTGAGGCCCCCGTCATTCCGATCCTATTGCCGTCGATTTCAGGCCGGGTCAATAGGTAGTCGATTGCTCTAATGCTCTCCCAGACCATGAGTCCCGCCTGAGATAGGCCCAGAAGAAGGAGGTCTCTATGACCGTGGTCATTAAAGCTACACCCCCTCTCTCCCTGCCCAATGGGATCATAGATAAATACTACAAAGCCCAGCTTAGCAAGGCCCACACAGCAAGCATGGACATCAGGTTCCATCTTCCCATTAACCATCCAGTGCCCTACTGAATAGAGCACTGCAGGGGCTGGGAAGTCGGCATTTTTCGGTATATAGAGCTGGGCCGGAGCTAAGAACCATGGTCGAGGCTCAAAGATGAGCTTTTCGAGAACGTAGTCATCTCCCTCTATAACGCCAACCAATCGGGCATTAAGAGGCGTTCGTGAAGGCAGCGGGTCTAATCCCAGAGATTTTAAGAGTTCATCCCGTACTTCAAGGCGCCTCGTTGGCCATTTTTCCCTCGTTAAGTAGCTAGCGGCGTTTTTCGTCAGATGAGCAGTCTGAGCCTCAACATAATTCAGCATCATCTCTTTGTACCTACCAGAGTCCTTGGAGGCCCGCTCTCCTTCGAGAGCCCACTTCAAGGCTGCCCAAAGGTCTCCCATGGCTGTGATACCCTCCTTGCAAAATTCCAAGGCTGGCGTCTCAATCTTAGATACGGAATTCACAGAATTCACTTTGGCACGGGTTCCCATCTGAAAGGAGTAATCTCAGTTCCTCCGGTAACACAATGTAAGCATAGTAGCTACACATGCCAAGTTCCTCAAAATGAGCACATATTGGGCCTATAGGATTATGGTTCCGGAGGAGATTCATCATGCCCTTAACCCCCTGTTTCGGGAGGCCCGACTCCACGAGGACCGTAAGATTTATATAGCGCTCCAAGGCATTTTGGTAATAAAAGGCACTCTTATCCATAAAGGGCGCCATGCTGGGAAGAACGTAAAAGTTGGTTGCAAAGATGATCCCTCGCTGATCGGGTAATCTTATACCCTGGTGAGAAATGCTCTTTTCAATCACACATACCTTGCCCGTACGGTCAGCCAGAAGAAGATAAAGCCCTAGGCGGATAAAACTGTGGCTTGAGAGCATAGCGATCGCTTCATCGACATCCGAACAGTACTGCAACACGGCTCTTACAAGGGTCATGCGTTCAATACCAGGATGGCCTTTATCTAAGGGGAGAGCCGAGCCCGTCGCAACACAAAGTCCCTTCTCATTGATTCCTATCTCGGTTTTCGTGCTCCCGACCTTACCCACGCTGAGGAGTTTATACCCCTTCGTCGGCTGAATAGATTGGAGTATATAGTAAGGACGCTGAAAGGTCTCAATGTCTGTCGTCTTCCCAATTATAAGACCATCGAGCGTACGGGTAAAAGCTACACTGGTACATGCTCCAGCGACTTTGAAATCGCCAGAGTAGCTCTTGATTTCTTCCCACAATGTTAATTCGATAACCTGATTCAACTCGAGATCTGTTTCCTCAGCTATGCCTCGCATTTCTTCGACAAGATCAGGAAATGCCATCTCTAACCTTTCTACGTAGAGGTCTATGCATCTACGACGTGTAGTCTCGGATAAGCCGTCAAAACGACAGAGTTCTTTGTGGGCAGTTATAATTTGATCTTTGCACGCGCGACCGTGTGCCCTCCCCATATCATAACCGGAGCCTGCCATGGTCACCTTGAGCATTGCCAATCACCTTCCTGAATTTATTCCTTCACAGCACCCATTGTGAGACCGCGAACCAGGTATCTTTGAATGTAAAATGATGAGATCAGCATAGGTACCATTCCTATTACACCTCCAGCTGCAGCAGGTCCCCAGGCGGTACCGCGTTCAACCTGGGCAAAGCTCGTTGTGTAGACCGGAAATGTCTGGGCTTTCGCCGTTGTGGTTAACACATTGGCAATAAGAAGTTCATTCCATGAGGTAAGGAATGCAATGATAAACACTGCCACTAGACCCGGTGCCGCGAGGGGTAACACGACACGCGAAAAGGCTCCGAGATTTGTACACCCATCAAGAAGCGCCGCTTCCATGATGTCCCCTGGTATGTCGCTAAAGAATCCTATTAAAAGTAAGGTGCTGAAAGGGATGCTCATAAGAAGATGAGCGCTAGCCACGGCCCACCAGGTATCAATGAGCCCTAGAGTTCTAAAGACTGTGAACATTGGGATAGCAACGACAACAGGGGGTATCATCCGTAAACTAAGTAGCCAGTTGTATAGCCTACTTCCACCTATCCTAAATCGAACAATTCCGTAAGCGAGGAGTGCCCCGAGAAGTAAGCCAAACCCACTTGATAGCACCCCTATCATTATACTATTTGTTATATATGGGGCAATGCTTGGCAGGAACGAGCGTCCAACGTATTGCTTAGCTCCCCAAAGGGCCCCCGTATGTCCAAAGAGCAGGCGATAGTTATCAAGGGTTAATTTCGTCGTAAACCAAACAACAGGGCTCGCTGTAACATCTCCGGGAAATTTTAGTGATGTAATAATCAACCAGTATATAGGAAATAAATAGAAGACGAGCGCGCTGCATATGAGCATGTAATGGAGGCAATGTTTAACATATTTGCTTTTGACCTTCATCGTTTACTCCCACTCCAATCTCTTGCCTAACCTCGTTTCCTTGATTATCACCTCAATAATAGCGGTCAGGAGGATCAGCATGATAACTGCAACGGCTGATGCATAGCCCAAAGTGCCGAACCGAAAACCAGTTCTGTAAATATAAAGAGAGAGGACCTCCGTGGAAAATGAAGGCCCGCCGCTCGTAACCATGTACACAACATCAAAGATTTTTAGGGCATCCATCACGCGGAACGTTAGAGCGACCGTAGCAGAAGGAACGAGCATCGGCCATGTTATGAACCGAAATGTCCTCCATCCGCTTGCCCCATCTACTTTTGCAGAATCGTAGAGGTATTGAGGGATCGCCTGAAGCCCGGCAAGAAAAATGATAAACATGAAAGAGCTCCACTGCCAGACGTCAGCAAGGATTACAGACACTTTTGCCATAAGTGGGTTTCCGAGCCAGTCAACACAGCTCACGCCTAACCTTTGTAGAAGGTCATTGAGGGGTCCAAACTGATCGAAGATCAACTTAAAGTTGAGGCCAACTACTACTGGAGGAATCATCATCGGGACAATAAGTAGGGATTTAATAATTCTGCCGCCCCTAAGATCCTCATTGAGCAAAAGAGCCATCCCAAGCCCAAACACGAACTCCAAGGCTACGGCGATACTCGCCATGACCAGGGTATTCCCGAGAGCGCCCCAGAAATAAGTATCAGACAATATTTGGATGAAGTTACCAAGCCCTATAAATACAGGTTTGGTCATGAAAGTGAGATCGAAATTGGATAAAGCTAACCTGATTAGGTAATAAGTTGGATAAATGACTAAGGCAACAAGAACACCAAGTCCGGGAAGAATGAAAATGTGTTTGGCGAACCTATCGAATACCGAACCCGCAGGTACAACTCGGTATGTTGACACCAATTTCACCTTCTTTGCCGCTATCTAGGTAAATAATTTCAGAGGACGATTCCGCATGCTTACTGGGGAGGGATCGTCGTCGATACCCTCCCCAGTAAGGAGCCTTCAAATCTTAGCGGTCCGCTTCAAGCTCGAACTGCCTCAAGCGGTCAACTATCGGAGACCAGCTTGTTTCACTATCCTATTCCATTCTTCAGCAACGGCCTTTAAGGCTACCTCAGGGGTCATCTCTCCTGTCCAGGCTTTACCCAGTGTTCGGCCCATCGCGTACTCGAGCTTCGGGAGGACCGGGATCTTGGGTCTGACACTCGGATTTTTCAAAGATGGCGCCATTACCCACAGGTCAGGATACTTAGCCTTCAATCTTGCGTCGGTCATCGTTGAAAGTCTGGTTGGTGTCTCAGTGAATGCCTCATAGAGGTACTTAGTATCCTCCTTGCTTGTGAGCATCTGGATAAAGATATATGCTTCTTTCGGGTGTTTGGTCTTCTTATTGATCGCAACACACCAGCCGCCAAGATGAGGCGCCGGTAATACGGATACTCCTACCTTACCGTGAACAGGCGAAGTAGGATCGGTGATAGAGGGCCAATATCCTCCCCATCCGATGAACATAGCCGCAAGGCCACTCCTAAATGGCTCGGAACTCGTAATCCAGTCGCGGGTAACTGGGTTAGGCGAGAATTTGCTCAGGGCTAGGTAGTCTTGTAGGGCCTTTATTCCGAGGTCGCTTATGGCGGGGTCGAAAGCTACCCTGTGATCGGACGTGAAATAGTCACCATAGTCGGGGTCAACTTGGCCGAATATCTTGAGCCCCTCAGGTGAGCGCCTGTAAGCCCCGAAGAACATGGCGTACATCGAGAGCAGGGGGTCACCCGATGCGGCAGGCAATGAGATCCCGTACTGCTCCCCATCACGCCATTTGATGCCCTTCGTGAAGAACTCGGCATAATCTCTGAGCTGCTTAAATGTTAGGAATTTTGTATCACCATCCTGGGGCATATGAAGTTCGTATCCATATTTCTGTTTGAACTTAGCTTTATATTCGGGTTTGTTGAAAAGATCGACGCGATAGAACAGAACTAGGGTTCCATCCACAAAGGGTAGCCCGATATTCTTACCTTTCCAGGTTGCATAGGTATCCCATAAGATGGGTGGGAAGTCTTTAAAATCATAATTGGGATCCTCCACGCCAGGATATTTTTTACGGATTTCCTCGAGATCATATAGATAATTACCTACGGTTCCGATCCAATGGTAGCCAACGCTGTACACATCGAAGGAACCTGATCCTGTTGTGAAATCTGTCAACATCTTATCGAGTAGGATATCAAATCCTATGGCCGTCACCTGAGCTTCGATTTTATCCCCGTATAGTTTATTGAATTTCTTCGCAATTGCTTCAGCGCTATCGGACATACCGTGGGAAGACATAATCGCGATTCTTAGGACCTCTTTTGCAAGGATAGTGCTGCTCGGCAAGGTCAATGCAAGGAGAAGAATGACAAGTCTGATAATCCAAGTCCATTTTTTTACGTTTTTCATACACTTTCCCTTCCTTCAAACAAAGATTTTACTAATGATATGCTTGCTCTAGTCCCTCAGGTTATCACATATGCTATAATTGATTCCTCTCACCCTCCTTTCTTCGGTAAGTACAGAAGATAGAGATTTAGCTGGGTTCACCTTTAAAACATAGAAATAGGTTGAGTGATTTAATTTATTTGGTTTATGGTTTATCAGGATGCACTGGGTATGTCTAACGTTGTCAGTAAATAATATACTACACTTGATTTTGTATTCCTCCTTTTTATTAACTAAAAATTTCACAATGCACATGAAATGAAGGGATAAAAAGAGATGAACTAGGAGTACTGACAGCAACTCGCGCGACAATCACATTATGGCATGATATCTCTTATTGGGGTAATATTTCTGTCTCTCTAGACTTCTGGGCATTATAAATTTTTAATTTTTCCATGTATTAAGGAGGAATTGATGTAAGAACGTAGTATGATATAATTTGTGACAACGTTAGACAGAATGAATGACATTGGCTAACGAGCTAGGAGGGTCAAGTTTGAGTTCAACTATTAAGGATGTCGCTAAGCACGCAGGAGTGTCTATTAAGACCGTTTCACGAGTTCTAAATGGTAGCCCGCTCGTAAGTGAAAAGACCCGGAAGCTCGTGCTCGATGTAATTAATCAACTCGACTTTCATCCGAGCGCTGTGGCGCGGACCATGGTATCTCGAAAGAGCAGGACCGTTGGGCTGGTTATCGCTGACGTAAGTAACCCATTCTTTCCTGAAGTAGTTCGCGGCGCTGAAGATGTTGCAAACGTTCACGATTACAATGTCATTCTCTGTAATACAGACGAGAAACCTGAGAAGGAACGAGCTTACATCGACCTCCTCAGAGAAAAGCAGGTGGACGGGATCATTCTGGTTGGTTCCAGGATCGATGCCGACGAGGTTATAGCTTTGGGCAGAAAGGGGGTTCGAGTAGTAGTCGTAAATAGGGATATCCGCGACCCGCGAATAGGCGTGATCGTGGTTGAGAATGAACAGAAGGGATACGAGGCTGTCTGTCATCTGATGAGGATGGGGCACAGGAGGATTGCCTATTTATCTGGCCCGTCCCTTTCAAGCAGCAATGCTGAAAGGTTGAAGGGGTACAGGCGAGCTTTCTCCGAAAACTGTATTCCGCTAGACGAATCACTAATAGTTGAAGCTGAACCGACAAGAGAAGGCGGATTTAAAGGGATGTCGGTTCTTCTCACCCGTTCTCCGAGGCCGACTGCTGTATTTGCCTATGATGACCTTCAGGCTATCGGAGCAATTGATGCGATCAGAGCAAAGGGCCTTAATGTTCCAGCAGATATAGCTATCATCGGGTTTGATGATATTCAACTGGCCGAGTTTACAGTCCCCCCTTTGACCACATTTCGCATGCCCAAGTATGAGATGGGGCAAAAGGCCATGGAGATGTTACTTGGGATGATTGATTCTAAGACTGTTCGTGAGAACAGGGTTGTAGTAGCGCCTAAGATGGTTATCCGAGATTCCTGTGGATACCGTAGTAATCCCCATGCCGCGGTGCGACGCCACAGAGAATGAAAATGGGATCGAATGTCAAATAAGTAACCCATATCGGCGGGCGAAGAGAGGCCGGGCTTCACTGGTGCTACAAGCCCGAAGGTTAGACGGACCCCGGCAGTCTTGAGCACCACTGACTGTCGCTGCTCATCGTAGCAAGCATGAAGGGTAGATTTCTTAGATTAATAGGCTGCCGCGCCCGTCTATATGGAGAGTATAAATTATGGATGCTATTTACGAGCGCTGCTGTGGTTTAGACATTCACAAGGCAAAGGTAGTTGCATGTGTTATCACACCAGATGGCAAGGAGACCCGTACCTTCGGGACGATAACCGGTGAGTTACTGGAGTTAGCTAATTGGTTACAAGCTAAGGTTGTTACCCATGTGGCGATGGAGAGCACAGGGGTATATTGGAAGCCCATATATAACTTGCTTGAGGGAATGGAGTTTGAGCTACTGGTCGTGAATGCACAGCATATCAAGGCAGTACCAGGCCGACCACAGCGCGAGCTACGGGAATTGGTTCGTTATCGCAAAGCTCTTATCCGGGATCGGAGAACCGAAGTGAACCGTGTGCAGAAGGTGCTAGAGGGGGCTAACATCAAACTGGCATCGGTATCCACTGATGTAATGGGTAAGTCAGGGCGTGCGATGCTGGAGGCCCTGGAATTAGTAGCATCGGTAGGTCTTAGTGAGGATAAAAAACAAGAGCGGGCTTTCCCGGCCCGAATTTTTGTAGGGTTAGATGGCATACCGATGCCTGAGGAGAGTGAATTAAATTGAGACCATGCGACAGCCAAATTAGTAAGCCAATTATATCATCTGCGGCCTCACCTCACGATAAGATATCAGGTTGCCTTGAGCCTCGGGAAAGGGTGGTTCGGGCATTGTCGCGGCGTATGCCTGACAGAGTGCCATTTGAAATGAAGTTTTCCCCAGCCATTGATGAAGTGTTTAGGGAGCACACGGGAGCGGAAAACCCTGCTGATTATTTCGGTTATGATATCCGGTCGGTGAGTACGGAAGATCCGATAAATATCGTAACGAAATCAGGGAACAAACCCCTTGAACGCTACGTCAGGTATTTGCCAGCTGACTTGCCGTCAAACACTCAATATTTTGAATGGGGCTTCGCCCGCATACCAGGCTCGATGTACCATTTCTCAAAGATAGTTCATCCGATGCAGCACTTCAGCACGCCAAAGGAAGTCGAGGACTACCCTCTACCCTTGGAGATGTTAAGCCACGAGCGGTCAGACAAGGTCGCCCAGGAGGTCCACGCCTATCACAAGCGCGGTCTCGCGGTGGCGGCCGCTATGGAGATGACCATTTTTGAGCTTTCGTGGTATCTACGCGGCATGGAGGAACTACTTATCGATCTATACACAAATAGCCCCTTGGCACAAGCTCTCTTGGATAAAATAACCGATTTTAGGTGTAGGATGGGTGCCATGTATGTTAAGGCAGGCGTCGATATTGTCAAGCTCGGCGACGATGTGGGAACTCAAAAGGCCATGTTGATGAGCCCTGAGATGTGGAGGACGTGGCTTAAACCAAGGCTCCGAAAGGTGATAGAAACTTTAAAGAGTGCTAATCCGGATATTCTGGTATTTTATCATTCGGATGGCTACATAGAGCCAATAATCCCGGAACTCATAGAGATCGGGGTTGACATCTTAAATCCCTTGCAGCCCGAATGCCTTGATCAGGCCTCGATCAAGCAAAAGTTTGGAGATCGGCTAGCCTTTTGGGGTGGGATTGGGACTCAGACTATTATGCCCTGGGGGACTCCTCAAGAAGTTAAAGATACGGTGAGGCAAACAATAGAGGTTCTCGGATCGGGCGGGGGCTTTCTTATAGCGCCTACTCATGTACTTGAGCCAGAAGTTCCATGGGAGAACATAATGGCATTTGTAGAGGCTGTCCAGGAATACGGGTGGTACTAGGATAAGAGCAAGGATCACCAGGCTTTTTGTTTTTATCAATTGAGCAGGAATGCACAAGAGGTTGTTTTTAAAGCAGGGGGGTACAGTTAGAGTTGTTGAAATCGATGAGCCCGGTAGAGAGGGTGCTACGAACGTTACGTTTCGAAGAGGTGGACCGTCCCCCGATTTATGATTCGCTCAGAAACAACGCAGTGATTGAGCACTACTCTGGTAAGAAGCTTACGCCCGAGAATGGAAGAGAGATAACCCTGAAGGCTATTTCAAGAACTCTTGATGCCACAAAATCCTTTATGCGGTTTCCCCAAACTCCGCGGTCCGAGGATAGGAATGGCTTTATAATTAGGGTGAATGAATGGACGGAATGGATAGAGAAGACTCCATTTGAGACGATGGAGGAGCTCCGCAATTGGGTGAAGGCCCAGATATCGCAGTACGAAGGGTGGGGGAATGAACTCGAGGCTACGCTGGCCCGGCATGTGGCGGACTTTATGGATAAGAAGCAAAGGCTCGGAGATACAGTGCTTTTCTGGGCCTTTGCTGACCTGGGATTTACTTCAGCTTATGATGCCTGCGGCCTGGATAGATTCTCATACCTCGCCGTCGACGAACCTGCTCTCCTATCCGAGTGGCTCGAGATACGATGCGATAAGAACATCCAGCTTGTAAAGCACCTGAGCTGTCCGGAGCTTTCTCCTGTTGCTTTCATAGGAGAGGACATTGCATACAAGGGCGGACTTCTCTTTTCCCCTTTCTGGCTCAGGAAGGAGTTTTTCCCGAGGCTTAAGAGGTTAGTAGACGCCTATCATGAGAAGGGGGTAAAGGTGATTTACCATTCGGATGGTAAGCTTTGGGAAGTGATGACTGACCTCATGGAGTGTGGGATAGATGGTCTGAATCCCATTGAGGTAATAGCAGGTATGGAGATCAAAAGGCTTAGAACGGAATATCCGGGCCTCGTACTTATAGGGGGGATAGATGCAAGCCAGCTACTACCCTTTGGGACTCCAGAGGAGATAAAGAAGGCCACACGTGAGGCGATAAGGGATGGTGGCCATGGTTACTTTGTTGCTTCTACCAGTGAGCTCCATAAGAACATCCCCCTTGAGAATATTATAGCCATGTGGGAGACGGTGTGGAACTATAGAGCATGGATCTAATTAAGAATAGCAAGATAGGCAAAATGGAGGTGGGAATATGGGTTGCCTTATACGACAAAGTATCAAGGAAGGCTTTACACCTATTTTGAAAGGCGATAGAGGGAAAGAAGGGCTCACTTTCGGGGTGCTGAGGCTCGGAGAGCAAGCCCGGGCTTTTGCCGGAGATTCCGGTGAAACTGAGCTCGCCCTCGTGATTTTGAGTGGACGGTGCGTTATCGAAGCCGGAAGTATGAAGTGGGGGCCAATTGGAACTAGGGATACGGTATTTTCCGGGAAGGCCACGGGTGTCTATATACCTCCTTATACAGATTATCGCGTTTATCCAGTCGGCAGGGTGGAGGTGGCAATAAGTGGCGTTCCAAGCGATATCAAGGGGGAGCCTCAGATTGTTACCCCCGATCATGTGGTGGTTAACACAAGGGGGGTAGGTAACTTTACGAGAGAAGTCCACGATATCATAGCGTTGAATGTAAAGGCTCAGAAGTTGGTTGTTGGGGAGACCTTTACACCCCAGGGGAACTGGTCAAGCTACCCGCCACATAAGCATGATGTTGACGACTTCCCCAATGAGGTGAAGATGGAGGAGCTATATTTCTTCAAGGTCAATCCCCCCCAGGGTTTTGGTGTTCAGATCATATATGGTTCTGCCGGTCAGTCTGGTCGTGAAACCTGCGCAGCCGAGGGAGGCGAGTTATTGATTGGTAACGGAGGCGCTTATTGTGAAAATGCCTACGTTATAAGGGACAATGATGTCGTCCTCATTGAAAGCGGTTATCACCCCGTCGTGGCCGCCCCGGGATACGCGATTTATTATTTATGGGTCCTAGCTGGAGAGAATAGGATGCTGGTGCCCCGCGATGATCCAGACCACGTGTGGATAAAGGAGAAGCCCGAATTAGGGGCTAGGGAGCAATGAAAGGGGAGAGTTACTTACTATAAATAAAATAATCAAAAAACAATCAAGAAAGGATAGAAAGGGGTTTGAGTTCATCATGCAAAAGAAATATTCAATTGGTACCTATGAATTTAAGAGCAAGGAGTTTTTCCCGGAGAGTATCTTCAGCAAGATAACTGACATAAGGGTGAGTAATCCTGGGCTCGTCGAGAAGATAGCGGCTTCACGAAAGCGAAGGCCGGCCTTGACCACAGACGGCAAGCTTACGATCTTGGCCGCAGATCATCCCGCCAGGATGGTTACCAGGGTAGGTGATGACCCGGTCAGGATGGGCGACCGCTACGAGCTCCTCGGCAGGATCCTGAGGGTTGTCACCAGCCCCGAGATAGACGGGGTCATGGGCACACCGGATATAATCGAGGAACTGATGATCGTCGATCACCTCTGCCAAGAGGCAGGCGGGGAGAGCTTCCTTGCAAATAAGGTGCTCCTCGGCTGCATGAATAGAGGGGGCCTCGCAGGTGTTAGCTTTGAGATGGATGATCGCATGACAGCATACACAGCCTCGGGCATCAAGAAGATGCGCTTAGATGGAGCAAAGATAATGTTCAGACTTGATGTAACCGAGCCTGCATCCGGGTGGACGATCGAATATTGCTCAAGGGTCATAAACGAGCTTGCCGACCTAGGTATCCCGGTATTCATTGAGGCTCTGGCCGTGGTCAAGGAGGATGGGGCGTACAAGACCAGGAAGAACGCAGATGATCTAATCAAGGTTATAGGGGTTGCCTCAGGGCTGGGGTATACCTCTGCAATGACATGGCTAAAGATTCCTTACTGTGATAACTATGAAGCAGTCGCCCGGGCGACAACATGCCCCATCTTGATGCTTGGTGGGGAATCAAAGGGAGACCCGACCCCAACGATAGAGGAATTTGCGAAGGGCATGAAGGCGGGGCCAACCATCCGCGGGGCCCTTGTCGGGAGGAATGTAACGTTCCCCGGCAATGACGACCCGCGCGCAGTGGCATGTGCGATAAATGGCATAGTCCATAAGGGGTTTAGCGCCGAGGAGGCAATAGACTACCTCATCTCAAAGCGCGGCACAGGCATGGACGATCTTACTCGCATACTCAAATAGCCCAGCGCGTGCTCGAGTAGACTACATGGCTTATGTAGCTATTGCGGGCACATGAGGTGACGTTCCTGGGCGGACGTGCATGCATACATATTATGAGATACGTCGCATATGAGGGACGCATACAGGAGGCGAATATCAACACATGGACGATACGCTGAAGGGCAATCTCATAGTCGGCCAGTCAGGGGGGCCGACTGCGGTTATAAACTCGAGTCTGGTTGGGGTCATAAGGGAGGCAAAGAAACACCCGGAAATAGATGGCATCTACGGAGCAATCCACGGGATAGAAGGGGTCCTCAGTGAGAACCTCGTGGACCTCCGGCGGGAGGATGAAATAACATTAGAGGGTATCATGAGGACGCCGTCCGCCGCCCTCGGCTCATGCCGGCACAAGGTCACGCCCGGGGAATACGATAAGATCCTTGATGTGTTCAAGAAATACAATATCCGTTACTTCTTTTACATAGGTGGAAACGACTCAGCTGATACATCCCACAAGATAGGCAAGCTTGCGAAGGAATCAGGGTATGAGCTTAGGGTGATCGGGATCCCGAAGACCATAGATAATGATCTAGCCATCACGGATCACTCCCCTGGCTATGGGAGCGTTGCGAGGTTTATAGCTATAGCAACCATGGATGCAGGCAAAGACACAGAGGCTATCGGTATAGTTGACAAGGTAAAGGTAATAGAGGCCATGGGGAGAAACGCTGGCTGGATAACGGCAGCATCAGCCCTGGGAAAGAAATCAGCAGAAGATCCTCCTCACCTCATTTATGTCCCGGAGAGGCCCATAGGGATCGACAAGATGCTGAAAGATGTCAAGGAAGTATATGATTCTTTAGGGCATGTAGTTATAGTAATATGCGAAGGGGCAAAGGATGAATCGGGTAATTTTCTCTCGGCCTCATCCAGGGCTATAGATGTTGATGCATTTGGGCACAAACAGCTGGGTGGAGCTGCTGATGCACTGTGCAAGCTAATCTCAGGTAACCTCGGGTTAAAGGCGAGGTTTGACAAGCCTGGCACCATACAGAGGATGTCCATGGTCTGCGTATCTGAGGTAGACTTGAAGGAGGCGTACATGGTGGGGGAGGCAGCAGTGCGCTATGCCGCAGGGGGCGAGACGGATAAGATGGTGATCCTGGTAAGGGAGACTGGCCCTGAGTACAGGTGCACAACAGGGCTTGCGGACCTCGAAGAGATAGCAAATGCCGAGAAGAAGCTACCGGATGAGTTCATAAACGCCGAAGGGAATTTTGTGACGCAGAAATTCATAGACTACGCCATGCCGTTGATCGGGGGGCCGCTACCGGTCTATATGAGACTGCGCAAGTACCCGATCGCGTTGGCCTAAATATTACTGCTAAGTTTTTAATCTACAAACAAGGAACCGCTGTTCGGAGCTTTGTGAGGGCTCCGGGCAGCGGCCGAGTGCGGTAGCCCGCATGGGTTTATGTTGCTGATAATACAGGAAACGGATATATTCAACTTGGACCATCCTCAGCACCTCGAATGCCTCCCACTGCCAAATTGACAACGTTTAGCAGCAGGATTCGACTTGTTGGGGGTGGTCCTCTTTTTTATGACCGTTTACCCTCTGGATGGGTCACTTTTAGTTTGCCGAATACAAGTGTGTCGTACCTTAAATAGGATTTTATGGAAGGAATAGGTTCTAGAGAGGTGGAAAATACCGTGAGAAGCGAGAAAAATTCCACTCAAGGGGCGGTTTTCACGGAGGAAGACATGGTAATGCCTTGGGGACTTTAGGTTTTAGATCTTAGCCATGAACGAAACAGAATTGTACTCAAAGAATGAGATGT
>DUMQ01000015.1 GCA_012839815.1 Bacillota bacterium | reverse complement strand
GAGGAGGGGGTGTCTTGCCGCAGACCCCATTGAGAAAACACACCATCCGCCCATTGCGAATCCATATCTCTCTTCTTTAGTAAGTCCTGTTGCCAACCCAAAGCTCACCCCGGTCTTCGTACACCTGCTCCACAGTCTGAACTACTGGCCGTCATCGCAAGAAGCAACCACGTCCCGTCAAGTTAGCGCCGAGCCCCCAGCGTGGTGAGCGAAAACACCAGAAAAAGTATTACTTGATAATTCAACCATATATTTTCGATATTATATGACAAAATCCTCTTTGTTTCGTAAAGAATATATAAAGCGGTATACAGGACTAACTCCCGGCTTTCGGATACCCCTTGCATAATAATCAGGTTCAGCTGTGGCTGCCACCGGCACCATACCGACACCTATACTGACATTTCGCTGACATCACAGGAAAATTCCCACAGACACTCCACACTACCACCTGATGAAAACTCCGCTTAGGAATCTCCCATGCAGTCTTTCACCATGTGACACTATTTGAAAGCCTATAAGAAAAATAGATTCTTCCGCAAATTCCCGAAGGTCATTTCCCCATTTCTACGATCCCGGAACTTGCGTTCCATGCCCCACCCCTCTCCTGGGGCCATGTGCTTGGCCCATTGAAGAGATAATACCCACGGGAACGCTTCTCTGCCTATTACCAAGTCTTCATGAACTTTAGCCTATGTTCTCTCGGTAGCTATCACGATCGCGGCTTACATAGCCGCGATTTTTCTTCTTCTTTGCGGAAAGAGGGATAGTGATGCCTCTACTTTATCTCGCTTTGGACAGGCTTTCGAGGGGTAACGTGACAGGTGCCGCCCAGGCAGGCCATCCAGCAGGCCTGTGAAAAGAGGGCCTCTTACGGGCTATGCCGTGCAGCTTGCGAGAAGTGCCGCCTGGAGCAGGCAAGGCAAGCGCTCCTCTCAGATACACAGGCGCCAGAATAACCGGCTGACATAAGTGGCGAGACTACCAATCGAACGTCCCGCCTACCTTACAGAGCTTCTTGAACCTCTCGCTCGTCGCGAGCCCTTCGGCGAGATTGTGACTGGCGCCGCTCCATATGTTGTCGTAATACTTGCCACCGAGCAGATTCAAATAGATTCGGTCCGGAAGAATATAGATGTTTTGATTTGATTGACTAAGACTTATCTTTTTGCTCAACGTTATCCCTCCAGTTCCATTTATATATTCCGGCAAAAATTCCGGCAAACGCAAGACCACCAGACTCAACAAAGTCTGGTGGTCACAGGATGAAACAAACTCGATTCCGGCACCACAAGTTTATTCCGACAATTTCCTAATTTTTAGGAAATGCATCTAACTTCCAGAAAGCCCTCAACCCCTTGAAAAACTTGGTGCCGAAGCCGGGATTCCAGGAGGGCACATGTTATCTAATTCTTTCCTATGGTAGCGCATCCGTCAAATGCTATTCTAGCTGCATTTTAAGCAGTACGCTATGCTAATCTGTCCGTCGCGTGATAGGTCGTTTCAGATAGTACATTAGCAAATGATTAGCAGCCCACAACTCACCCATAGGATGATTTACCTACCAATCTAGGTCTACCCTTGACAGCCCACACGAGATCTCCCTTGGTAGATAAAATGGCTTATACGCCACACATCCGCCTTGCTAAAATTGGGGCTTTAAGACATCTTGGGAGACACTCTAGCCAAGCGCACCATCTCCTTAATGACTCCCCATGTAGTTCCGTATACAAGGCATCGATGCAGGCTTGCCAGCTAGCGAAGTATTTTGCCCGACCATCTACATAGCCTTCTTCAATAGCCAGCACCTTAAGCGAATCTACCCGATTAAATAGAGGTTATCCAGCGACGCCAACTCAAGCCCGTAGGTTGTGTGGATACGGCACAGATATCGCTTACGCTAAAGAGTCTTTTGATCCCTACTTCTGAGGATGACAGGCATTTCTAACATATTTTTATATACTACTCTACCTTGCTCCATATAATGGACCCAGGAATTTGGACACCAGAATGATGGGTTTTAAGCTATAATGGAGTCATGAAGAAACAATATTCACCAACCTTTAAGGCACAGATTGTCCTTGAACTGCTCAAGGAAGAGAAAAG
>DUMQ01000156.1 GCA_012839815.1 Bacillota bacterium | reverse complement strand
CTTGTTTACGAGGGCATCCTCGAGATGGTTAATATATTGGGCTAAATCACGCGATTTGCGCATTACGGTGAGCACACACACGATATCGATTACCGCAAGTTGCGCAATTCGCGATGCCACCGTCTCCCTGGGAATTGGTACAGTAGAAGCGGGTGTTATTAGCTGGATATCAGCCTCCTTTGTAATCCGTGAATTAGGGAAGGTCGTCATGCATATTGTAATAGCCCCGGCGGATCGGGCTGCGCTCAAAGCATCAACTGTCTCCCGTGATGTACCTGAATAAGATATGCCAAATGCTACGTCTTGAGGAGTTAGTTGAAGCGCTGCGGCTATTTGCATATGCGAGTCCAATATAGGGGTACAGGATATACCTGCCCGGATGAATCTCTGGCAGGCATCGAGGGCGATCCCCGCGGAGCTACCCACCCCATAGATTTGCATCAGCCGGCACGATGATATGACGTCTACGGCTCTCTCAATCTCCTTGGCGTCAAGACTCTTGGCCAGCTCGGTCAGTACATCGATGTTATTCTGGATAACTTTTTTCGCAATTGCTGAGGTATCATCGCCCTCACTTAAGTTGAGAGGCACATCCGAGCCGACCACGAGTTGCCCCCGGATAGCTGAAACCGCCTCAGCCATGGCCAGGCGAAATTCTTTATAGCCATCAAATCCAAGTGTTCGACAAAGCCTTACAACAGTCGTTTCGCTTACGCCGCTTTGGCGGGAGAGCTCGGAGATGGAAAGATGATGAATATGATAGGAGTTTTCCAAGATAAATCTACCAAGCTGTCTTTGAGACCCCTCAAGCGTCGCGAATTCCTCTTTTAATTTTTGCAGCGGGTTATTCTTTGTATAAGTATAGTTCTGTGTATATGTACGGGCATTAGCATCATTTGGGGGGTCTATTGCGTCGATATCCATATTACCGAGGAAGCCTTCGCATGGGTTTGATGTCTTCTCCCTTGTCATTGCATAATCCCCTATCGGCGGTTTAGGATTGAGAGATTATCTATCCTGATATCCATCTTCAAATATAGCACGAATATATTTTTCCTTCAAGGCTTAGAAGAAAAATTTTTTCAGAGAGGGTATAAAAAGCGCTACAGTGCCTAATCCTACGGGCGCAGCGGGATGTTGCATAGGTTAGAAAACTTTAATATACTTCTCATCGATTTCTCATGATGGCCGGGTAGACTGAGGGTAGTCGGAAGGGAAGTGAGTCAGGGAAGTGAGTCTGGTCCGTGAGATGAAAACTTACATACTGGTCAATATAGCGGAACAGGGCCTTCCGGCAATAATGATTCAACGGAGGTGACAGATGATGTCACGAAAAGTAAAGATCATAAGTATCCTGGCGGTGTTATGTCTCGCGCTTTCGGTCTCGCTTCTTGCCTATGCAAAGGCGGGGACAGGTGCTACTAGAGCGGCGGATTCCGTCCGGCAGGGGTCGTCAATAGTCTCCACGCCGGCCCAGATCACTTCCGGCCAGCCCCAAGCGGGGGCGGACGATGAGGAGGTGACATCCGAGACCGAAGAGATGACATCCGATACGGAGAACGAGTCAGAGTCCGAGATGGCGCCGGGTCAGGATCCGGTAGAAGCTCCGGGCACACCCGGATACGAAGAGGGAAACTTCGACGGGGAGCATGAATTCTAGCTTGATCCGGGTTAGTCGGTCAGTTGGATATTAAAGACAAGTTATTATTTTGCCTCAGAAGACCCGCCCTAGGGTCTAATCCAAGATTATCTGGCCGGTGGGAACATCCACCGGCCTTAGTTCCGGTTTCCATGATAGGTGCTATCTATCCTTGATACTGGACCTTCATGCCGTCTGGAGCGACACCATCAGAGGGATGAAAATGGCAGCGCATTTTCAGGGTAGGGTAGACCTCCGTGCCGCGATGTGGTGCCACAGAGAATGAAAATATCTCTGGAAGTAATTAGGTTATTTTCGCGGTAGACGCCATGACCGCATGCGGCGGCACCAACAGGGGATGAAAATGCCACCTCAAGGGCAGTGGTATTTTCTGAGGTAGAATAATAAATGAGCGCCGCGCAGTAAAGCACTGTATCTGGCATTTTAGTGTGGATTCCTGTAAAATTAGACCTGGTGAATGTGAGCGTAAAAACGGGTCAGGATCAGCCGCATGGTCATGAGTAGACTCAGGGGTGAGTATATTGCGGGTTCTCGTAGTTGAAGATGAGCCGAAGATTGCATCCTTTGTCAAACGGGGGCTCGAGGAGGAGGGCTATGCCGTGGATGTGGCAGGGGATGGGGAATCTGCGCTCGACTATGCCCAGAGCGCTCAATACGATATTTTGATCCTCGACATCATGCTGCCCAAAAGGGACGGGGTAAGCGTATGCCAGGAATTACGCAGGAGGGGGTTTAGGGCGCCAATTCTCATGCTCACGGCGCGAGATGCGGTGGATGATCGTGTGGAGGGGCTCGACGCAGGGGCTGACGATTACCTGGTGAAGCCCTTCGCATTTAAGGAGCTCCTCGCGCGTATGCGTGCGCTTTTGCGCCGCCCGCGCGAGGTAGGGCCCACGCGACTCCAGGTTGGGGACCTCACACTTGACACGGCGACCCGACGTGCGGAGCGAAGGGGGCGCGTGATCGACCTCACCCTCAGGGAATATGCTCTGCTTGAATTCCTGATGCGCCATAAAGGTCAGGTCCTAAGCCGCACCCAGATCGCCGAGCACGTATGGAACTTTGATTTCTACAGCGAGTCTAACATCGTTGACGTTTACATTCGCTACTTGCGTCTCAAGATTGACGCTAATTGGGAGCCCAAGCTTATACATACGGTACGTGGGGTGGGATATAAGATCGATGGGTGAATGATGGGTGAATATCGATGGGTGAATTGAGGGGAAACGATGAGGTATTCCATACCCATTAGAATTCGACTTACTATATGGTATGTACTGCTCGTGGCCATTACCCTTGCGGTCTTCGGGGGCTTTTTATATTTTAATCTTGCAAGGGGGCTTTATGCCGAGGTTGATGCAACCCTCCAACTGGTTGCCGCTCAAGCTGCCCGCGACGTTGATAACGAAAACGGGAAGCCTTCCTTCCAGAATGCTGAAGAGCATGGGGATATTGCAGGCCGCATACAAGCCCGAGGTTTCACTATGCGCCTCGTTGATGCCGCCGGCAATACCCTGGACGGCTTCGGGCATTACTCGTTACTGCCATCCCTTAGGATTTCGGAAGGTTTTATGACTGTGCGGATTTCAGGGAAGCCATGGCGGGTGTACGTATTACCTCTTCCTGCCACCCATGGCAATGGTTCTGGATATCTGCTCCAGGTGGCGGAACCCCTGGCCAGGGTGGAGGACATTCTTGAGCTGGTAGGGGCGTTACTATTTCTCGGTATCCCCGTTGTCGCAGTTATAGCAACCCTCGGGGGTATGTTTTTATCAGGCCGGGCACTCGGCCCCATAGATCGTCTAACGAGGCTTGTCCAGTCCATGAGCGCAGAAGATCTCTCGCGCCGGCTGGATATGAAGCTACCCAACGATGAGGTCGGGAGGCTGGCCCGTACATTCAATGGAATGCTTGAAAGGCTGGAATCTGCATTTCGCCGCGAGCGCCAGTTTACCTCGGACGCTGCGCATGAGCTCCGTACCCCGCTTACCGTAATGAAGGGGAATATCGATGTTGCGCTCGCAAGGCCCCGGAATACCAGCGAATATATAAGGGTTTTGGAAGAACTGGAGACCCAGGTGGACCGGCTGGCCCACCTCTCAGAGAACCTCCTTACCCTAGCGCGGTGCGATACTGGTAAAGCGCCCTTTCGCCCCGAGCAGCTTGACATAGTGATACTTCTCGAGGGCCTTGTGGAGCAGGTCAAGCCTCTTGCGGAGTCAAAGGGGATATCAGTGGAACTTCAAGGGCTTGATAGACCCATCCTTATGGGAGATCAGGATCAACTGATCCGGCTTTTCCTTAACCTGCTCGATAACGCCATTAAATACACACCTCCTGGAGGTGAAATTTCGGTTATGGTTGCAAGTGACGGGGCGAGTGCAACGATCGCCGTAAAGGATACGGGCCCGGGAATTGAGCCTGAACATATCCCTCACATTTTTGAACGGTTCTACAGGGTGGACAAGGCCCGCGCGCGGAGCGAAGGTGGCAGTGGGCTTGGGCTTGCCATAGCAAAATACATTGTCCAGCTTCACGGGGGGCACATAGAGGTGGAGAGCGAGCCGGGCAGGGGCAGCACCTTTGCGGTGAGACTGCCTCTTGCAATAAAAGAAGATATGGCAAACAAGTAGCAACCACTATGCGCCCGGTCGAAAGGCCGGGCACATGATGTACGGTTTGGCACTCATTGGGAACCTATGTCCTACGTATATAGATTGCCAAGAACAAGAAACGCCGCAAACCCTTGCGGCATCTATAAACAACTGGAGCCGACAATGGGACTTGAACCCATAACCTGCGCATTACGAATGCGCTGCTCTGCCATTGAGCTATGTCGGCTTAAAGACATTTATGTTAGAAATTTAAATTAAGATGGCGCTCCCAGCGGAATTCGAATCCGCGTCGCCGCCTTGAAAGGGCGGTGTCCTAGGCCCCTAGACGATGGGAGCGCATATGGTGAGCCATCGGGGATTCGAACCCCGGACACCCGGATTAAAAGTCCGGTGCTCTACCTACTGAGCTAATGGCCCGCGTTTCGAGGGCCAATGCGCCAGCTCGAATCCAAGAGTTTTTACCGGCGCCTAGTAACAAAGATATAATAGCATAACTTAGAGCCTTTTGCAAGGGGTTATCGCTTGTTCGCTTGTGGCTTGTCTGCCTGCGTTAGAACCGGGCTGCGGTATATGTATAAACCAGGTTTATGGTATCTATGGTATAATAGTGCAAGTGAGAAATGCTACAAACGAGAAAATGGGAGATAATGGGGTGCACAGGAGATGCTTCGGGTATTATTCCCTGGAATAGAGGAAAGGCTTCGCGGGTTGGCGCCGGAGGCGTGGAAGGCTCAAATCGCTGAGAGTTTCGCAAAGCAGGAATTCCTCTGGGTGGACCTTGAAGCGCCGGCCCCTGGAGAGGTTGAACTCCTCAGCAACGTCTTCGGTTTTCACCCTCTGGCTATTGAGGACTGCCTGCATCGTCTGCAGCGGCCAAAAGTGGACGAGTACCCCGGTTACCTTTTCCTGGTCCTTCATGCCGTTGGCCCGGACGCCCGCAGCCGCGGCCAGCAGCGACCGCAGGAGCAGCGAAATCGGGATCAGGACATCTCGGATCATGACCGGTCGGATCATGACAGGGGACGGCGTAATCGGGAGCACAAGAGGTCTGACGGTCGCCTTTTTCGGGTTGCGGAGTTTGATATCTTTGTGGGCGCAAGTTTCATAGTGACGTTCCACTGGGACCAGCTTGAGTTTGTGGGTAAACTTTACGAAGAGTATAGAGCGTCGCAGCAGCTCATGGAAAAGGGAATAGGGTTCCTCCTCCAGCGCATACTCGGGAGCCTCGTAGATGAATACTTTCCCCTCCTGGATAGGATTGAGGGGCGGCTAGAGACAATTGAAAACAGAGTTTTCCTTTCACCAGGTCAAGACCTGCTTTCGGAGGCGTTTGCGCTCCGCCGGGGGATCCTGCGGGTCAGAAAATCACTGTCCCCGCAGCGCGAAGTGCTGAGCGCTATCCTTCGCCGCGACCAGCCGTTCATGCGGCCCAGCGACCGGGCCTATTTCATGGACGTCTACGATCATGTGCTCAGACTCTTCGACCTTGTTGATAATCATCACGACCTGCTTTCCGCCGCCCTGGATGCTTACCTCTCGAGCATCTCCAACCGCATGAATGAAATCATGAAGGTATTGACCGTCATAACTACAATCATGATGCCGCTCTCGGTTATCGCAGGTATATACGGCATGAATTTTCAATACATGCCTGAGCTTCGTCTCCGCTATGGCTATCCGGCTGTGCTGGGGCTGATGGGATTGGTGAGTGCCGGGATGATCTGGTTTTTCAGGCGAAAAAAATGGCTTTGAAGCCCTGAAATACTTTGCGGCCCTGAAATAAGCTTGCCCCCGGCAGGATTTTATTAAGGAGTGTGGAATTATAGTAACTCGAGTAAACGTTATCAGGATATCGGGTATGACGACCCTGAGGTATGACGCCCCTGGACCCTATAGGTTTGCTCCTTATGCTTGGGGCTTATGGAAATCGGTACCTTATATCACGGGGTAGGGGGATCATAAGGGGGTAGGAGGATCGATTATTAGCTTGTTGTCATGGGTATTATGAGGCGTAATGCGATGTTGAAGCGCAATGCGACGTTGGTCGACGTGGCACGCCTGGCTGGTGTTTCGATAGCCACGGTTTCGAGGGTAATAAATGGATCCACCAACGTCTCGCCCGAGTTGGTCGAGAGGATCAACGCGGCGCTCCGGGAGACGAATTACCATCCCAACGTCATAGCTCGGAGCTTGCGAAATGATAAAACGTTTACAGTCGGGCTGCTTGTCCCGGATATAACAAACTCGTTCTTTGCTGAGCTGGCGCAGGCAGCAAGTGCGGTTTTCGACCGGGCCAACTATACCCCGATCCTTTGTGATACGCAGGAATCCGTGGAAAAGGAGAAGGGTTACTACCGGATCCTCCTGGAGCGCAGGGTGGATGGCCTGCTTGTTGTTTCCGCGGATACGAGCGGCAAGCATGTAGAGGATGTAGCAGCGCGTGGCATACCTGTGGTTCTCGCAGATAGGACAGCGAGCCCCCGCATCGATTCCGTGAGGGTTGACAACTTTGAAGGTGCGGCTCACGCCGTTTCCTATCTGATATCGAAGGGCTACCGGACCATTGCAGGGATATTCGGACCCCAGGATACGCTTTCCGGCAAGGAGAGGCGTGCCGGGTACATCAAGGCCCTTGAATCATTTAATATGTCAGTGATTCCAGACTTAGTAAAGGTCGGCCCCTTTACTATTGAATCGGGTTTCAAACTCGCAGGAGAGCTGCTGCAATCCCCCTCGATATCGGGCGCGCCGGCGAGGCCCGATGCGATCTTCGCTGCCAATAAGCAGATAGGCATCGGGGCATTCAAGGCGATCAAGCACTATGGGTTTAAGATCCCGGGTGAGGTTGCTTTGATCGTGTTTGATGACTTCGAGCTCGCAGATTACGTCGAGCCGCCTATAACGGTTGTGGCTCACCCCGCTGCCGAGATAGGGCGGAGAGCCGCGGAGCTTCTCCTCGAACGGATAGGCGGCAGCGTAACTAGCACACGGGAGGTGCTTCTAAAGGCTGAGCTGGTCGTGAGGGGTTCGGCATGAGTGGACGAGAGGGGGGATCGTAGGAGTGTATCATAGGGATTATAGAAGAGGCCAAACATAGAATCGGCAGGTTGCAAGGTTATAGAAATTCAAGATTATAGAACTTATAGAATTTCCAGACTGAAGAGCGCGAAATCACATAGAGAGGCAGAGATTTTTGCGCACTAACTTAGAGCCTAAAATCATGGATCCCAAAGAGAGCAGGGGGTAAGAGAAAGATGAGATCTACACCAATTGGAATCGTCATGATGAATGACGAGCGGCCACATGTCTACAACAAAAATAGCGCGGAAAACATGAAGGTTCTAAATGCATGGGCGGATATTATCCGAGCGAATCTCAAGAACCTGGATGGCACCGCGCCTGAGGTCGTCGTCGGTTCCGAGACCATCACAAGCGTCCGCGTGGCGCAAAAGGTGGGCGAGGAGCTCTCGCGAGCCAACGTGAAGCAAGTGATCATGTGTTACAACGTCTGGAATTTCCCCTTCCTGGTCTGGCCGTTTATAAACTCCGTGGGACGGGATATACCAATCTTGAGTCTATCCAACAATAACGGGGCCTTCCCTGGCAACGTCGGTCTCTTGGCCACGGATGGAGCATTAAGGCAGGCGGGTGTGCGCACCCACCGGATCGTGGGCGAAATGGACGACCCCCAGACCCAGGCCAAGGTGATCGACTGGCTGCGCGCCAGCGAGGCCCTGACTACCATGCAAAACGAGGTCTATGGCTGCTACGGCGGCCACTCGATGGGTATGGAGACCGGGTATTTTCACCTGGTCCCGACGCTGAAGCACCTGGGGACCACAGTCCGGCAGATTGATCAACTGCTCCTTGTCAAGACTATGGAAAAGGTTGACGAGGCCGAGGTGGAGAAGGGCTTCAGGTGGTTTACCGAGCTTCTCGGCGACAGGATCCTGTATGACGGTAAGATGCTGACGCCGGAGACCCTGAAGACCCAGATCAGGCTCTATATAGCCATGCGAATGGTTAACGAGGAAAAGGGGTTCGATTTCTGCGGGCTCAAGGGCCAGCGTGAGTTAACAGAGTATGTCTGCCTGGGCGATATACCCGAGATGCTCATGAACGACCCGTATGACTGGAATGGCCCTAAGGAGCCCGTGGTTTGCGCTACCGAAGCTGATTCATATGCTGCCGTGACCATGCAGATGCTGAAGTACATTAGCGGCGGCCTGCCAACTCTCTTCATGGACGTCCGCCTGTATCACCCCGACCTTGATATATGGGACTGGTGCAACTCCGGCAACCATTCGAGCTACTACGCAGCGCTGAGCATGGACCCGAGGGAGAACTTCAAGCGGATTACTTTCCATCCAGCCCTTGAATTCTATTTTAAAGCCGGTGGAGCCTCAATGGAATATGATGCTGCACCAGCCAAAATGACTTTCGCCAGGCTTGGCGTATGGGATGACAAGCCGTATATGGTGATCATGTCCGGCGAGAGCGTGGAGCTACCAGCGGACGTGCGGAAGAAGCTGAATTCTGAGACGGATCCAACCTGGCCACACGTCCATGCGCGGATTGACGCCTCGTTTGAGGAATTCTTGAATGTCTTTCCTTCCAACCACGTGCTTGGCGTGGCTGGCGACCACGTGCGGGCCCTGACCTACTTATGCGAGATAGCGGGCATCACCCCGATAATCCTCGGGACACGCGGCAAGGAGCGCCTGGCGCCGGTCTGGGAACGGGTCGCGTCAGAATAGAGCAGATGTCACTGTCACTGGAGTAACAGCCACGGCGAAGTAGCCGGGACGCAAGACACCCCGGCCACTGTGAGGCACTGTTAGCTGTGACCTGCGAAAGGTCTGGATATTTTTGCGCACTAACTTAGGATGTCTATGGCGGCTGGTGCGGTCTAGCTTCAACACATGGTACCGGCGCTGGCACCGGCACCGGCGTCGGCACGGTTTAATTCAAAGGCCGCGCCAGCCGCCTCGACCACCTGCGGGTCAAACTGCGTGCCTGCGTTCCGGCGCAGGAGCTCGAGGGCTTCCTGGCAGGACATAACCCTTTGATACGGCCGCCCGGAGGTCACAGCATCCAGCGTATCGGCTACAGCCAGGATGCGCGCCCCTAGCGGTATGTCGGCGCCCTTCAGACCGTCGGGATAGCCTTTGCCATCGTAGCGTTCGTGATGGTAGCCTGCGATCCTGGCGACTTCCCCGAAACCCCTTATCGAACCGATAATATCTAGCGTAAGTCTGGGGTGCCCTCTGATAATCCTGAGCTCGTCCGCGGTTAGCTTCCCGCTTTTATCGAGAACGGATCTCGGCACCGACACCTTTCCTGTATCATGAAGGAGTCCGGCCGCCTCAATCTCCCGTAGCTCCGAGGGCTTGAGCCCCATCGCCTTCCCGATGCGGACTGCGTATTCGGCTACACGCTCCGAATGGCCGGCGGTGTATTGATGTTTAGCGTCGATGACTTTGGCGAAAATAGATAGGACCAGCCGACCCGGGTTTTGCCTGCACCTTGGGATTATGGCCGGAATGCGCCCCCTGATGTCACTTATGAGCTCTTTTAGCCCGTCCTCGCTCAGCAGATGTTGAAATACAGAATCGGAAGAGGAGTCGGGGGCCCTTGAGGAGCCGATCCCGGCGGACTCTATGATGAGCTCATAGACCGGCCGGGAAAATTCCGAGCCCGCTCCCAGCTCAAATGTCGCAGCTATATGGTTTTTCAGGGTGGAGATTGAGGATGCGCCGGGAGAATTGGAGGCGGGGCCGATAGGTGCCCCGCTGATGTGGATCCCGGTATATGCCCTGAATACCAGATCAAGGCTGTCAGCGGCGCGCAGTACCTGGCTTTCTTGCGAGATCTCCGCCTCCCGCTTCCCGGCGGGGTAGCCCCTGCCATTCCAGTATTCGTGATGCTCCAGGATCATCCCGGTCGCACCTTCGAGCCCCGGTATCTCCTGGATGATCGCGGCACCACGTGCGGGGTGCTGGAGGATCTCCGGCACCGAAAGTTGGGCCTCGAGGGTTGGGTAGTGAACCATGTGATCCGGAAAGCCCATTGCCCCTATGTCATGAAGGAGGCCGCCGTAGAAAACCTCCGGTAGAAGCTCCGTCCCGAGGTTTTCGGCGGCCAGGGTCGCAACAGCCGCAACCCTCCATCCATGATAGAGTTTCTTGTCCTCCTCCACGTCGAGGACCATTGACAGGGCTGAGATTATGCCGGAAAACAACTCATCGCTGCACTCGAGAGGCTCATTCGTGTCTGCGGCCGCTAATTCTGCTCCCATTAGCTGAGAGACCCCCTTTGCACCCCATATTCCCTGGCTTCTCCTGTTTTCCCTGTTTTCCCTGCTTCTTCTACTTCACCTGCTTCCCCCGCTCACCATGGTTACCATTACCCTGCCCACCCTGTTGACCCTCTTTACCGTACTTGCTTGTCTACGACTTGCTTGTCGGCGCATTTTGCATCTTATGACTTAGGCTTGTCCCGCTCGCACTCGTCTTGCGATCTTACGCCCAAGTTCGCGGCAGCTTTCAAGCTCTTCCGGGGTCGGGACCCATTTCAGGCCCAGTCCGGGCTCCGCCAGCTCTATGCCTGCAGTACGGAGCCTTTCCTCTATGGTTTCAACTGCTCCGCCGTTCCAGCCGTATGAGCCGAAGGCTGCCCCGATCTTCCTAACAGGTTTCAAACCACGCACCTCATCAAGAAAGGAGCTTACCGTCGGGAGTATGCCCCTGTTTATGGTCGAACATCCCACGACTAGTGCCCTGGCTGTAAGCAATTCTGTGATGATATCGCTCTCGTCGGTTCCAAAAAGCCTGTAGAGCCTGGCATCGACGCCCTCATCGATCGCGCCCTGGAGAATGGCTTTTGCCATCTTTTCCGTGCTGCCCCACATGGTTTCGTAGACCACGAGCATCCCCGGGGCAGCGGGGCCCACCGGCTTCCCCTCTGCCCACTTTGCATAGGCATCGATAATCCTTCCCGGGTCCTTTCGCCATATGATCCCGTGGCTGGGTGCGATCATATTCACCGGGATTTTCATATCCTGGAGTTCCTTCAGCTTCCGCAGGACAAGGACGCTAAATGGCATGAGGATGTTGGCGTAATACTTGGCCGCTTCCCTCATTAGCTCATGTTCGTTCACCTCATCGTCGAACCGCCCGGTCGTCGCTATGTGCTGCCCGAAGGCGTCGTTGGACATGAGGATACCGTCTTCTTTTACGTAGGTGAACATGCTATCGGGCCAGTGGAGCATTGGCGCCTCGATAAAGGAAAGGGTGCGCTTGCCCAACTTGAGTTCTTGCCCGGTCTTTACGGGATGAAACTCCCAACCGGACGCAGGAGCGTAGTGTTTCTTGAACTCGTCGACACCCTTCAGGCTGCAGAAGACCCGGGCATTGGGGATGATACTCATAAGCCTTGGAAGGGCGCCGGAATGATCCACTTCGACGTGATTTGCTATCACGTAATCTATCCTGGCCGGGTCTATCACATCGCTTATATTGCCAATCAACTCATCGGCGAATGGGGTAAATACCGTATCTACAAGCGCTACCTTTTCATCGATAATAAGATAGGAGTTATATGTTACTCCATGGTGCGTGGAATAGGCGGGTCCATGGAAGTGTCGAATATTCCAGTCCACCGCCCCCACCCAGTATATTCCCTCTGTTAGCTTGACTGCTGACATGTTAATATGACCTCTTTTCTAACACATATTTGATCTAAATCTAGCTAATATCTTAGCTAAGTATAGGTTCCTTAATTTATGCCAGTTTACCAGCACGTCGCAGGACTTACGGTGTTGCGTTCCGGGGACGGCGCGCTTGCGGCGCGCCTCCGTTGAAATTTAGCGCGAGGGCCTTGCCAAATTTCAAGAGGCCCCGTCACGCAAGCACCGGCAACCCCTGGAAAAACGTCAGTAATCTTCGAAGAACTTCGAACTTACACTTAGCATCTGGCCTGGCTTACATATCTGGCACGTGCTTCGCCAGCCACCCGGCGAAATCCTGCACCTTGTAGAAGGTATAATCGGGCCCTTCTTTGAGGACGGCGGCGTGACCCGGTGCCGGCGTTACCCATAATGCGGCGGCGGTCGCGACTCCGGCGGCTCGCCCGGCTCTGATATCTGCTGGCGAATCCCCGGCGAAGAGGGTATGCCGCGGATCAAGCGCGAGACGCCTCATTGTCAAGAAGATGCCTTCAGGGTCCGGCTTGGGGGTCTTAACGTCTGCACCCGTCACCACGCTATCAATCACCGGGCTGAGGCCGAGCTTCTGAAGGGTGATGGCGGCGCTCCTGGGTCCCTTGCCCGTCACGATGCCCGTTTTTACATGCTTTGCCTTCAAGAAGTCCAGCAGTTCCCATATACCCTCGATTCTGACAGCGCTCTCGTCGTGATGTTCGGCATAAAAATGCCAATATTCCTCGAGGCAATCCTGGCAATGTTCTGCCCCGACAACCCGGGCCACCATGCCTTCCTCGGGCGGCCCAAACATGGCGCTGATCTCGGCATCCGTGAAACGCCGCCCCAGGTATTTCTCGAAGGCATGGTTGAAAGCCCTATAACATAGAGGTAGAGTGTTGGCCAGGGTGCCGTCGAGATCGAAGATTACGCCTTTGATTTTATCCACGGAAATTCTCCCCAACTTTTCTCCCTAAACTTAATTCAGGGGCAGTCTATTTTCAGACGCCCTATGCGAGTGCCCAAAAGGGTAGAGATTTTTGCGCACTAACTTAGATTTTCTGGATTTAGATGCCTATTTCTTGAGTCAGCCGCCTTATTGAAACCTTTCCTGAGCCCAACTTGCGCTCGAGATTTAGATTTTAGCTTTACCGGAGCCTATGTCCCCGGCCGTCTCGGAGGGATCGGGGTTTTCAAAGTTGTTGAATTCTAAATGCGCCATGGTCGCATCGGGGTCATGAATGTGAAGAATGCAAAAAAGATCAAGAGCAGTATGAAAATCCACCAGATGGCCCCTCGGTGCCCGCAGCCGGAGAGGAGGGAGAGGCCGTAAAGGATCAGCAGGACAGGCCAGTATGTTGCGAGCAGGTTCCAAATGTTCACGGTAATCAGGCCATAGTTGTTGAGCAGGAGGATGACGCCGATAACTATGAGGAACAGGGGGAATGCCGGGCTTCTACCGCCGCATCTCACTAACTTCACCTCTCTCCCAGCAGGGTCTATGACCTCAAGGCGCATGCTCACAGTAATATTCTATATGAAATTGGCAGAGAAAAGCAAGCTATCCGGGTGTAAGCTATCCGGATAAGTATCAGTAATTCTCCGCGTGGATGGACCAGGAGTCCACCCTCGGTAGGTTGCCCTAACCTAAGGCTGTTCCTAGCGCTCGTTCCTAGCGCTCGGCTTCGTTGCTCAGTCCGATCCTGCGGTAATGCGCTATCCGTGGCGCGTGCCGCGCAGGTGATGTCCTGCCGCCTGTCCGATTGATCTAACTAACTCGTCTCGCGCACGACATGCACGGTGCGGGTCAATTCACTCGCAGGCTACTTACCCACCTCTCTCTCTTCGCGGTCGCGAATCACAGCCTGGTAGGTTCGCCAGCCTCCGCTCAGGTTCTTGACATGTTTAAATCCGTGCTGCATCAGAATCCTGCACGCCAGGTATGCCCGTAGCCCCACCTGGCAGTAGACAACGATATCCTTGTCCCTGGGAAGGTCCTGCAGTCGCCCGCGCAGCTGGCCGAGGGGGATGTTAACCGAGCCCTCTATAATCCCCATTTGGCATTCAAAGGGCTCCCGCACGTCCAGCAGGAAGGTGCGATTCCTGTCCAGGCCTTCGAGTTCGTCCCAGTGAATGATATCTACATCCCCATTTAAGATATTGCCCGCCACATACCCTGCCATATTTACAGGGTCCTTGGCCGAGGAATACGGCGGTGCATATGCGAGCTCGAGTTCCTGGAGGTCAAAGACGCTCTTACCAAAGCGGATGGCCGTCGCCAGCACATCGATCCTCTTATCCACGCCATCGCGCCCAACCGCCTGAGCGCCCAGGAGCAGGCCGTCGGGGGCGAAGACGATTTTGAGCGACATGGGGACGTTGCCGGGATAATATCCCGCGTGGGACGCCGGATGGATGATGGAACTGATGCACGGCCTCCCGAGTTCCTTGAGGGTCCTTTCGTTGCTCCCCGTGGTTGCTACGACCAGGTCAAAGACCTTGACGATCGCCGTACCCTGGGTCCCGGCGTACCTTTGCTTCCTGCCGCAGATATTATCTGCCACAATGCGCCCCTGCTTGTTTGCGGGACCGGCCAGGGGTACCGGCATGCGGCGCCCGGTCGTAAAATCAGTGACCTCGATGGCGTCGCCTATGGCATATATATCAGGGTCGGATGTTTCAAGGTACTCGTTAACCGCGATACCCCCGCGTTCGCCGATCGTGAGGCCGGCATCCTTCGCGAGGGTTATGTCGGGCCTGACCCCGATCGCCAGGATCACCATGTCTGCTTCGATCCGCCTTCCGCTGGACAGTTCGACTATGGTAGCATGAGTTATCCCTGAATTGGAATCAGAGGCAGAATTGGAATCAGAGGCAGGTTCGGGTATACTATCACTTGACTTCTGACGACCTGAATTTAAGTCCCTGCCGTTTTCATAGAATCCCTTTACACCGTCGCCAAGGTAAAGATCCACCCCTTTATCCCTGAGGTGGTTATGAACGATCGCCGCCATTTCGGGATCAAGTGTGAGCATCAACTGGGGAGCCATCTCGACTATCGAGACTGCAATCCCCCGATTGTGGAGGTTTTCCGCCGCTTCGAGGCCTATGAAACCTCCGCCTACAACAACAGCCGTCTCGGGCCTCCTGGAATCGATAAATTCCTTAATGCGGTCGGTATCGGGAATATCGCGAAGCGTGAATACAGTTGGCAGGTCTATGCCGGGAAACCCGGGCCTGACGGGCCGTGCGCCAGGGGAGAGGACGAGCTTGTCGTAGGTTTCGTAATACTCCCTTCCCGTTTTGTGGTCTTTGACGAGCACACGCTTTTGGTCCCTATCAATTCTGGTAACCTCGTTTTGGGTCCTGATATCGATGTTGAAACGCGCTTTCATCGTCTCTGGGGTTTGAACGAGAAGCTTTTTGCGGTCCTTTATAACCCCACCGATATAATAGGGGAGACCGCAGTTGGCATATGATATGTAATCCCCCCTCGTATACTTTAGCTGAGATCACAATAGACTCCAAGAAATATAACTATAGAATAGTCGTCGTCGGGGCTGTGGGTATGTGGTCAACGCGTAGCGTTGTCCAAACATCTGTGGACCCTGTGGGTAACCCCGAAGGGGTTATCCATAAGTCCACAGATGCGCCATATCCACAGCCCAGGACTTGAAGTTTTGGGGCTTTCCTGAGACAAT
>DUMQ01000155.1 GCA_012839815.1 Bacillota bacterium | reverse complement strand
TGATTTCCTTGTCGTACATCTGATCCCACGAGGTGACCTCAAACTTAACGCGTATACCCGTCTCTTTCTCGAAGGCGGGCGCCAGAACTTGCTGCATGTACTTGGACGGAGGCGTGCTTTCGGAGATACCCGTGATGGTTACACCGCGGTAGGGCTTTGCCACCTGAGCCCACCAGGATTCGGCAGCGCCAGCCGGCACGACGGAGACGACGCCTACCAGCAGGGCTACGAGCGCAGCAAAAACGATCAACCTCCTGGAGTTACGGACACCGGTTACCAGGATAACAGAAGGGTACATCTCTTCTGATCCCCCTTTTTATTAGATTAGATTATTATTAGATTGGATTGGATTCAATAAAAACCTAATAATTAATATTTTGAATATAAAGTCTCATTGACTCATATCCCGGCATCCCTCCCTCTTCACATCGTCGGACACAGTTATGACTTAGACTTAGAACTAACTTAGAACGACTTAGAATGAACCGCTTGAACAACTGCTCACGCATATGTTCATTTCTACATATCTTCTCAAAATCCTTCATGGTGGGATGTGAATTAATTTGGCACCCGGACGCCCAAAAGAGATAATTGATGCAAGGATGGACGGGATCCCTGTGGAGGAATTTTCTTTTTGATAGGGAATAGTTTAAGTAAGGAATTCGACCCTATCAAGGCTCCGGCGACGCAAGGAATTGAGGACCCGGCGAAGCAGGAAGCCCCTCTCTGCGCTTTGGCGAAGGGAGGGGCGGTCCATGATAGGGAAGGGAGGCAAGACAGCGTGGGACATATCCTTACGTTTCAAACTGTGGAAAAGATCATATACGGGAGGGGGAGCCTATCTCAGTTGAGCTGCGAGGCAGCCCGGCTCGGCCGCAAGGCTCTGCTTGTAACGGGGATGTCGTCTCTCAAGCGTCTCGGCGTCCTCGACAAGGTTATAAGGCCCTTACAAGGGAAGGGCGTCGATGTTGTGTTGTTTAATAAGGTCGAGGCCGAACCATCGCTCAGGACGGTTGAGCTCGGCATAGAGGAGGCCAGGAGGCATCAGTGCGACCTTGTGATCAGCATTGGGGGCGGTAGCGCGATTGATGTAGGAAAGGTGGTAGCCGGCCTGGTCAGGGCGCCGGGAAACGTCAGGGAGTATTTCCTCGGCAAGCGGGAGATCGTTGAGAAGGGCCTCCCGTTTATCGCGATTCCAACAACTGCCGGGACCGGTGCAGAGGTCACAATGAATTCGGTGTTGACCGATCCCGAGGGACTCGTAAAACAGAGCATTCGGAGCCCGTTTCTCCTCGCAGATGTGGCGCTCGTCGACCCAGAGCTTACGCTCACCATGCCGCCCCACATCACTGCCTATAGCGGCATGGATGCCCTCACTCAAGCTATCGAGGGCTTCACATCGAAAGGGTCCGGCCCGGTGACGGATGCGCTTGCACTCAAGGCGGTCGAGCTCATCGGGCGCAACCTCCTCAGGGCGTACGAGGCACCCGGGGACATAGAGGCGCGCGAGGCTCTCTCGACCGGGAGCCTGATGGCAGGCATGGCCTTTGCCAGCGCCCGGCTCGGGGCGGTCCATGGCCTTGCCCACCCAGTCGGGGTCAGGTATCATAAGCCTCACGGCCTGGTTTGCGCGGTGCTTCTCCCGTATGTCATGCGATTCAATCTCCCCGTAGTCGCCCGCAAGTATGCCGAAGTCGCGGCGGCTCTGGGGGCGGGCGAGGCCGCCGAAGCCGGGATTCGATACATAGAGCGCCTCCTGGATAGGCTCGGTATTCCCAGGAAGCTAGGTGAGTTTGGACTTGTTGAGAATGATATAGACGCCATCGCGCGGGACGCCCTCCCATCGGGTTCCACTAAGGCTAACCCGCGGGATGTGACATATGATGATCTTGTAGCTATATTGAAAGAGAATTTATGAGCAGAGGACCCGGGGATGCAGACTGCGGTTATCTGAAGATCACGTCCTCCCGGCTGAAGACTCGCGTTGCGATCTCCAGGGCTACGACCGCATAGACCAGGGAGGACGCGGCCATGAGGCCTATGTTTGGCCAATTTACCGTGCCCATGAGCAGCTCCTTGAATACCTGGAGCGCGTTCAGGACGGGAATGACAAATGTCCACCATGCGGGCTGCCCCCCGCCCACCGTAAACTGGGTGAGGAAGCCCGGCAGCATCACCAGGATATAGATGGGCGTGATATAGTTTTGCGCCTCCTTGAAGCTCCGCGCAAAGATGCTCACGGCTATCTCGATGGCGCTGATGATCGAAGCCAGGAGGAACGCCCCGAGTAGTATGAGAGCAGCTGAGGCTGGCGGGATGGATATCTCCATTTCCCCTGCGCTCCTGGGAAATATGGCCGGTCCCGCGACCTTGATGGCGGCGAGCATGCTCACCACCGTCATGATAACGGTGATCGTCGATACCGTCAGGACGGCCAGATACTTGCCAAACACGAGAGATCTCCGGCTTGGCGGCGCCACCACGAGAACCTCGAGGGTGCCGCGCTCCTTCTCGCCGGCCGCCACATCTATCGCAGTATACATCCCACCGACGGCCGCCCATATCCCGATCATCATGGGCAGGATCATCGCCAGGAAGAAGCCGCCCATCTTTTGCTTTGACGCCATATTTTGAGCTTCAACGTTGCCGATTAAAAGGATGGCCGGGTCGATGTTGCGGCGGGCGAGCCTCGTCGCGACGACCTGCTGGCTGTAAGCATTGAAGACCGAAAGGAATCTCGCCCTCGCTATGTCGGAGTTTCGCCTGGTGCCCTCATAGAAGATTTTTAATCCTGTCTTCTCTTCGCGCACAACCCTCTCTTCGAAACCCGGCTGGACCTCGACGACCAGGTCTACCTTGCCGGCCCTCAGGTCCCGCATGGGGCTCCGGGTTGGCGCTACGATATCGATATTCCCGGCAGCCCTAGCCGCTTTCACCAGGCCCGGGGCGTTCTCCTGGCCGGATATGACGATGCGGGAGACCGTTTTTTCTACAGATCGTTCCTGCCTTTCCATAAGCGCCGGGAGCCCCACGACCATGGCAGGCATGAGGACTAGCGGAATTACAATCATCGCCAGGAGAGTGCGCCGGTCCCTAATGGTATCGAGCATCTCCTTGAACCAGACGCTCCGTATGTGTTTCCAATTTACCCGTTTCACCAGCTTTATTTGCTTCATATTCATATGTCGCTATCACCCATTTAACTCCTACCTCAACCCTTGCCACTATCCCGTCACCCTCATCGTCTATCACCCTTGCTCATCTCTTATCACCCTTACCCTTTGCCCGATACCGTAGTTTCCCGCTCTAGCCTGGAAATCGCCCAGTTATTCCTAGGCGACATTTTCATTCCCTGTGGTGCCGCATCGCGGCATGTGGGTCTACCCTGAAATCGTCTTTTCCAGCCAACTTTACAAATACCTCCTCGAGTGAAACCTGGTCTGAACCCTGGTCGCGGCTGGCGGGTCCGGCAGCAGCATTGCGGAGCTCTTGCATCGTCCCAATTGCCACGATGCGCCCGTGGTTTATGATGGCGATGCGGTCGCACAACTTCTCGGCCTCGGCCATCATATGAGTTGAGAGAATTATGCTCTTTCCGGCGGCCTTACATTGCACGATAAAATCGTGAATCGCTCGTGCCGACATCACATCCAGCCCTGCCGTGGGCTCGTCGAGGAATATAACGGGCGGGTCGTGAATAAGCGTGCGCGCGATTGAGACTTTCTGGCGCATGCCCCTGGAGAAGGTCTCTGTCCGCTGGTCAGCGTGTTCATCCAAGCCAAGCAGGGAAAGGAGCTCGCGGGTCCTGCTCTCAATGGCGCCTGGGGTCATATCGTATAGCTGCCCGAAATACCGGAGTATCTCCCGGGGCGTGAGGCGGCCGTAAAGGCCCGGCTCCGATGGCAGGACGCCGACCTGGCGCCTCACTTCCTCGGGCTGGGTTGTGATATCAAACCCGCTGATCCTGGCGGTGCCGCTTGTCGGCCGCAGGGCCGTTGCAAGCATCCTCAGCGTTGTTGTCTTGCCCGCACCATTGGGCCCGAGAAGGCCGAGGATTTCACCTTGCTCGCAGCTAAAGGTTACCTGGTCTACGGCCAGGGTCGTTGCGAATCTCTTTGTCAAACTCAGGACATCTATCACAGGTTCAGGCTGCATGCCACTGTTCATGCCGCTGTTCAAGCATGCTCGCTTCAATGTTGGCATTTCTCCCATGTTATCATTTATATAAATTCATAAATAACCCGCCACCTACCGGCTCCAATAACCCCCGGGCTCACGCTCAATTTGTATCCCCGCTGCCTTGACCCGGGGCAATGATATCTTCATATCTATAGGTGAACTCCACCAATTTAGGGACTACGTAGATAGGACTTCCATACCTCAAGGCCAGGGCTATAGCATCGCTGGGCCTGGCATCGATTACAATCGGGCTATCTTTATGCTGTAGATAGATTTCAGCATAAAAGACCCCTTCTTTTATATTTGTAATTACCACCTTTGTCAGCGTTACATCGAGACTCTGGCATATAGATTTAATCAAATCATGCGTTAGAGGGCGGGGAGGGGTTTCACCATGAAGAGGGAATGCTATGGCCTGGGCCTCAAAGGGGCCGATCCCGATCGGCAGGACCATTTTTTCTCCCGCATCTGAAAGCAATACAGAAAACCCTCCGCTCTGGTCCACGGTAACCCCTAGAACCTTCATCTCCAGCAACCTCATCACCCCCTAGGTTAATTGTAGACCCTTTGCTGCCGCCCGTCAAACCCTCATTTTTATCCCGGGTGAATGTAACGATTGTTACAAACAAGTACTTCCATTGTTACCATAGCTATCTAATTTGCAGGTTAAGGAGAGCCGTGGATGGTAAACATTTTGCCGCCCCATGCGCCTAGTTGGCAAGTATCTTACCACTTCTCACGCCAGGATGGTAACATATTTGCCGGCTGAGCGTCAGACTGGAAAGTATCTTTCCACTTCCTATGCCGGGGTGGTAAGTATTCTTCCACTTTACACGCTGAAGTGGTAAGCTAATTACCACCCATTCGTCGAACTGGCAAGTATCTTACCACTCTGTGCGCCAG
>DUMQ01000154.1 GCA_012839815.1 Bacillota bacterium | reverse complement strand
GCCTTGCCAAATTTCAAAAGGCCCCGTCACGCAAGCACCGGCAACCCATGGAAAAACGTCAGTAATCTTCGAACTTACACTTAGCCGTGTCCGCCTGGCGGAGAGATGCGAAACACCCCGGCCACTGTGCGGCACTCACTGTGCGGCACTGGTAGCTGTCACCTACGGAAGGTCCGGGTATTTTTGCGCACTAACTTATGTGCATGGAGTGGCAAGAGTCTTACCGCCCTGAGGCTCCGATCCGGGCAGGAAGGCTGACAGGCACGCAGGCTAGCTGGTGGCTTGCAGGAACGTCCCCATCAGACAGGTCATAGGGCTATGGCCAGCCATAGGGCTATAGATAGATGTAAGTAGCTTGTAGACCACAATTTTTACATGGACCCGAGAGTAAACATCAGATCCCATGCGTATTCATAAGCCCTGTTTTTAAATAGAAACTAATTTGGTTTATATTAGAAAAATCCGGCTAGCTTTCTATATACTGTTGAATTTAAGTCACCAGAATCCCATATATTGTGTTTGCGATTAGAGGAAACCGACTTTTTCAATAGACCCTCATGTCGCACAGGGCGACACCACACAGAACGATGAAAATGATCCTTGTGCGGTGGCTATTTTCAGGGTAGACCTCCATACCGCCGCGCGGCGCCACAGAGAATGAAAATGTGTCTGGAAACAACTGGGTCATTTTCAGGATAGACCCTCATGCCGCATAGGCGGCACCACCAGAGAATGAAAATGGCTCTAGCTGGGATGATGTTTATTTTCGGGGTAGCAACTAAGAAACTAATTTAGGTTAGACCCCCATGCCGCGATGCGGCACCACAGGGAATGAAAATGTCTCTTCTGGAAACAACTGGATCATTTCCGGGATAACAACTAAGAAACTAATTTAGTTAAAAATGAGTAATCAATAATATCTGCCAACGATAGATAACCGGTGACGGCGTAGCCGTAGCTGATGGGGATGATTAAAGATCGCCGCCGGGTCAGAGAAATGCCAGCACAAGTGCTGCGAGCTCAACGGCTATCGCCGGTGCCCACAGGGAATTTTGCACCTCCGCGAAGCTAGCCTTGAAATAATCCACGGTGAGCACCAGGCACAGGTGAGCGGGCGACAGCATCGCCCCCACGAAACCACTCACAAATGCAAAGGCCGCGAGGGAAAGATTTATGCCACCCGGGGTATTCAATATCCCCATGATGAGGGGGAAAGCGATCCCGGGGACCGTAACCCCGAGGCCGGTTGAAAACGCCACCAAAAATGGTAGGATGAATAGGAGAAACAAGGGCGGAACCCCTGTGGCGCCCAAGAACGCCGATATTTGGTTCAGAGCGCCGCTTGATACCAGGATATCACGAAACAACATGACGCCGAACACGAGAAATACCACATTTAGCGAAAAGGCCTCCCGCACAAGGCTCCATACTTCCCCAGCCGGGTACCTCCCTACGACTATCATGACCATGAACACGGCCGCCACGGCGACCGCTATATCCAGCTTCAAGACTGTGACGCCCGCCACGATCGCAATGATGGGACCGAGCGCGGCCAGCGCATCAAACAGGCAGGCCATCTTGCCTATCCTATCCTCGCCCATGCGGGCTACCTTACCCTCGACCATTACCTTACCCTTGACCATATAGACTACCTTACTCTTGCCGCTGCCCTTGACACCCCCGCTCCGGGGCGCCTCATCCCCGCTCGCTGTTTCCACTGTTCCCGCCGTTCTCGTCGCCTCGCCTGCAGGTATCACCGGCGCCACGGGTGCTATCCCCTGCTTCGCCGACTCTCCCAGCGCTCCTGGTATCGTAGATGCTGCTGATACTGCCGGCGCCGGTTGCGGCATTGGCGCTGCCGGCAACTCCAGTGCCGCCGGCGCCGCCTGCACGGCGCCCCCGTGAGTCATCCCCTTAAATGCGGGTACGATCCCAGCTATAATCGTAACCGGCACCATGGGAAGCATGGCCATAATGAGCCGGTCCAGGGGTAGACCCAAGACCTGACCTGCCACGATGACAGATGGGTAGATCGGCATAACGCACTCCCAGATATGCCGGTACCAGTAATTGATAAATGCCTTGCGTTCGGGGGCGATCTCAAGGCCGGCCGTGACCTGGTGAACCAGAGGGGCTGAGAATCGCGCCCCGCCCGCTGACGGCAAGAGTCCGAGAAAGGCCGGAAGCGCAGCCATGATGATGCGTCGGTCCGAGATCAGGGCATTAAGGGCGCCCACCATTCTTTGCATCAGCCCTGCGCGCCTCATCGCATGTTCCAGGAAGGAGATCAAGACCAGTGCAACGATGAGATCCAGAGTGTCAGGGGATGTGGCTGATTTTAGGGCGATCGCCCCCAAGGATGCCGGCCCCATCCCAAAGCTCACCCCGAAGATCGCTGCGGCCGTGATCATCACGAGGCCGAGGTTAAAATTACGACGTAAAAAAACCACCATGAGCAGGCAGACTACAATGAGCCGTAAAAGCTCTGACATGTTGAAGCCTCCTGCTTGGATTTTTCGACGAGATCTCATCCGAGTCCTTCCAGCCGGTACTAAGAATAAATGCTAAAATAACTCTTGACTTTTTTAGGAAAATAATGGTATGTTAAGATCGATAATCTTCCGGATGACCAGCGCACAGATGACCAGCTCACAAATGGCCCTATGTTGTCCATATACCTGTTTCCAGTTTCCAGGTTTCGAGTTTCCAGACAAAAGGTTTGGCAGGTAACCGTTATCTCTACGCAACCGGTAATGTTCATTATGGACCGTCTTGAAGACGAGATGAGGGGCCTGCGCCGGGAAGTCCTTCCATATGGTAACCCGCTAGGTGATCGGCATGATGATTACTATGGTCATCAATCGGCATGGATGGTCTCCGACCAGACGCGCGACCTAGAGTCCAACGAGGCCCCACGCTAACAAGCTAATGTATTACTGGCATTATCAGTATAAGGTGGACAGATCAGTATAAGGTGTTACCGGTAGAAAAGCATAGAAGAAGCATAAGAGCGCCAGAGACTTCATACATGGCGCTCTCTCCAACCAAGAATTTTTTGGCCACCAGCGATTGGCTGCCACATTAACTCTCGTCACGTCACCGCGGTGCTTCAGCTGCCGCTCACCGGATAGTCGTCGGAATGAACATATCAATCAGCCCAATAACAAACGCGGCTATCAGCGCACCCAGCACAGTCACGCGCATGGTCGGCACGACAAATTGTGCTACGTAGATCACGGCAGCGGACACCAAAAACCCGACGATCCCGCGGCCATAGGGCGACACGCCTCTTCCGATGACGGCCTCAATTATATAGCCAATTATCGTAATTACCGCGGCTGCGATCAAGGCATTGACGAAGCTCAAGGTGCTGAACCCCGGGACGATGAGCCCCACAAACATCAAAACCAGCGCGGATACGATGAACCTCACCAGGTGGCGTATCCAGTCATTCACTCGGCTTCACCCCCAAGACATAGGATTTCCTGACTGCTACACCTATATCTTCACCATATCCTCAATAAATATACATGAGGTTGCAACAAGAATTTACAATCGGGGGTAATTTTGCCGTATAGACCCTAATTACTTGCCGTATCATTGTTGCCGGATCAGACCTTGTTGCTGGATCAGACTGGACCGTATCAGACCCTGTTACTGCTTCCCAGCATCCTGATTACGGACCTTACAACCCGCTTCATTGACTCCTTCGCGTGTCCCATTGTTTTCATCAAATCGAGGTTTTCAGGATACCTACTGGAAAATTCCACAAAGTTCCTTATAAACGCCTCGCGGGATGCCGTGCTTATGTTGAGCTTGGCCACACCGAGGCTCACGGCCCTCTTAATATCCTGCTCCGGCAGGCCTGTCCCGCCGTGTAAAACCAGGGGGATGCCGAGGAGCCTGTTTATTTTATCCAATCTATCAAAATCCAGCCTGGGCTCATACTTATAAAGGCCGTGTGCCGTCCCGATGGCGACCGCGAGGGTATCAACGCCCGTTTCCTCGACGAAATTCCTGGCTTCCTCCGGGTCTGTCATGAAAGCATCAGGGCTCGAGTTGCGTATATCGAACTCCTCCCCTCCGATCCTTCCCAGTTCTGCTTCCACAGTCACGCCGACAGCATGGGCCACCTTCACGATCTCCCTGGTTTGGGCGATATTATCCCGTAATGGAAGAGTTGAACAATCGATCATGACCGAGGTGAGGCCGCTACGGATGCTCCGGATCGCATCATCAAACGTCCTCCCATGGTCGAGGTGGAGCGCGAAGGTGACGCCGTGGTCCTCAGCGACACTTTTTACTATACCCGGGAGCACATTCCACCCGGCATATTCAAGCTCCGACGGGGCCGCCTGGATTATCACGGGCGATCGCTCTTCCTCGGCGACCTCGATTACGGCCTGTACCATCTCCAGGTTGTTAACATTAAAGGCTCCCAGGGCGTATCCGCCTTTATAAGCTTCGTTTAAGAGTTCAATCATTGGAACGGCTGGCATATGTTGTTTCCTCCTAAAACTTCAATAGTTTACCTAGGTTTACCTAGATTTACTTAAATTTACTTAGAAGATCGGTATACTATCCCGGGAAGATTAATATTCAGTTCAACTCAGCTCAACGGACGTAAGCCTCCGCCACTCTTGAGCCTCGCATTCTGAGGCGGCTTGAGCTTTGCGTCCTGCAGCGACTTGTACAGCGACTTGTTCCTTGCGCCCTGCGACGGCTTGAGCTCTACGTCGTGTGGTGGCGCGCTAGACCCCCATGCCGCATAGGCGGCACCACCAGAGAATGAAAACGGCTCTAGCTGGGGTGATATTCATTTTCGGGGTAGTCGCCCATGCCGGCTTTCGGCCGGCACCATCGAAGCATCGAAAATGGGGTCGAAGACTATTTTCATAGTAGAACAGCTTGTAACGCTGCGGTGCCTGGCGTGCCCCGGCAGAAACCTGGCATGCCGGTACTAACCATAACCAACTATTAACCACAAGTATTAACCATAACAAGTATTAACCATAAATAGCAAGTATCCCCGCTGTATAGGAATCACCCAGCCCCACCGTGCACTCGGGCCGCTCTACGTTCCTGGCCGGGGAGAATACAATCCAGGCGCGCTTGCCTACCCATGCTTCACCGGCGCCGCACGACCGCCCGGCCTCCCGCGCCCGCACAAGCTGCTGCGCGGGCCTGGATTGCTGGTTGAGCATGATCTCCTTTTGCCCCCCGGCGAGCCCGATACTCTCCTGCAATTGTCGCCCGATAGCCAGCCCCCTGGCGCTCAGGGGAAGTTCGATATTCTGGGCGACAGCCTCGAAATCGCCGAACGACCCGGTTCTCGCTCTGTTTGCGGCGATGAGGGAAGCCACAAGTTGGGCCCGCTGCTCCCTCTCCGGGTCCAGGCGCGTTATAGATAGCGAGAAATCCCGAGTGTGCAGGTTGATCCTCTCGAGCCCATGGGTCTCGAGCAGCCACCTCAACGCCTCGACGGAGCGGACCGGGTCGCGTTCGGGCTGCACCCCCGTGATGTCCCGGAACTCGTCCTCATTCATTCCGACGCTATCCACCTCGGTATACAGGTGCTCAATCATGTATCTCCGCCCTCCGCTGCACCTCGTATCCCCCTCCTCGAGGTGAATGAATGCCTCCGAGTTGAGCGACCGGAACACCTCCACAAACTCCGCGACGCGATCTACGCGGTCGATCCAGTCTTCCTCGGCCTTCAGCGAGTTGAAACCCGTAATGAGCAGCGAACTGATGGCGGGCGCATGATTCAATACGTAGTCCGTGAAATCCCGGTCGAGCTTAAAAGCGGAAAGCACGCGGTCGTACGGTAGGATGATCCTGTTCGACGCAGCGGGCCGTATCGTCCGCCCCGCAACTACAACTTCCAGCCCCGGGTCGTATTCGATAATGCAGTGAAGCTCGTCCGAATCGCCTTCCCTGCAGGCGTCGAGCGGCGCAAGGAGGGAGCCTCCCCGGGGAATCCTGATACCCCCATTAAGGTGCTTTGCCTGCTCACACGAGAGGTTCGGGGCATGCAAGAGGCACCTGAGACCCAGGCTCGACAGGGCGTTTGCGACCTGAGCCCCGGTCCCCCCGATCTTGAAGCTTCCCGGAAATCTCGCCTTGAGCCATTCTGCCATCTCCTCGCTTGCTACCTGCCACTCGCCTCCCCTGCCTTCCTCGAGGAGGCGGATCAGCACTGCGACGAAGTCCTGCGGGGTCTCGATCGCCTGCGGAACCTGAGCCTGCCGGTCCTGCGCCCATATGGCCCCTTTGCCCATGACTTCCTCTATGACCTGGCCGGTCTCCCTGCTTTGAAGCTTGTGAACCATATCGAGATTAACCGTGAAGCCGCAGGCTATGATCCCTCCATCCCATTCATCCTTTCTTCTCTCGAGTCTTCTCTCCAGTCCCTGGCGGAGGGAATCCAAGGCCCCGCGGTATTTTTCATGCCAGTATGCCTCATCCCAATATATCTCGTTACCTATATATCTCTCATTGCCAATATGTGTCATTCCTGCCTCTATTCTCATTTCGCTTATTCTCATCTCAATCTTGTTGATCTTGATCCCTTTCGATCCCTATGTCTCCTTGATTATCCCTTGACAGCCCCAGCCGTCAGCCCCGAGATTATCCTCCGCTGGAAGACCAGCACGAGTATTATCAACGGGATGGTCACTATGACCGATGCCGCCGCGATGCTCCCCCATGGTACGTGGTACATGGTCGGCAACATGGCGATCCCGACAGGGATCGTCTGGGCCTGGATGGTTTTCGTGAATGTGAGGGCGAAAAGGAACTCATTCCACGCCGCGATGAAGACCAAGATCGCCGTGGTGAACATCCCGGGAGCCGCGATCGGCAGGATCACCTTCCAGAATGCCTGCAGGGGTGAACACCCGTCAATCTTTGCAGCCTCCTCCAGCTCAGCCGGGATCTCCCTGAAAAAGCTCGTTAGAATCCAAAGGGTTAGCGGCATGGCGAAGGTAGTATACGGGAATATGAGGGCCGGATACGTATTGAGCAGCTTCAAGTTACGCATGACCACATAAAGAGGGCTCACGATCGCGATCTCGGGGAACATGGATACGGCAAGCACCATGCTCAATATGATCATCTTTCCCTTCATCCGAAGCCGCCCGAGCGCATACGCGGCGAACGACCCTACCACGAGGCAGAATATCGTGGTGGCCGAGGCCACTATTACGCTATTCATGATGTACTTGCCAAATGGCCGCTCGAACACCCTGATGTAGTGCTCCACGGTAACCTGGCTCGGCAATATAGGCGGGAGGGTCGTCAGCTCTCTTGCAGGCTTTATAGATGTTATAATCTGCCACGCAAAGGGCCCCACGCACCCCAGCACTATAAGGATGACGAGAAGGTAAAATGCCCCCCTGCTAAGCCAGTTTTGCATATTTCGAGATCGTATCGATGGTATCGATGGTATCATAGATGGCCCCGTGATCATCATAGTATAAATCCAATCCCCCTCCGGCTTGACCCCGGTCTAACGGTCTAGCTCGACCTGGTCACCAGCCTGATGAAATTCAGGAAAACCAGGCTTATAAGGGCTACGGAAACGAACATGCTAACCGCAAGGGCCGACCCGTAGCCGAAGTTTGACGTCGAAAACAGCACCTTATATGTATAGGTCGATAAAACCTCCGTCGCGTCCGCCGGCCCGCCACCCGTTAGGACGAAGATCAAGGCGAATACCCTGAAGGCATCCAGGGTCCGCAAGAGCACGGCAACCAGTCCTATGGGAAGCAACAGCGGCAACATTATGCGAGTGAAGCGCTGCCACCAGTTTGCCCCATCTATCATAGCGGCTTCATACAGGTCATGAGAGATCGTCTGCAAGCCTGCCAGGAGTATAAGGGCGATGAAAGGCGTGGTTTTCCAGACGTCCGCCATGATCGCGCAGCCCATGGCGAGCTTTCCATCGCCAAGCCAGTTGAGATAGCTGGATATGACATGAAACCTCTTGAGGAGGAAGTTGAACAAGCCATAATCCGTATTGAAAATCCACTTCCACATGGTCGAGGTGACCACCGTTGGAATTGCCCAGGGCACAAGAACGGACGCCCTGACAGCGCCCCTGCCTTTGAACGCGCCGTTCATGACCAGCGCCATCACCAGGCCGAGGAGGGTCTCCAGGGCCACAGATATAGCCGTGAAATACACCGTATTGTGCAGCGCATTCCTGAACGCCGGGTCGCCGGCCATGGTCTTAAAATTCTCAAGGCCGATGAATCTATTAGTCCGGAAGATCAGAGATATATCATGAAGGCTCATCCAAAACGCAGCCAGGGTTGGCCAAAAGGCCATGACGGCTACGACGGCCAATGCCGGTATAACAAGGAAATAACCGAGATTTTTTTCGGAGACTCGCAGTTTTCCCATGAATGTCACCTTTCTGGATGACACGGAGGAACGCCTCCGGGGGCCGACCAGGCCCCCGGAGGCCAATCCTCCGTGTCAGCACGCTTGTTGCAGAACGGTACCAGTTAGTAGATCGCTACTGAAGTAGATCTCTACTGAAACAGTCTCAATTAGGTAATCAGCCGCTTCCATTTCCATGATCATGGTTACTTCTTTAAAAGCGCCTTTATCTTCGCTGCCGCAGCGTCCACGGTCTGCTTGGGCGTCTGCTTGTTGGTCAGGAGTTTTGAGAACTCCGACTGGAGAATCAGCGAGATCTCAGGATATCGCGGGTGTATCGGCCTTGGCGTTGCGTAGACAAACACATCCTTCAGCGATACAAGGAATGGGTTTTGCTTCGCAAGCTTTGCGTTGTCATACACCGCAGGTCTCGTCGGCGCAAAAGATATCTTCTGGGCGAAATAGAGCTGGGACTCGGGACTGGAGAGGAATTTCGCCAGCTCTGCGGCTTCCTTGGGATGCTCACTGTATTTATTTACAGCAAACTGGTAGCCGCCAAGGCAAGACGCGCTCTTGGAACCCTTGAACGCTGGTATTGGCGCGATACCAACCTTGCCGACGACCTTCGACTCCTTCGGATCCTGGGCTATGTTCCATACATAGGACCAGTTGCGCAAGAATATCGCATTGCCCGAGGTGAAGACCTGGCGGCTCGGCTCCTCGTCATAGGTGTTTACGGATTCCGGCGTTATCTTGTATTTGTAGATGAGATCGTACATGAGCTGCGCTGCCCTCAGGCCCGCCTCGTTATTGATAACAACATTCCCCTTGTCATCAAGGACGGCCCCATCGCTCCCGAGGAACTCAACAAGGTCGCATACGAGAACCTCCGCTTGCCTTCCCTGCCAGATGAAGCCGTGGAGATTGGGGTTCTTCTCGCCCTTCAGAATGACCTGGGCCTGGTGAATCAGCTCATCCCACGTTTTTGGCGGCTTGAACCCGTACTTGTCGAGAAGATCCTTACGGTAGTAAAGCATACCTGCGTCAATGTACCAGGGCATGCCGACCTGGTGACCCTTATACGATACCGTCTCAATCGCTCCCTTGAAGTAGTTGGCTTTCTCCTGTGCCGCTATATAGGGATCCATATTGAGGAGCCAACCAGCCTCGCCGAATTCGGGGAACCAGATACAGTCGATAGTAAATACATCGATGTCCCCCGTTTCACCGGCCAGCGTCGTCACGAGATACTGGTGGATCTCGGTGCTGTAATTGGGGGAAGGCATCTCAACGAATTCAACCTCGATATTCGGGTGGAGCTTCTCGAAGCGCCGTATCAGCAACGGCATCGTATCGATTCCAAAGGTCTTCATGCTTGCAAGCGTGAGCTTTATTTTTTCCTGAGCTACCGCCGCCGGGACTATCAAAACGGTCAAGAACAGACAAGCAAGCAGCGCTGAAATGAGCACCCTCCTCATTAATATGCCGCCACGGTTGCCTATTAAAGTCTTCATTACCTTTACGTACCTCCTTCATGGATAGTTGCCGGAGCCCGCCGGTGCTCACCGGTGTTGCTCATTCCTAATCCTCCGATGATTGTCTCCCCTGGAGATCGCCCTCAGCATGGATATCCTGGTTACACGACCTCCCCAGGTCGGTCCTTTTCACAATGGACATTGCGGGGCTTGCGTCCCGTCCTGGGCAATCTACCCCACGGTGATGATCCGGCGGCATCTCTTAGGATTTAGAGCGCGGTAAAAGCTCTCCACCTGTGAAAAATATCTTCATGAAGGATATAAAAATAGCTAAAACTTCCTATCCACCACCACCTCTCCCGTCTTTTTTATATAGGCAAGAGATTGAGAGAAACGGCGGAGAGCAACACCGACATATAGCGTATCGATGATGGCGAATTCAGCGATGCGGGACGCCATGGCCTCATCCCTGAATGTCGTCTCATCCGATGTGGTGAAAAGCTGGATCGCCGCGACCCGGGTGATGGGCGACTTGGAATGGTTGGTTATACAAATGGTAGTCGCTCCAGCCTCCCTGGCCAGCCTCAAGGACTCGACTGTATCCTTGGAGCTACCTGAATGGGAGATGCCAATGCCCACATCATACTTGGTCAGCAACGTCGCCGACATGGCCTGGATAGCGGGATCGAAATAGAGCGAGGACGGCACGCCGATCCTCAAGAACCTGTAATGGGCATCCAGGGCCACAGGGATGGAGTTTCCCGCGGCATAGAACTCGACCTTCCGCGCCACGGCTATAGCCTGGACCGCCTTCTCTATCTCGGCGGCATCGAGTATCTTCTTCGTGTCGTGAAGCGCCTGCATGTCCGAATGAAATACCTTCTCGATTACCTGAGCCACATCATCGTCTTCCTTGATGTCTTCGTGCACGAGGCGCAGGGGAGAGACTATCTCGCCCGCCAGGGTTATCTTGAGCTCATGGTAACCTTTATAACCAAGGCTCTGGCAAAATCTCACCACCGTAGCCTCGCTCACGCCGCTCCTCTCGGCCACCTCGGTAATCGATAGATGGATTATATCCTCCGGGTGGCTGAGGACAAAACTCGCGACCTTTTGCTCGGCTTGATAGAGAGAAGAATATATTTGGCGGATCCTGGCGAGGCACGTGCCCGCCTGGTCTGGCTGAACCGACATGATACCCTCTCCCATCGGTTATTCGTACATATATTTACTACACGATCGGGAGAATTCCTTCTTCTGCGAAAAAAAATTTCATAGTCAGTGCTCCGTTTTCGTAAGACCGTGGGGTGTATGGTCATCCCATTCTCGAGGTAACGGTTCCCCATCCCAGGAATATATATTACCTCTGCGCCGTCCAGGCGTCCGTCGCATATTTAGTCGCCTCAAGCTCCCCGGCGAGGGCGAGCTCCTCGGGGGTGAGCTGGCCATCCTCGAAATCGACCTCGATATCGTGAAAATACTCCCGGACCCCCCAGGCAACCGCATCGTAGGCCTCTTTGAACCCCACGGGCCGGCCGAGCAGCTCGGAAAGCGAAGTCGCCTTTTCCCGGAGCTCGGCGGCCACCCTGTCCCGCTCGCCGGGATCAGCGAACCTAAAAACGCTCACGAGCTTTTCGACATCCAAATCAAGCAGAATAGAGCCGTGCTGCAGGAGCACGCCCGCGATGCGGGCCTGGGCGCTCCCAACCAGCTTCCGTCCGTCCCCCGCCACAACCTCGTACCAGGATGGGGTGTCAAAACATGCAGCAGACTGACCACTGGCGGGCCGGCAGCCGGCCGGCCGGCAATCGCGGGCAGCTTCGCGCTGCGAGCCCGGATGCCCAACGCGCCGGCCGCCCTGGATCCTGGCCGTCACGCCCAGCAGCCCGAGACCCTTGACTATCCCGCTCGTGGCGATGCTGAAAGAGGCTCCCAGGTCTTTCGGAATCAGCGGGTTGGATTCGCTCACGATAAAACTGTAAGTAACCTCCATGTCATGGAGCACAGCCCGGCCTCCCGTGGGCCTCCGCACGACATCTATGCCGAGTCGCCTGCAGGCCTCAGGATCAACCTCGCGATAAAAGGATTGTAACCGCCCGAGGGACAGGGCCGGAGGCCTCCACCCATACAATCTGAAAGTCGGTGGGACTTTGCCCCGGGCGTGACACCTCAATATGGCCTCATCTACAGCCATATTGAAGGCCCCCGTGTTATATCCAGTTCTCAATAGCCGCCATTTCATCCCCATTTCGGCACCAATATCCTCCCGCCCCGAGCAAGGGAGGGAACGCCAACCTCCTTCCGTAAATCCGGCAATCCCATTTTCTCGACTGCCTGCCGCACCTCATCCATCGTGAGCGGCCTGGGGTAATTATAAATTGTCCCGCCCGGCCTCTCGTTGTAGTAAGGCCGGTTACACTCAACACACCCTGAGGTCCTGAAGGCGTCCCCCGACGCGAGGAGGCGTACAAGCTCGGAGGGGATGATGCCGAACCCGGTCACCCTCGACCCTGCGCCCTCATCGCTAAAAGCAAAGGACTCGACCCTGGAGATACTGTTGACGATGAGGTACCTGCCCGCCTGGATCCGCCGGTAGGACCCAATATCAGGCGGCCGGCGGCTCTCCAGCGGCGTCCCCTTGACCGGGGTGAAGGCGAATAGCCCGACCGTGATGCCGCTATCATGCAGGCGCTGGATCAGCCTCAAAGCCTCCTCCTCGGTCTCGCCCAGGCCGACTATGATATGGGTGCTCACTTTTCCCGGGAAATTTCTTGCCGCGCGCTCAAGCAAATCAAGGGTTTGCGCGAACGAGCCACCCTTTATGTCGTGAAATATCCGCTCGTTTGCGGCATCCAGGGCTATGCCGATCCTCTCCACCCCGAGGGCGAAAAGCTCTTCGATCTCGTTGAGATTCCCTGGATGATATGAGACCGATATAGGGACAGCCGGCGTGCGGCCGGTGGCGCAACAGCCCTGACCCCCGATGGCCCCGGCCTCACGGCGAAATGCCTCCCGCAACGCCAGGATGGCCCCTTTCACATCGTCCAGCACACCCGGCCTGCTCGTAACCTGAAAGCATATCCTCCTGATTCCCGGCTCAACGCCGTGTGCGTCGCCCGCAGCGCACCTGTCGTTCGTCTCTTTGCGCGACAGCCCGCTTGAACCCGGGCCCGCCCCCGGATTCGCCCTCACGCCAAGGACATTTCTCGCTATCGCTCCCGCCACCTCATCCAGGGGGAAGGATGGCCACACCACCCGGGATAGCATATCCTTTCCCCTGATATCATTCTCATCCCCCTCATTCCCGGTGCACCCGCTCACCGCCGCCCTGGCCTGGGCGCAGAAGGCGCAAGCTCTCGCGCACCCGCCTTCGGTCAGGAGGTATGCGGTCGTCGGGTCTACATCGTTCCTCCCCCTGACGAGCCCGAGCAGGATCGCAGTCCCAAGAGAAACCCGGATAGACTTCAAAACGCGCAACACTCCTCTCGCCACGCAACATCAATTCCAAGGCTTTCGGCGTAGGTTACAGCCCCTCTGGCCGGGAGGACGATCCGGTCCAGCCCGGCATCGATGGCGAGCCTGTCCACCTTTTCACGGTAAGCCCCGTGTGGCCGCATGCATCCCAGGTAGAGCGGGGTTCCCGGGAGGCGCTGCCTCGCGTATTCAAAGACGCGCTTTACGTCTTCAAGTTCAGGCGGTGAGGCCGATTCATAGCGTGTGCCCCGCGTAGGGATGAGCACCAGGAATATGATAGCGTCGGCCCCCAGTTCGCGTAATGCATCAAGCGACCGGAACTCGCCACGCACCTCGCCACCCTTTATCCCTATACAGATATGCGGCACAACCCGGGCATACCTCCGCAACGCGGCATAGGTCCTCATATAATCCTCGCCCCGCCCCGGCAGCCCGTAGACTTCTTTTATGGTTTCATCATCCACCACAAAATCGAAAGATACAACGCTCGCAACCTCGCCCACCCTCCGCGCCTCGTCCTCATCGAGAAGCCCGGGGTGGATATTGAGCTTGAACTTCTTGCCGAGCTCCCTGACGGCATCCAGGCTCTCCACGACCGGGACCTTTCCACCCTTATCGCAGCCTCCGCTCACCAGACAGCTCCTGATCACATTCTCATCCAGTTGATTCCACCGCTCCCGGGTGAGCATGTGCCGGAGATAATGACCGTTGCAGTGCGCGCACTTAAGCGCGCATGCCGTCCCCGTTACGCTCACGACCCCGGTCCGGAATGGGTTGACAAACTCCAACGTAGCTTAGGCCTCCTTGCCGCGGTGACTTCATCCAGGCGCCCCACAACCGTAGTCTCAGGCGCGGCCTTGAGCTTCTCCGGCTCTCTCGCGGCGCGCTCCTTTATGTCTATCATGGCGTCCACAAACGCATCCAGCATCTCCTTGGGTTCCGTCTCCGTCGGCTCGATCATGATGGCTTCTTTAATTATATCAGGAAAGTATATGGTCGGGGCATGAAATCCGTAATCTAAAAGGGCCTTTGCAACATCCATCGTGTGGATGCCGTGCTCCGCGAGATCCTTCCCCGATAACACAAACTCGTGCTTGCAATGGCGATCGTAGGGCAGGATGTAATGCCCGGAGAGCCTCCGCATCACATAATTAGCATTCAATACGGCGTTCTCGGCAACCCTCCTGAGCCCGCCGGCCCCAAGCGCGCGAATATATGCATACGCCTTCACGAGGACGCCGAAATTCCCGTAGAAGGACCTGATCCTGCCGATGGAGAGTGGCCGGTCGAAATTCAGCCAGTATCGCACCCGTTCCGCCCCTCCATTTTCCCCTCCACCCTGCCCGGCGCTCCCATCCCGCCCGCCATATCCACGTCCGGGTTCGCGCTCCGCGGGCTCTCCCGGTATGACCTCCCTCTCCACCGTCGGCACAGGCAGGAAAGGCTCGAGAGCGGCCTTCACGCCGACGGGCCCCGCGCCAGGTCCTCCCCCGCCGTGCGGTGTCGAAAAGGTCTTGTGCAGGTTGAAATGCACTACATCAAATCCCATGTCACCGGGTCGCGCTATACCAAGGGTGGCATTCATGTTTGCGCCGTCATAGTAAAGGAGGCCACCGCTATCGTGAACGATCCTCGCTATCTCGACGATGTTCTCGTCAAACAGGCCCAGCGTATTTGGGTTGGTCAGCATCAGGGCCGCCGTATCCTCGCCCGCCAGGGCCCTCAGGTCAGCGATATCCACCCCGCCGCGCTCATCCGACTTCACCTCGACGACCTGGTAGCCGCACAGCGTGGCGCTGGCGGGGTTGGTTCCGTGAGCCGAGTCCGGGATGATAACCTTCCTGCGCCGCCCACCCTCGCCCCTGTGCTCATGATATGCCTTTATCATCATGAGCCCCGTAAGCTCACCATGAGCCCCCGCCGCGGGCTGCAACGTTACACGCGTCATCCCGCTGATCGCCGCGAGGTATCCCTCGAGCTCGTACATGAGCTCCAGAGCGCCCTGCACCAACTCCTCCGGCTCATATGGGTGCAGGCGCGTAAACCCTGGAAGGCCCGCGACATCCTCGTTGACCTTCGGGTTATATTTCATGGTGCACGACCCCAGAGGATAGAACCCCACATCGACACCGTAATTCAGTTGGGAAAGCCTCGTAAAGTGGCGTATAACCTCGACCTCGCTCACCTCAGGCAGGTGCGGCTCGTCCCGGCGCAAACACTCAGGAGGAATCAGATCCTCGATCCTACGCTCAGGGACATCGCATTCAGGGAGTGAGTAGCCCCTCCGGCCCTCAGAGCCCAGCTCGAATATCAACGGCTCGACCACATCCCCGGCCCGGCCTCGCCGGCCCTGTCCGGGCCGCGGCTGCTCCCGCGCGCCGTCCACCTGCCCCCGCACACTGCTCATCCGCTCCATGGACCACAACCCTCGCTTTCATCATATCACTACAAAGCCAGGCGCTCAATCGCCCGAAAGTATGATATTCGCAATGGCGTCTACCAGTCTATCCATCTCGGCCCTCGTCCTTTTCTCGGTTACGCAGAAAAGTGCGGCGTTGCCAGGCCTGAAACCCCTTATCATGCCGTTCTTGCCGGCACGGCCAGCACCGTTGCCTCTCCCGCTGTTACCGCCCCCGGCGCCTTCAGAATTCTCAGAGCCATAGAAACGTGCAAGCGGAAGCGGCCCTATAATCTTCCCAGCAAGGAGCCTGCGGTTTATTGCATCCCAGCCATGGGCCGGGTCCCCGCCGGGGAACTCCGCCACAAATTCCTTGAAAAACGGCGCGCCGAAGGGCAACCGGAACCCTTCTACACCCTTCAACCTCTCCGACAGCGCCCCCGCCAGGTAATGCGACTTTTGCAGGCAAAGCCTCGCCACCTCGCGAATGCCCGTTTTCCCCAAAAGGGACAGGTATACCGCTGCAGCAAGCGCGCACAGGGCCTCATTAGAACATATATTGGACGTGGCCCGCTCCCGCCGCACGTGCTGTTCCCTGGCCTGGAGCGTGAGCACGAAACCCCTCCGCCCTGCGGCATCCCTCGTCTCCCCGACCAGGCGCCCGGGCATATAGCGGACAAGGTCGGCGCGGCATGTGAAAAACCCGAGATAGGGGCCGCCAAACCAGAGCGGGTTCCCGAGCGCCTGCCCCTCGCCCACCGCAATATCGGCGCCATATTCGCCTGGCGGCGCGAGGAGCCCCAGGGAGATCGGGTCCACGCTCGCCACAAACAGCGCCCCCCGCTCACGGACCAGCGCTGATGCTTCCCGCATCCTCTCGATGACCCCGAAGAAGTTCGGATTCTGCATGATGACGCACGCCGTCCTGTCGGTTATCGCGTCCCGCAGGGCGTCGATGTCCGTCCTCCCCGCCTCCGTCATACCCGTGCTCAGGCCCGCGAGGACCGGGATCTCCCTCACCACCATCCCGAGGTTGCGGGCATAGGTCCTAAGGGTGAGCCGGTGCTCGGGGTGAACCGCCTCCGACACCAGGACCTCATCACGCTTCGTGAATTTGTGCGCCAGGACGGCCGCCTCGGCGACCGCGCTCGCCCCGTCGTAGAGCGAGGCATTGCTTATATCCATGCCCGTGAGCTCGCAGATGAGGGATTGATATTCAAAAATGGAGGTGAGCGTCCCCTGGCTGACCTCAGCCTGGTAAGGGGTGTAGGCCGTGTAGAATTCCGATCGCCCGGTTATATGGGAGACCGCGCTCGGGATGAAATGATCATACGCGCCCGCGCCCCGGAAGCAGACATATTCGTCGAGCGTGCCGTTTTTCCGGGCCAGCTCCTCCATGTGCCGCACCAACTCATATTCTGACATGGGTGCCGGAAGGGACATGCTACCACCAATGGTTGCTGGAAGGTCCACGTTGCCACCGTCGGGGCCGGTCCCGGTGGAGCGGGCTCGGCCGGTCGGACCATCCGGGTGCATAAGATGCGCCAAGCGCACCTCTTCAGGGATATCGGCGAAAAGTTCTTCTATGGACGCCACACCTATCGCATCAAGCATCTCCTGGCGGTCCCTATCCGTATTTGGGATGTAATCCATCGCCGCACCTCGCCTCCCCACCGGAGCTCATTCTGCGCGAAGGCCTCGTACGAAGGCCTCGTATTCCCCGGCGGTCATTAGTGAATCAACCTCGCCAGGGTCAGCAACCTCCAGCACGCAAATCCATCCCTCACCATACGGGTCGTCGTTTATGTATTCAGGGTGCTCTTCCAGCGTGCTGTTTACCTCCACCACGGTCCCGCTGACCGGCGCGTAGATGACATCAGCCGTCTTCATAGAATCTATATCCGCAAGCTCCTCGTCCCGTTCGACGGCCTTGCCAATCTCGGGAAGGTCGATGCCGACCACCGCCCCGAGCTGGTCCTGCGCGTACTGGGTAATCCCGACCGTCGCTCGCCTGCCATCGATCCTGATCCATTCATGCTTTTTGCTATACCTTAGATCCTCTGGATAATTCATGATCGCACCCCTCCTCGTATGGGCCCTTCTCTCTCTCTATCTCTATTCGATATTCAATCGCAATCCAATCGCATCCCTATTCAACCGCATCACTTCTGTTCCACAGCTCCACTCCATCGATCGGTCTTGATCCCTCGCACCCGCTCCTATACCTCCTGGCCCTTCGCACCCGGCCCGTAGCTCCCGGTTCTAAGTGTAAGCTCAAAAGCCATTGCCCCTTTTCCATAGGTTGCCGGTGCTTGCGTGACGGGGCCTTTTGAAATTTGGCAGGGCCCTCACGCCAAATTTCAACGGAGGCGCGCCGCAAGCGCGCCGTCCCCGGAACGCAAGCACCGGCAACCTATGGGACGTGCTGGTAAACTGGCATGAATTAAGGAACTAGCACTTAGTTCTAGTCAGCCTTTATTAGTCTATTAGTCAGCGCCTGACCCTGGACGGGACAAAAGGTATCTTTGTGATCTCGGCCCTCACTTCCCTACCCCTTATGACAACGCTGATCTCGTCCCCATAGGTAATAGGCATAAAGAGGTATCCCAGCCCAATCCCCACGCCCAGAGTCGGAGAGAGTGTCCCGCTCGTCACCGTCCCAACCCGGCTGCCAGCCCTCCTGAGCTCGCAGCCGGCCCTGGGCACCCCCCTCTCTTTCAGCTTGAAGCCAAAGAGCCTCCGGAATGCTGGCTTCCCGCGCGCCCCTGACAGGATCCCTGCCAGGGCCTCCCGCCCGATGAAATCCCCCTTCCCCGACTTCACCACCCAGCCGAGCCCGGCCTCGAAAGGGTTTATCTCCTCGGTGAGCTCGTGGCCGTAAAGAGGGTATCCGGCCTCGAGTCTCAGCGTATCGCGCGCACCGAGGCCGCACGGGATGATCCCGAATTCCCGCCCGGCATCCAGAATAGCGTCCCACAACCCGGCTGCCTGGCCCCGGCTCGGGTCAAAATATATCTCAAATCCATCCTCGCCCGTATACCCCGTCCTGGATACCAGCGAATCCACACCGGCGACCTCGCCCCGGGCGCACCAATAATATCGAAGACTTTCAAGCTCGAGGCCTGTGAGGCGCTGCAACACCTCCTGCGACCTCGGGCCCTGGATGGCGAGGAGCGCCATATCGCTTGAACAGTTTCTTATCCCTGCGCCGGCTTCCGGATCTTCCTCAGAATCCCAACCAGCGCCCGCGATACCAAAGTCGCTCGCAGCATCTTCTCCTGCAGTATCTGATAGGTTCGATACGCCCCGGTCCCCGTAAAACCATTTTATGGTCCCCGCCCCCCTGCAGCGGCGGGACCACTGGTCGCGAATCCACGCGTAATCCCTTGTCGTATTCGCCGCGTTAACGACTAGAAGGTAGTTCCCGCGCCCCCTGCCGCGATTACCGCCGCCAGTCCGCCGAGAGCCGGCTCTACAGGCGCCGGACGCACTGGCCCAGGCCCGGCCAGGTCCAGCAGCGTCACCAAGCCTATAGTCATCAAGCCTATAAACGAGGATATCATCCAGGATCCCACCATCCTCGCGGCAGACCAGCGAATACTGGGCCTGGCCGGCCTCGAGCACGCTCGCATCGTTGGTAGTGACCAACTGGACGACCTCCAGCGCCCGGGGTCCATCTATCACTATCTCCCCCATGTGCGAGAGGTCAAAAAGCCCGCAGGCCTCCCGGACGCGCCTGTGTTCCTCGAGCATGTCGCCATAGTGCAGCGGCATCTCCCAGCCCGCGAACTCGATCATTTTCGCGCCCGCCTCGATGTGCAACTCATAAAACGGGGTCCTTTGCGCCACGAGCACCATCTCCAAATCGATGTATTACCATTCAATATATATCCGAATATTACCATATATATCGGCGTACTACCATCAATAATATATCTGGTTATAGTATTTCCGACCCTCATCGTATAGGCCAAAAGTACAAGCCAAAAAACAAAGGACAGCAGGAAACCGCTACATGGAGCCCATTTCCTCTGTCCCAACCGCCTGAAAGATCCCCATCATCCTATAGGCCTGTCAAGTCGAAATCCGGAACAAAATCCTCTTGTGCCGACGACTCTTCCTGCATGTAACCATTCTCGAGCCCGATTGAAACGAAATAGTCCAGCACGTCATCATATTCCTCCCTGGTCAGCCGCCTGTTGAGCTCAGGGTAACGGCTTGCCCTAAACATGGGCGTGTATTGCGACATAACGCTCACGTAAACCTCAACCGGGAGATTGGCGCGTATCCAGTCGAGAACCCTCCTGGAATCCCCAGTCTGGCCCGGTAGCACGAGGTGGCGCACAATAAGCCCCCGAACAACAAGGCCGTGTTCATCAAACTGCGGCGGCCCAACTTGCCTCAGCATCTCCAGGATGGCCCGGGTTGCGAATTCGAAATAGCGTGGGGCTGCCGAGTACTTGATCGCGAGTTCATCGCTGGCATACTTAAGGTCGGGAAGGTATACGTCAACGAGGCCGTCGAGGAGGCGCAGGGCCTCCGGGAGCTCATACGCATTAGTATTATATAATACGGGAATTACCAGGCCCTCAGCCCTGGCAGTCGAGAGAGCCTCCGCTATCTGCAGGATAAACGGCGTCGGCGAAACAAGGTTTATGTTATGTGCCCCCTTCGCCTGGAGCCTCAGGAAGGCCCGGGCAAGCTCCGCAGTGGGGACCTCCTTGCCGAACCCGCCATGACTTATGCGATGGTTTTGACAGAACACGCAGCGCATATTGCAGTGTGAAAAAAACACCGTCCCTGAACCCCGCGTCCCGCTGATGCACGGTTCTTCCCACTGATGCAGCGCGGCGCGGGCAACCCTGGGCAAGATCCCGGCCCTGCAGAAGCCCATCCCGCCAGAGTTACGATCGGCCCCGCAGCGCCTCGGGCACAAACGGCATTCAGAAAGTATATCAGAAAGTACACTCGACAGCATACCACGTTCCTCCAAAGGCCGAGAAGATTGATATGCGACCGGTACCAGCCCAGATTAAAACTAAACCTACCCCCGGGTCAAAATTAAACCCGGACTCCCCCAGAACTGGTCAAGCTCCGACCCGTTTCCCCGGCTAACCCGGTCAGAATTCGACCGCTCTCCCTAGCCATCCCGGTCAAAATTCAGCCGGGTCCGATACCAAGCCCGACGTGTCCAATATCTAGCCCGATTAGCATCTACCCGACCTCGCTACCCGACCAGGCCCGATCAGAATCTGCTTAGAATCTCTGAAAACCCAATAAACCCGAAACCCACTCCGGTTTCAGGCACACAAATCAACTATCAAATATATACTAATACTAGACTGTAAAATCCGCATGATCGATACAGATATCCCCAGGGATAGTATATTTGTATTTGGGATGAAGATAGATACCCAGAAACCTGAAGGAGGTAAATCAGATGTTTGGGCTCCTGGAGCGCCTGTTCACCCCCATACTAAAGAAGCAGAAGAAAACGTGCATCCTGATCATCCGGCGCAGCAAAGCTTGATAGGACTACCGGATTATAAGGCTACCGAGACGAGGCTATCATACGAAGCTATTATAAAATAATATAGATTGCGCTGATTGCGCTCGGCCATACATCGGTCGAGTTTGTCCAGCCGCCGTGCTTGCCTGGCGGCCCGGCCGACCGGACGACTCTATTATGGTCTAGCTGAAACCTCAACCGAAGATCCTACCCAGGATCACGGCGATGACCAGGGCCGGAAGCATATTCCCCACTCTGACCTTTTTTAACTCCAGGAGGTTTATTCCTATGCCTATGATCATCAAACCACCGGCCCCCGTCATTGCGGCGATAGCCGGGTCGCTGAGAAACGCCCGGGCCGACGCGGCCGCCAGAGTTATGGCGCCCTGGTAAACCAGTATGACCAGCGCTGAGAATCCCACGCCGATCCCAAGCGTCGAGCCAAAAGCGATAGAGGAGAAGCCGTCCATTATAGCCTTGGTCAAGAGTATCTGGTAGTTGCCGCGCAACCCATCCTCGATCGCCCCGACTATGGTCATCGGCCCCACGCAAAAGAGGATGCTGGCCATGACGAAACCCTTTGTAAAGTTCCCCCCGCCACCACCGCCCGCGAATCTCCGCTCAAGGTGCCTACCGAGAGCGTCAAGCCTTGCCTCGAGATCCAGGGCCTCCCCGATTATCGCGCCCAAAACCACGCTAAACAGGACAACCAGCAGGTTTTTGCCTTCCTGAGCCATGTTAAAACCCAGGAAAAGCGTAAACAGGCCAACCCCCTGCATTACGATAGTTCCGATGCGTTCAGGCATCCGGCCCTTCAATGTCATACCGACGGCCGTCCCGGCGATAACCGTCCCAACGTTGATGAGCGTCCCCGTCACGTTCCTTCCCCCCTGCAAGCACCCTCGCCACACGTATCGATCATGCACCGCACATCAGCACATTAGTCCAATTATACCCCATGCAGGGCGCTTCCCACAAGGGCAAAAAAAGCCCCCCTGCCGGAATATGAGGGAGAGGGATATGAGGGTGGCAAGGGGGTATAAGAAAGATACTCGCAACTTTAGAAGACCATCAGGTACTGGTCGATCTCCCAGCTATGAATCTGAGTGCGATATATATCCCACTCAATCTGCTTGGCCTCGACAAAGCGCTTGAAGATATGGCTCCCGAGCGCCTCCTGTATTACCTCGTCCCGTTTGAGCTCCTCTACCGCCTCGGCAAGGCTACCGGGCAGGCTCTCTATCCCGAGCTCGGCACGTTCCTCGGGTGTCAACGCGTAGATGTTCTTATTCACCGGTTCGGGCGGCATTATCTTGTTCTTGATCCCGTCAAGGCCCGACTTGAGCATGACAGCCAGCGCCAGATACGGGTTGCATGAGGGATCGGGGTTCCGGAGCTCTACACGCGTTTGTTTCCCGCGGGCCGCAGGCACCCTCACGAGCGGGCTCCTGTTGCGCTCCGACCACGCGATATACACCGGCGCCTCGTAGCCGGGCACAAGCCGTTTATAGGAGTTTACGAGCGGGTTTGTGATGGCCGTAAAGGCGCGGGCGTGTTTCATCAAGCCGCCAATATAGTAGAGCGCCGTCTCGCTCAACTGGTATTTTGCATTGGGATCGTAGAAGGCGTTCTCCTCGCCCCTGAAGAGGGACTGGTGGGTGTGCATCCCGGACCCATTTATCCCGAAAACGGGCTTGGGCATAAAGGTGGCATGCAAGCCATGCTTCAGGGCCACGGTCCGGACCACGAAGCGGAATGTCGCGATATTATCCGCGGTGCTGAGCCCGTCTGCGTATCGGAAATCGATCTCGTGCTGGGCAGGCGCTACCTCGTGGTGGGAAGCTTCTATCTCGAAGCCCATCTGCTGCAGCGTCAGCACCATATCCTTGCGACAGTCCTCGCCCATGTCCACCGGCGCCAGGTCGAAGTAACCCGCCTGGTCCCCGGATTCAGTGGTGGGCTTGGAGCCGTTCTTCTTATCGAAAAGGAAGAACTCCGGCTCCGGACCGGCCATCATGGTGAACCCCATGGCCCGGGCCTCTTCGAGAACTCGTTTCAGCGCGCCCCGCGGGCACCCCTCAAACGGCGTCCCGTCCGGATTATAGATATCGCACATAAGGCGGGCTATCGTGCCATTCCCAATGCTCCAGGGGAATATTGTAAAGGTTGATGGGTCGGGGCGCAGGTACATATCCGACTCCTCTATACGCACAAAGCCCTCGATCGAGGAGCCATCAAACATGAGCTTGCCATCGAGCGCGTCCTCGAGCTGCTCAACGGGGATCGCAACGTTCTTTATAATCCCCAGAATATCGGTAAATTGCAGGTGAATAAATTTTACGTCTAGCTCTCTGGCCTTCCGCAGTACATCTTCCTTTGTAAGCTTCTCCATGTTCCTCTCTCCCTTTTTCTCTAATCCTTTCGAACTCTAATCCTCGAAGTCGGGTTCTCTTCTCTCCACTGGTCCTTCAATCTTTTCGGACCTTGTCCAGCGTCCTCTCGAGCTCCGCCCTATCCGACACAGGGTAAAGGGACTTAAGCCTTGTGTAAGCCTCGGCACTACCCGGCACTCGCATCCCCGCTCCATGCGTTCTGTCTCGATCCGCAGCAGCGTCGCCGCCCCTATCCCGCCTTGAGAGTTCCTCTTTAATCTCATTCACTCGCATGCCGCGGTTGATGAAGCTCTTGACCAGCCTAAGCCTCTCAACGTCCCTCGCCGAATACAGGCGCTTGCCCCCAGGCGTTCTCTTAGGGGTGACAAGCCCCATCTTGTCGTAATAGCGAATCTGACGTTCGGTCAAATCTACGAGATCCTTCACAACGCCTATCGGGTAAACGGGAGTACTCGTCGGCGTGCCCACCCGGGAACACCTCCCCTCGTGCAGGATTTACGCAGGATTCATGCTTTGTGGTGTGTAATGTTTCCTTACATTGCGTTGCCTGCTGCCATTATATCCTGCGCGAGGCTAAGTGTCAATAATTATGTCAGGAAACCTGACATAACCTCCGATTCCCCCTGCCTCGGGCCTGTCTTCGGCCCGTCCCCGGTGCTTGCGTTCCGGGGACGGCGCGCTTGCGGCGCGCCTCCGTTGAAATTTGGCGCGAGGGCCCTGCCAAATTTCAAAAGGCCCCGTCACGCAAGCACCGGCAACCCATGGAAAAACGTCAGTAATCTTCGAACCTACACTTAGCCGCGTCCGCCGGGCGGAGGGATGCGAGACACCCCGGCCACTGTGCGGCAGTGGTAGCTGTTACCTGCGAAAGGTCTGGGTATTCCTGCGCACTAACCTAGTTGGAGGCTGTCCCTAGATCCCGCATGGTAGAGCTCGGCAAAAGGCCTTAGAGATTTGGGAGAGAGCTTCAGGAACTCTTCATGCATTATCTCGCCGGCATCATAACCAAATAATTCCGCAAACTCGCCCACTGCATCCGCTATACGGCGCATATCATCACCCGCCGGCTCGGAAATCTTAACCGCCGCCCCAAGCTGGGAAGGGTCCACCCTGCCCCGGATGAAAATCTCGCCCCCGTGCATTCCCGTCCCGATGAAATTCGCCTTGTGATATTCCCCGGGGCCGAGGCTGAGCCCGAGCAGTATCGCCGTGCCACCTGCCATATATTCACCAAAAAAGTCATGCGCGGTTCCGCCGACGACGAGGAGCGGTTTCTTCTCGCCACACTCCTTCATGTGAATGGCGCTCCTCGAGCCGACGTTGCCCTTGACGAAGATCTTGCCGCCCCTCATGGACATAGCGGCGATATCTCCCGCATTCCCATAGACGACGATCTTCCCGCTATTCATGGTGTTTCCAACGCCGTCCTGCGCATTCCCGTAGACATATATCACTGGCCCGTCCATGAAGGCCCCCAGGTCGTTGCCGGGAGTTCCGTACAGCCTGACCTCGATTTCGCCCCTGAGGTTAGTCCCGATGTACCTCTGTCCCAGGACGTTCGTGACTGAAATCCTGGAGACACCCCTCCTGGTGGCGAGGCTCCTCAGGGTCCTGTTTAGCTCACGGTATGACCTGCCCCGTGCATCCAGGGTGACGCACCCGGCTCCCGGCGCGGCCAAAACCTCTAAAACCTCGACTTGAGCGCTCATCTACTGGCCAGCCCCCTTCACACCCAAGACTTCTAGTTCCCATTCCTGCAGGCCTATGCCCCGCAGGTGCAGCCTGTTTCCTCGCAAGCTCTCGATGGAATTTATCCCCATGCCGCCCAACATCTCCTTTATCTCCAGCGTCCAGGCGCGCACCAGGTTTACGAGCCGCCGGGTCGCTATGTCGGGGTTGAGACGCTTGGCGATGTAAGGATCCTGGGCTGTAATGCCCCACGCGCACTTACCTGTATTGCACTGCTGGCAGAGCGTGCAACCCATCGCCACCAGCGCGGCGGTCCCTATATAGACCGCATCTGCGCCGAGGGCTATCGCCTTGATTATATCGGCGCTATTCCTGAATCCTCCCGCTACAAGGATCGATGCCCTGTTGCGTATGCCCTCCCTGCGCAGCCGTTCATCAATGGCGGCGAGCGCAAGCTCTATCGGGATCCCGACGTTGTCCCTGATGACCCTGGGCGCGGCCCCGGTGCCGCCCCGGAATCCGTCAATCGCTATGATGTCGGCGCCCGCGCGCACCATGCCCGAAGCAATGGCTGCTGCATTGTGCACCGCGGCTATCTTGACCGAGATTGGCTTCTCGTAGTTGGTAGCCTCCTTGAGGGCGTAGATGAGCATCGAGAGATCCTCGATGGAATAGATATCGTGCTGGGGCGCCGGCGAGAGCGCATCCGTGCCCTCCGGGATCATGCGCGTCGCCGCTACCGCGGCCGTCACCTTTTCGCCGGGGAGATGCCCGCCTATCCCGGGTTTTGCACCCTGGCCTATCTTGATCTCCACGATCGCCGCCTGGTTCAGGTAATCCGGGTCAACGCCGAACCTCCCCGAGGCGCACTGGACGATGACGTTTCGCCCGAACCTGCGGAAATCCATGGGCCACCCGCCCTCACCCGTATTGCACAGGGTCCCGAGCTCCTGCGCGGCCTGCATGAAGGCCAGCTGGGCCTGGTAGCTTATGGCCCCATATGACATGGCGCTGAAGATGATAGGCGTCTCTATCATCACCTGGGGAGGTATATCGGTTATGAGCCGCCCGTCCTTGAATAGTAGGCCGTCAGGCTTGCGCCCGAGGAATGTCCGGAGCTCCATAGGCTCCCTTAGCGGGTCGATCGACGGGTTTGTGACCTGGCTCGCATTCAGGAGCAGGTGGTCCCAGTATACGCGGTGCGGCTTATCATTCCCCATCCCGGTGATGGTGACGGCTCCGGTCTCGGCCTTTCGCTTGACATCCAGGAGCATCTCCTCGGACCAGTTGGCGTTTGGCCGGAATTCATGGGGGTGCCGGCGTATGACAAGCGCCCCCGTTGGACAAAGCGTCGCGCAACGCTGGCATCCTACGCACGCGCCCTCGTTTGAGCGAATCTCGTCATCCTCGTCGTCATAGGCGTGAACGCCGAAGCTGCACTGGCTGACGCAAACCTTGCACCTGATGCACCTATCATCGTCCCGATGCACCGCGAACTGCGGTAGAAGGTAACTCTTCATAAGAATCCCCCCGAAATCCCTCGAATCCGGTTATCACCCGCCCGCCGAGCCGGCCTATGATAGGTTCGCCGCCCTTTACGGTCCACGTCTCGTCGAGATCCGGACAGACCACCCTTATAGGCGCCTCCTCGGATGAGAGGTATAACATGTCATCCTTGATGCCGGCCACCAGCGGGCGAAGCTGGATCCTGTCCCTGAGGCCGATCATCTCGCCCTGGCGGGCAATGATTATCGTAAATGGCCCGTTCATGAGGAGGGCCGGGTATGTGAGGCGCAGGGCCGTATGAAGCCGTCGCTCGGGCTCGGGCATCCTGTCGATGGATACCCACAGAGGGGGGGCCAGGACCTTTGCCACGATGTCCATGGGCAGGTGGTGCCGCCTAGCCAGGAGATCGACAGCATAGGCGATCACCTCTGTGTCAGTATGCATGCAGCAGTAATACCCATGCATCTCGAGGAAAGCCCGGTTGGTGCCGTATGACGAAATCTCGCCGTTATGGACCACGGTCCAGTCCAGGAGCGAAAACGGGTGTGCCCCGCCCCACCACGCCTGCGTATTTGTGGGGAACCTCCCGTGAGCCGTCCACAGGTACCCGTTATACTCCTCCAGGCAGAAAAAGTTTCCAATATCCTCCGGGTAACCCACGCCCTTGAAAACCCCCATATTCTTGCCGCTCGAGAAGACATAGGCGTCAGCGATCCCTGTATTGATGGTCATTACCTGCTTTACAACGTAATCATCCTCAATATCTTCCCTATTATCCTCAATGGCCTCCTTAATGCGGCCAATATCGTCTATATCGTCTATATCGTCCCTAATACCGTCTCTTGGACTCTCTTTCTTGATACCACCATCCAGACCCCGCCTGCTTATGCTTATCTCCTTTAGAACATTCTTGGGGACCCTGACGAAATATCTCCAAAGAATGGGCGCAGGTGCTACTCCGGAATTCGCCGGATCCCTGTGCGGTATCTCCTCATTATGGACGACATCAAATGTCGTGCGCATGAAGTGCTCGGTTTGCTCCTTGCCCGTCATGCTCTCATACATAACGTGAAGCGCATAGCAATCCGCATATTCAGGGTAAATGCCGTAGGCGGCGAAGCCACCCCCCAGGCCGTTACCGCGGTCGTGCATATTAGCCATGGCAAGTATGGCATCCTGGCCTGAGAATCTTCTCCCTTTGGTGCTCATCATGCCGAATAAACCACAATTGGCAATCACTTTATCGTCGCCGAAAGGATTGGTGATTTTATCAAGCTCTTTCATACCCTACTCGCACCTCGCTTCCGCCACGGCTGCCAGCTGCCGGCTGCCGGTGCTCGACGCCGGATGCGCCCGCGGATGTTCCCACGGATGTTCGGGCCCCTGAAATAGGAGTTGCGGTCAATAGAAGCTCATCCCGCACCTCTGCCGGCAACGCCATTAGGCTCGCCTCGTTGAAAAGTTCACCCTTGAATGAAGCTATATTTATTCCCCGCAGGATGCACCCAATGATGATTCCGGCCCGGTCGATGGCCCGGCCCGCCATGACCAGGCCAACAGGCACACCGTCTCTTAAAACGATCTTCTTATAAGATGCAACCTCGCAGAGCCCTTCTTTATTTCCTCCGTCTCCAACATTTCCCATATCGCCATCGCCCGCTCGATTTCCATGACATCCCCTGGGTTTCCTGCCGAATTCCTGGAGCACCTCATAGCCCCTCGCCTCGCAGTCGCAGGCCGTCCCGCCATTCGATGACGCGGGGCCCGGCTCTGTGCTCGCGCCCGTGGCGGCCCCCCAGGTCGGGGTCGCCGGTGCCGCCGACGACGATGTTGCTGCTGCCAGCGTCGATATCGCCGGCGGGTCGAAGATACCCGCGGAGATGATCGAGAACCCAAAGAAATGGGCCGCATTCATGGCAAATCCCGACATGGTCACATCCCCGCGCCCGGCCATGTTAAATCCCGCAGTCCGTCCCTGGAGGTATGCGTTTGGCCATATGGGAATCGGCCGGCGCCCGCCCAGAAGGAGGTCGGGGCCCTCGGCCACGTCGCCCGCGGCAAAAATGCCCGAGATACTGGTCTCCATGTGATGTCCAACAAGGATTCCCTTATTCACTGCAAGCCCGGCAGCCACCGCAAGTTCCTTGCGCGGGACCACGCCGGTAGCGATAACGACTAGATCGCATTCAAGCTCGAGCTCCTGCTCATGCCCATACTCATGCTCATGTTCATGCTCATGCTCATGCCCATGTTTATGTTCATGTTCATGTTCGTACCTACGACCGTGCGCGGGACCCGCCTCCGTGCCAGACTGCCGTGTCGCGGTCTGCCCTGTGCCAGCTTGAGCTGTGCCGACCCGACCTGTGACGGGCCGACCCACCCCCGTCCCTACCTCCCCGACCATCACCTGGCGACCAACGCCCGCGTGGCCGGCATCTAGCTGGCTGGCGCCTGCCTGGCCAGCATCTACCTGGTTGGCTGCCGCCTTCTTGTATGTAATGATAACCGATCCCGCCCTCCGGCTGGCCGTTTCACGGATTTCCCTGGCGGATGCGCCTTTGATGATCTCAACACCATGATCTTTAAAGATGGACTCCACCATGGATGATCCTGCCGCATCCAGGGCGGGAGCTAGAAGCCTATCCATGAGCTCGATCACCGTTACGCGCGCGCCCAGCCTCACAAGGGCTTCCGCCGCCTGGAGGCCGATCAGTCCCCCGCCGATCACCAGGGCTCTGGGTCTGGGCCTGGTTCCGGGCCTGCCGCCGGCCGCGGCGATGGTATGGAGTCCTGCCCTAATTTTTCGCGCATCCTCGAGGGTAGTAAAGGTGAAGACGTTTTCGAGACCAGCATCTGCCCCGGGCACCGGAGGGATAAATGGTTTGCCTCCCGTGGCGATCAGCAGTCGATCGTAAGATACCCACCACCCGTCGGTCGTATTTACACCCGACTCGCTGGCCGTATCTGCGCCCCTGCCGCCAGCCGCACCCGCATCCACGTCGGCATCCGGGCCCCCGCCGCCTACACCCACATTCCCGTTTATGCCCATGTTCCCCTCAGGAGGAAGGTGGGATCCGTAGAATCCCAGGTTGGGATCCCTAGTGCCCTCAACCGGCAGGACCAGGAGCCTGGACGATTCCGGCTCTATCTTCTCCACACGGCAACCCAGGAACGCATCTACCCTCATCTTCTCGTAGAAGTCCGGTGACCTGTAGAGAATCTCTTCTTCCTTGCGCTCCCCTGTGAGGTAGAGTGAAATCAACGGCCTCGAGTAGGGAGGGGTGGCCTCCTCTGAAAAAACGGCCATGGATCCGTCCGGGTCGACCTGCCGGATAGCCTCGATGGCACCCACAGCGGCCACAGAATTCCCGATTATCGCATACTTATAGTGACAATTCCCCATAGCTGGAACCCCGACAGCCGGGCCCGCCTTCGCGCGCTCGGATAACCCAGGCATGGACTCGGATAACCCGGGCATGGGTGCCGCCCTCGAGGTTCGGGCACTGTATGATCCTGGTGCCGGTACCAGCCTCGACACCTCGGACTCCTCGGCGAAAAGTAGAGCCTCGTTTGGGCAGTTAGCAACGCACGCCGGCATCTCCTCACCAGGGCACAGGTCGCATTTCAAGCTCAAGCCCCGGGCCGTATCGCGGATAATGGCGCCGTAAGGGCAGGCCAGCACGCAGGTCCAGCATCCAATGCATTTACGTTCATCTATCCGGATGGCGCCATCAGCATCGATATGGGCCGCCCCGGTAATGCACGCATAAACGCACGCCGGCTCCTCACAGTGGCGGCATTGGAATCCAAACGACACAGGACCGCGTTCCTCAACCTTGATGCGAGCCACGGCTCGCGGTTGCTCCTTTTTAAAGGCCTTGATGATATCCCTGCTCTTGGAATGCGCAACCACACAGTGGACTTCACATAACCTGCACCCGATGCAAACTTCTTGCCTTGCAAAGACCTTCTTCATCGTGGGTCCTGCCCCCCAGAGAGTGAAATCGAGAATAGTGAAAGTGAAATAGAGATAATAAACGTAAAACCGAAATAGAGAGTAAAATAAAAGACGCCCACTTCAACGAAGCATCATCGCTCCGGTGAAGTGGACGTCGTTGCCCACATCTACTTACCCGCCTGGCCGTTGGCAGGAGCGTTATATATTAACGTTATATATAAATCGAATATCGAACCGCGACTGGATATAGATCTCGCTACTACCCCAACCTGGTTCAACTCTAGTTTATCTCCAATTATAGCACGTAAATCTGACATGTCAAGAAAAATTTCCCCAGAGGGTGCATGTAAGAATTGTGGTCTACAGGGCTGCTTACATCCAGCAATTATAGCCCTATGGCTAGCCATGGTCCTATGACCTGTCTGATGGGGACGTTCCTGCAAGCCAACCAGCCAGCCTGCCTGCGTGCCTGTCAGCCTTCCTGCCCGGATCGCAGCCTCAGGGTGGTAAGACTCTTGCCACTCCATGCGCCTAAGTGTAGGTTCCTTAATTTGTGCCAGTCTACGAGCACGTCCCATGGGTTGCCGGTGCTTGCGTGACGGGGCCTCTTGAAATTTGGCAAGGCCCTCGCGCCAAATTTCAACGGAGGCGCGCCGCAAGCGCGCCGTCCCCGGAACGCAACACTGGCAACCCATGGAAAAACGTCAG
>DUMQ01000014.1 GCA_012839815.1 Bacillota bacterium | reverse complement strand
GGCAAGTATCTTACCACTCTGCGCGCCAGGCTGGCAAGTTAGTTACCACCTGCTCGCTGCACTGGAAAGTATCTTGCCACTTAGCCCGATGAGATGGCAAGTTATTTATCACCTCGACGTCTATCCTGGTAACTTGCTTACCACCCAACCGTGACCCATCGATGATGGTGGTAAGAATCTTACCACCCTGAGCCGTAAAGGTGGCAACCTGCTTACCACCTTACCACCTCGCTCACCACCTCGCCCGCAAGATTTGATCACGAGCATGATTCGATCATGAGCATGACTAGAGCATGAGCATAACTCGAACATAACTCAAGCATGACTCGAGCATAAGCATCACTCGATCATGACCCGCATGACCCGAATCATGACCCGCCCGCATGACCTGAACCTGAACCATCTTTGTATCTATCTATTATCTATCCTGTTCCATCCCATTTGATCATCGTCCTGGGCCCGCGTTCAAAGCCGAACTCAGCCAGGATTTCACCGGCTTCTGTATCGGTAACTGGCCTCCCATTCCATTCGGCCACCTCGATGCGATTACCGCGTTCCCCGGGGTAGTGAATCCAACCAAGGACCCTGGTGAGCTCTCTCAGGGCATATGTCAAATCGCCAGCCTCATCAAGGGGCTTGAGTGATACGACCCTTACCTTTCTACCCCCCGCGATGATGACCGGGGTGCCCTCCTTGAGCACGACGACCGACGGCAGGACCGGCAGCGTAAACCGGGCAAGGTGTAGCCCGGCATCGAGATACGCTGTCGCGGGACCTGGATGGGGTGAAGCAAGATTAAGAACAGGCCATGGAAATAGTTTTCCCCACGGGTTTGCCGGATCGCCTACCACGAGCCCCCAGAATCTGGGCAACCCCGCATCCCGTGGCAGGCGAAGGCCGTCTACCGCCTCGGTGGTCGCGTATTGGACCCCGGACAGGCCGCGAACGAAGTATCCCCTGCGCACCTTGCCAGCCATCTCCCAATTTGCAAGGATCTCGTTGAGCGGTCCCCATGTAAATCCCTCCAGGGACGCCACCTCCCTGCTGACAATGCCGTAGCGCGCCAGGAGGCGCTCACACACCCGCGCCAGGCGATCTGCAAGCTGATGCTCGGCCAGGTGATCTCCCCCGGCCCGGGCCCGTGGCCATTCAATGAGGGACCATCTCCCCATCTGATTTAACATGAAATGATTCAACCTGGGATGGCTTGCAACGGAACGGTTTACGATACCCGGCCCCGGGCCTGAACCTACCCGGACCGCACCGTGACCCGGGCCTGCATTGTGATTGCCCAACCTGGTACCCGTCGCAAGGATGCTCCGCACGGCGCCAAACGTATCATTTGTGACCTCCCCGCGGCGCACCATCTCCTCCAGGGCGAGGAGAATCTCATCAACGGATAGCCCCGTCTGTTGCCAGATCTGCGGCAGGAAAAGCGCGCCCTTCTCCCGCAAGAGGTTGATTATCTCCGCGTGCGCGTTCATGACCCGCGAGGGGATGCCAGCCAAATCGACCATAGACCCGCCGGGCATGGCACCGGCGCCAGCACCAGCATCAGTACCAGCATCAGCACTAGCATTAGCACCAGCACTGGCACCAGTACTAGCACCAGCGTTAGTATTAGCTACCGCACGAGTCGCACCGGGGATGCTCTCAGGGAACTCGCCAGCCGGGCAGATGGCAATCTCTATCTCTTCCCCGTTCCCCCGCCCGAACCACGTGAAAAAGCCGCTCCCGATCAACTGATCCAGGAGCCCCGGCTCATACCCGCGCACCCGCGCCTGCAGGATGCCACCCTCCCACAGGCGGGCAGGCAAGAACACCCCCGCAAGCCGTTCGAGAGCCCGGCTGAGTCCCTCCGCGCCGGCCCCAGGGGCGCCGATACCGTGCCAGCGGGCGAGGAAGGCGCAATAATCCTCAGGATCGCGCGGCGCCACCTCCCGCCGCGCCTTTGCAAGACTGCGCCGGTAGATCTGCTGCAATAGACCGGCATCACACCATTCGAGGCCCGTCCCACCGGGGAGAAACTCCCCGCTCCGGAGGAATCCGGCCGACTCCAGCCTGGAGATGGATGTCATGACCTCTTCCTCGGAAAACCCGTAGAAATTCGCGACATCTGCAATCCCAAACGGGCCGCGAGCCCGCGCGAAACGGCGTATAAGCTTATCTCTTGCCTCCTCCGCACTGATCTCGGCGCCATCCTGTGTCTCACCCCCGCCGCCCGCCGTAACGTTACCACCCTCTATAATCCCCCCGCCCTCCATAACGCCGGCATGAGGGTACCCGTCATCGATTAGCCGGTCCCCGAGCGCGGCGCGGTATTCCGGCAAGTTCTCAGCGGCGATCCAGGCCTGCCGCTTCACCGTAGCGAACCCTCTGCCCGTGCCCGATCCCCACTCCGCCGTCCTATCCACCCGTGGAACGGTCCATGTTACATGTACCGCCCGCCCCGCGGCCCTAAGCTGGGTCAAAAAGCCACGAAGCTTCTCATCATTACTGACATCTATGTTATCATTAGCGCATGCACCATCGTTGGTATTCAAATCATCACCGGCACCGGCACCAGGCGGCCTATCATCCTCCACCCATTCTCCAGCCTTCAGAAGCCATGCATGCAGTTCATCAGGACTTCGAAATCGGCGAAATCTGCGGGCCGCATCGACGACCTCGCGAACCACCTTCGGGTCGAGCAACTGGCGCAATTGATCCCGCCCGGCCCCTCCCAGCAAGCTCTTGAGCGCACCCGGGTCCATAGTAAGGGCATGCAGCCTCCGCTCCCCCTTGGGTAGATCAGCCTCATACATATAGGCCGCTACGAGCCCAAAGACCAGGGGCCGGGCGAAGGGCGATGGCGTGGACCGGCGGCAACGGTGCACCTGGATGGCACCGGTGCGCAGGCCCAGGATTACTTCACGCAATCCCTCAATATCAAAGACTTCACTCAATATCTCCCTGTAGGCCTCCATAACGACCGGGAAAGACGGGTAGCGATCAACCACCTGCAGCAGGTCGGCAGCCTTGAGCCTCGATAGCCATAGCGGCGTCCTCTTCCGCCCATAGGGGCCGCGCGGCAACATGAGCGCCCGCGCGGCGGCGTGCCGGAATATCATACCGAAAAGCGGGGTCGTCCTCACCAACCCCGCGAGCCTCCTCTCAAGGTCATCCAGATCAAGGGACGCCAGGGATGCGGGATCGATGAAAGGAGGCTCGGGGGCCGCAGGACACAGAAACAGGATGCCGTCGTCGGTCCGCACAGATTCAACCTCGATTCCATGCGTCTCCCGCAATGCGGCCGTGAGCAGCATCGCGAGAGGCCCATTGACGCGCTGGCCAAACGGCGAATGAATCACCACGCGCCACTCCCCCAGCTCGTCACGGAACTCCTCCACGACCATGGACCGGCTCGACGGCAGGACCCCTGTTGCTTTGTGCTGCGCCAGGAGGTAATCCCGCAGGTTCCGGGCAGCGGCTTCATCCAACAGGCACTCGCGCCTGAGCCACCCTGGGAGGTCAGGTTCATCCAGTCGCGCCGCGATTTCTTCGAGAAAACGGCCCAGCGTGCACCCGAGTTCATAGGGCCGCCCGAACCCCTCACCCCTCCAGAAGGGGATTACAGTCGGCGCGCCCCGGGCCGGGGCTACTATAACCCGATCCTGCCTGATTTCCTCTATCTCCCAGGTGTTCGTCCCCAGGACGAACCGGTCCCCTATACGGCGTTCATACACGAATTCCTCATCGAGCTCGCCCAGGCGCACCGGTGAACCAGCCGTATAAACACCGAAATACCCCCTATCAGGGATGGTTCCCCCATTCGTATACACCAGGCGTTTCCCGGTCTCGCTCGCCCGCACGAGGCCATTAACCCTGTCCCAAAAGATCCTCGGCCTGAGGTCTATGAGTTCATCCGCCCCGAACTGTCCCGAGAGCGCAGCCAGGACGGCCTCAAAGTCCTCCCGCCGGAGATGCCGGTAATTATATGCCCGCCTCACAAGGCGGAACAGGTCATCCACCGGCATCGCGCAGTCGACAGCCAATCCCACGATTTGCTGCGCAAGCACGTCAAGGCAGTTCATGGGAGCACGGCTTCGTTCGATGCGACCAGCCTCCATCTCACGGGCTATGACCGCCGCCTCCAGGAGGTCCATGCGCGTCTTGACGACAATCCGCCCCTTACTGGGAAGCCCCACAAGATGACCAGCCCGCCCCACCCGCTGGAGACCGCGCGCCACCTCGTGCGGGGATTCCACCTGGATAACCAGGTCTATGGAACCGACATCGATCCCGAGTTCCATGGAGGATGTGGCCACGAGACAGCGTAGCTTACCCTCTTTCAGGAGTTCCTCAACCTCCAGTCTCTGTTCCCGTGACATGCTCCCGTGATGAACCCTGGCGATATCGGGGACACCAGTCCCAAACCCGGCGTCCCGCATACGCATGTCCCGCATGCGGGCGAGATCATTCAGGTTGGCTGCCACCCGCTCCGCAACCCGCCTGTTATTAACGAAGATAATGGTCGAACGGTGCTCGAGGACCAGGCCCAGCAGGTACCGGTAGATTTCCGGCCAGACCGTCTTCTCGGGCAGCTCCCGCAGGTCATTTACGGGTACCTGCACCAGCAGGTCCAGCTCCTTCCGCTGGCCCGTATCGATAATCTCGACCGGGCGAGGGATCCATCTTGTACCGTCAATATTACTCTCGCCAACACTGCAACCGCCGCAACTATCGCCAATACTAGCATCGCCAATACTACCACCGCCGCCACGGTCGCTACTACCGCTACTACCACCACTCTCGCCTATAGCGCCGCCTGTAGTGCCCCCACCTAGAAACGCTGCCACCTCTTCGAGGGGCCTCTGAGTAGCCGATAGCCCGATCCGCTGGAAGGGGTGCCCCGTTAATTCCCCGAGATACTCCAGGCTGATCGCAAGGTGCGCCCCGCGCTTCGTGGGGAAAAGCGAGTGGATCTCGTCCACGATAACGAATCTGACGGTCCTCAATATCTCGCGCGCTTTTGAGCACAGCATCAAAAAGAGGGACTCAGGGGTGGTGATGAGGATATGCGGCGGGTGGTTCAGCATCGCCTGGCGCGCCCTTGCGGGGGTATCCCCGGTCCGGATCGCGGAGGTAAGACGGGGTAGCTGCAGGCCCATACGCTCTGCCGTGCGCTTGATGCCGTCAATCGGGACCTCGAGGTTGCGGTATATATCGTTATTCAAGGCCTTGAGAGGGGATATATAGAGAACCTGGACACCGCTATTGATATCATCCCCCGCCTCGATTCGCTTATAGAGCCAGTCCAGGCACTGGAGAAAGGCCGCCAGCGTCTTGCCCGAGCCGGTGGGGGCAAGGAGAAGAACGTTCTTGCCCGCAGCAATGGCTGGCCACCCCCTGGCCTGGGGCGGGCTCGGCTCGCTGAAGGTCTCCCGGAACCAGGTTGCTATTGCCGGGTGAAATTGTGAGAAGGAAAAGCCCATAGTGAAACCCCCGCTGCCTTATCTGCTTTTACTCTTATATCAAGTCTTATGATTCTTATGACCTATATCAGGTCTTATGACCGCTATTTCATCCATCATCGGGTCCCATGCCCATGAGGTCATTATCAAGTCTCCATTATCAGGTCTTATGATGCTATTCCATGCTACCCCGAAAATGAATATCACCCCAGCTAAAGCCGTTTTCATCCTCTGTTGGTGCCGCGTATGCGGCATGGGGTCTAAGTGTAGGTTCCTTGATTTGTGCCAGTTTACCAGCACGTCCCAGGACTTACGGTGTTGCGTTCCGGGGACGGCGCGCTTGCGGCGCGCCTCCGTTGAAATTTGGCGTGAGGGCCCTGCCAAATTTCAAAAGGCCCCGTCACGCAAGCACCGTAAGTCCTGGAAAAACGTCAATAATCTTCGAACTTACACTTAGCTATCCTGCAAACTTGCCCCTTCTAATCTAACGTATATAAGGTCATGTTTTCGAGAATCCTTCTGGTCAAGGATTGATTCTCCTAGGATTTATGATACCATGATTTTACTCCGACGGCAATCTCTGCTGGCACCTCGCCGGATATAAGGAAGTTGCCGGCGGACGCGGCCAGGGGGGTAGGCCTCTCTGCTATGCACCACTAACTTAGAAAGGCGGCGCAATCAAGGGCCGCAATTAAGGGCATGGAGGGAGTATACTCATTGCTGGGGTAATCTTATTTCCGGATATTCTACCTGAAAGTATTCGATAAAGCCGGGCGCCGGTTATAATTGGGACTCAGGTATAATTAGGGCTTGCAGAAGATAAAATGGTAAGGTAGAATAAATATGGTATTCAATCCCAGCTTCATGCCGGGTCACTGCGGCCTTCTGACGGTCTGTCCCAGGCTTGCGGGGCCCGGCATAGGCCATATGACGCCATCCACATGCAGCTACCGGGCAGGTTTGTCCAGATGGAGCTCGGGAACCTCACAGAGGAGGAGGGTCTCGAGGCTGTCTTGAACTATAGCCTCAGAACACCAGGCGGGAGATCATAGAGAACCTCGAACTCGATTACACTGACCGGCAGGACGAGGGGAAGCTCCAGATGCTGGTCAAGGGGGACTCAATAGCCGAGGGGAGCACGAGCCTGAGGTATCGCGGGATGAGGGACGATATCTTCTACAAGGTATTAAGGTACAAGTATGAGGAGGAGATAGAGAATCTCCCCCTCGATGACGCCCTGGCTAAGGAGAGGAAGAAACAGAAGAAAGAGATAGAGAAGAGAAGTTAAAGCAGGAGCTTAGGAGGGTAAGTATGATTGGTGTTCCACAGCTTGATACCCCACTAACAATAAAGGGGACCCAGATTCGCAATCGCATAGTAATGCCCCCCATGGTTAGATTCGGATGGGCCGATGAGTCCGGCAAGGCGACAGACCGCTTTGTCGAGCACTACGCCCGCCGGGCGAGAGGTGGTGCCGGGCTTATAATCGTGGAAGCGACCGCAGTCATGCCCAACGGGAAGCTGGCCAAGTCTCAGCTTGGCATCTGGGATGACGAGCAGATTCCCGGCCTCAGGCGGATAGCTCTTGCATGCCGTAAAGCAGGGGCCAGGGTCCTTATCCAGTTGAACCATGCCGGTGCCAACACCAGTCGCGATGCTATAGGCGAGCTACCTGTAGCGCCTTCGGCGGTCGCCGTGCCGGGCCTGAGCAGTGATGACGAGCCCCCGCGGGCCCTTTCGCAGCCTGAGATTCGCGCAATCATCAGGGCTTTTGGCCTCGCCGCCGCCCGCGCGGAGGCCGCGGGGTTTGATGGCGTGGAAATACATGGCGCCCACGGCTTCCTCATAACCCAGTTTATGTCTCCCATAAGCAATAGAAGATCGGATGAATACGGGGGAAGCCTCGAAAACCGGATGCGGCTCGCGATTGAAATCATCCGCGAAGTGCGGGGGCGTGTAGGGCCGGATTTCATCATCGGTTACCGGTTGGGCGCGGTGGATTTCATAGAGGGAGGGCTTACGCGCGAGGAGGGCCGGGAGGTAGCGCAGGCGCTCGAGAAGGAAGGCGTGGACCTTATCAATGTCTCGAGGGGTCTACCCGGCGACTCCATTCCGGACCTGCCGGAGGGTTATCCGTTTGATTGCCTCGTGAGTCTTGCGGCACCGGTCCGCGAATCAGTCAACGTCCCGGTGATCGCCGTAGGCCGCATCGTGGAGCCTGCCACCGCAAAGGCCATCCTAGCCCGTGGGATCGCGGATATGGTCGCCGTAGGGCGTGGTATGCTTGCCGACCCGGAATGGGCGAACAAGGCCATAGCGGGCAGGGACTCCGAAATCATGAAGTGCTACGGGTGCGCAGGCGGCTGCAAGCGGGCGAGCGGCGGGTGCCCGTGGGGAAAGGACTGATCGATTTCATCACCAGAATCTATGATGTCGCTGTCGTCGGGGCAGGGCCGGCCGGGTCCACCGCGGCGCGCATCCTTGCCGCTCGCGGACTCAAAGTCCTGCTCATCGACGCAAAAAAGCTGCCGAGGGACAAGCCATGCGCCGGAGTGGTGAGCGCGAAGACGCTATCGGTGCTGGAACAGGAAGGCCTGGGAGTCCCGCAAGACCTGGTCGAGGCCGAAATATATGGCTTAAGGGCATTTGGGCCTAACATGGAGCCTGTGTGCATGGAGCCTGCATGCGAGGCAGGCATCTCCCTGCCCGGGCGCCCGAGGCTCGGGATCACCGTGAGGCGGCGGGCGTTTGATTGGTTTTTGACCGAGGCCGCACGCAATGCGGGCGCCCGGCTCATCGATGCCTGCCGGCTCGTGGGCGTCGGCCCTTCCGCTGCTCGCGATACATACGGGGGGCTGCCGGCACTCTGGCTCGATACATCAAAGGGGAGATTCGAAGCAAGGGTCATTGTCGGCGCTGACGGGGTATCTGGTGCCACGGCACGGCTGGCCGGGATACGGCTCCGCTTCCGGTGGTGGGAGTTGGCCCGGACATGGAGCATGGATATCCCCGTTAATCTTGCGGCTAATCGCGCGATTCCGGTAACAAACGTCGCCGAGATATATTTTCCCCCTATACCCTTTGGGTCGGGCTGGCTTTTCCCGCATGGCGACCATGTCAATGTAGGCATCGGCTACGCGGCCTTCACCCGGCGGATATTTATAGACTCGGATGGGCCATCTTCTCAAAGCGAGCCTCATCCAGCGTTCTCAGCCTTCCTTAATAACCTGGCCCGCGTAAAGGGCTGGGAAATCCAAACGATTTCGGCCACTAAACCGGGAGGGCCGAAGGAATATCTCGTGCCGGCCGGCGGCTTCAGGCGCCCGATAGCGTGTGGCCAGGTCCTGCTCATCGGCGATGCTGCAGGTCTTGTGGACCCCTTCACGGGTGAGGGCATGTTCAACGCGGTAAGAAGCGCGAAGATAGCCGCGGAGACTATAACGGATTTCCTCTGCGGGGATTTCACCGGCTACAGGCCAGCCGGCCGGGGTGGTCGCGCGCCCGCCTGGCACCCCATAGCGTATGAGTATACCAGGAGGTGCTATGGCGCCCTCCTGCCCGAGCTTCGACGTTCCCTCATTCTCACCGCCGTATTTTTTAACAAGGGCGGCCTGTTCTCCCGTCTCCTCCGGCGCGACCCGCGCCGCGCCGCCTGGCTCGCCAGGGTAATGCACTCCGAGGGGGCGTACCGCCGGGCCCTGACAGAACTTCTCCTGCGCTAAGTTGGCGCATAGGCCTCACCCCTTTAGACCTGCCTCACGTGGCGCGCCCCTCCTCGCCCGCCACGTGACGATTACGTGGCCTTCCACGAGGCACGCCTGCCTAGCGTCTCAACGCCCCTGCGCCGCCATGTAGGCCGCGACGATGTTCTCCGGCGGCACTCCGGGCTGGATGTTATGGACCTGGTTAAAGACGTAGCCGCCGCCAGGCGCGAATATAGATAGCCTCTCCTTGACCTGTTTCCTCACCTCATCGGGCGTCCCGAACAGCATCACGGTCTGCGTATCAACCCCGCCTCCCCAGAAGACTATATCCCTGCCAAACTCCCTCTTTAACGTGGCAGGGTCCATCTTGGCGGCCGTGGTCTGGACGGGATTCAGCACATCCACCCCGATTTCGATGAGATCGGGGATCAAATCGTATATACTCCCGCATGAATGCAGGAAAACCTTGACCCTCGGGTTCAGCTTATGCGCCGCCTCATACACCCGCGCCTGGTAGGGCTTTATGAGTTTCCTGTACATTTCCCGGGAAATATAGAGGCCGTTTTGGGTGCCGAGGTCGTCACCCATCTGGATGATGTCGATATAGTCCCCCACGGCATCCATGTACTTCTTGAGGTTCTCCACGTGCTTATCAGCCATGCGGTCGAGGAAATACTCTACGAGCTTCGGGTTTATCGCAATCTCGGTCAAGAATTTCTCTATTCCAAATGTAAACATCCCGTTCTCGAATATATTCCCACCGAAGGCGCCGAGCACGGCATACTCCCCCATGGTGGCCTTGAGCTGCTCCGCCTCCTCCCTCAGGAACTCGAGTTCCTCCCCGGTTATATCCGGGAATTCGTATTTATCGATATCTTTATAGCTCTCTGCGTCCGCCAGCGGGAAATAGGCAAAATCATACCAGAAGCCATCCTTCGGCATCCTCGCGACCACGGTGCCATCCTGCACGATCAATTTGCTGCCGTCCTCAGCGATCACGGGGTCGAGGTCCAGCGGGTATTCGCACTCCGAGCCATCGGGCAGGGTCCCCTTCTTCCAGCCCCGTATATTCACCCCGAAGCTAGGCTCATACCGGTGGAGCTGGACAACGTCGCCCCCCAGTATATCGAGCACCTCCTTCTCCGGTTCGGCAAGCTGCTGCATTATATCGTAGACCCTCGTCCTCCCGCCCGAGAGCCTGAGGTGCTTCTTGAGCTGGTTATAGGCTATGGCGTGAATCCCCGTGGACCGCATTCCCCCGAAGTCTATAGCCACCCTGTCGGGCTCCTCATGATTCAAGGTTGCCAGCACCCTCTCCCTGTGAGTCATCGTGCCTCCCCTCCCCTACCTTTACTTTAATTACCGGCTTCTACCTGAAAGAATTTTGCATGCTGCCCAACCCTAAGTTGGTGCGCAAAAATACCCGGACCTTTCGCAGGTGACAGCTACCAGTGCCGCACAGTGGCCGGGGCGTCTCGCATCTCTCCGCCAGGCGGCCTTATATCGAAGGTATTTACAGCGCTGGATAAATCCTCTTTTCTGTTTCGACATCAAACAGGTATATCCTGGTCTCGGGGAAAGTGAGAAACGCCTCGCCCTCGACTCTCAGCTCTTCGGCAATCGGGGCTACAACCGTTATCTCGCTCTCTCCTGCGGCAACTGATATATGTAGCTCGCGCCCGATAGTTTCCACCACATCAACCCTGCCTGCGATATGCCATGGCAGGCTTCCATCGGGGAGCGGCGACGGCGGCACACATGAGGCACGTATATCTTCTGGCCGTACCCCGACGATCACATCTGTGCTCCGTCCCCTCCTCTCCTCGAGCGCCCTGGCAAGCGGCCCGGGCAGGGGAAGCTTGAAATCCTCCATGTCCACCCAGAGCCTCCCGCCATCGCCCGTAGTTACTCGTCCGATAAATATATTCATCGCGGGGCTGCCTATGAACTCAGCGACAAACCTGTTTGCGGGGTTCCGGTAAATCTCCAGCGGCGTGCCCGCCTGCTGAAGGACTCCGTGGTTCATGACGGCTATCTTCTGGCCTACCGTCATGGCCTCCTCCTGGTCGTGCGTGACATAGAGGGTCGTGATGCCGAGCCTGCGGTGTAGCTTTTGGAGTTCAGCCCTCATCTGAACCCTCAGCTTGGCATCGAGGTTGCTGAGGGGCTCGTCGAGCAGGAATACACGAGGCGAGCGCACTATGGCCCTCCCGAGCGCGACACGCTGGGCCTGCCCCCCGCTGAGCTGTGAAGGCCTTCGATCCAGGAGGTGCTCTATCCTGAGAAGAGACGCCACGTTCAGGACGCGCTCCCTCACTTCATGATTTGGGACCTTCTTCACGCGCAGCGGCGAGGCTATATTCTCAAAGACGTTCATGTGGGGATAAAGGGCATAGTTTTGAAACACCATGGCGATATCCCTGTCCCTGGGGGAGATGTCGTTTACGACCCTATCACCTATCCTGATGACCCCGCTGTTGGGGCGCTCAAGGCCCGCTACCATCCTGAGGGTTGTGGTCTTCCCGCATCCCGAGGGACCAAGGAGAATAAGGAATTCACCGCTCTCAACCTCGAGGTTCAGGTCCTTTACAGCCTCAACGGCCCCAAATCTCTTGCTCACATTCTCAAACACTACGCGCATGAGAATTCCTCCTGAAGCTTTTTGAACGAGAAGTCAGCCGGTCAACCCTTAATGGCTCCAAAGGTGAGCCCTCTGACGAGGTGCCGCTGGACCAGGAATATGAAGATTAGAATGGGAATGAGCATTATGGTGGCGAGGGAACACATCTCGCCCCACCTGACTTCAAAGTGTCCGAAATGCCAAGCCTGCTATAGATGATGTAAAGGGGGAGCGCGGTTACGATCGTAGGTATCATGCGAAGGAGAAGTATCAAGAAGAAAAGTCGATCCTTGCCGCGAAACGTGTAACGCGAAAAGGCATACGCCGCCAGGGATCCGAGGGCCACAGCCGCGCCCGTGGCTACGAGGCTCACGACCAGGGAGTTGAGGAGGTATCTAGCAACCGGAGTTCCCTTGAGGGCTGCGATATAGTTCTGCAGATACAGACCGCCCGGGGACCAGCGTGGCGGCATGGCATAGACCTCGAGCGGGCTCTTAAAGGATGTACTCACCACCCAGTATATGGGAAACAGGGTGATCATGAGGAGAATTATGAGAGCTGCATAAAAAAGCAACCCCGTCAAAAGCCTGCCCTGAGTGCCCCGAGATACTCCTGTCAAGGTCCTCGTCCTTCCGGTATTCAAGCGAACTCACCCCTTTAATAGCATCTCCTAAAATCCAAAAAATAGCTTTCCAAGTTCTAAGCTTACATGATGCTTACATTACGCATCCTGCACGCATTGCGCACCAGGCTCCGCTGGCTCGGGGCACCGTTCAGTGCTTTCACCTATATCCGTACCTATACCCGCACCTATACCTGCACCCATGCCCTCACCCTATGTTTACACCCTATACTTGCAACTATGCTCGCATCTACTTGTACCCGCGCTGGATCTCGGCCCGCCGCAGGTTGCCGAAGAGGTATACGGCGAAGACTATAGAAATCGCAAGGGTGATATATGACAGGGCGCATGCCGCGCCGAACCTCCCGAATTTAAACGCGACCCGGTAAATATACGTGGCCGTCAGTTCTGTGTAAAACGCCGGCCCCCCCCGCGTCATCACATATACGATGTCAAAAACACGAAAAAGGTCGACCATCCTGATCAGAAGGGCGATGGTCATGATGGGCCGCATGAGCGGGAGGGTTATCTTGAAATTTGTAGTTATCGATTCCACCTCGACCACCCCATCTTGATCGCAACGAATGAAAGCATTATACCGACGCCTGACATCAAGGCATTTTGTTATCTCAAACTTCCCAGTTCACAGGGCGCTAAATGAGAATCTCATAAATATTCTCGCTCATTGATCCAAGGCAGGCAGGAATCGGCGAAAAACTGGAGAAAATGGTTTATTGGCCCAGTTTAGATTGTGCTTGTGAAGCGCGCAGGCGGTAGGGAGCCAAGAAAATACCGGGAGAATACCGGAAGGATAGAGAGAAAAGGATGGAGAGCCCGGGTTGCGTAACTGCCATGGCCTTTGGAGGAAATTCATGAGAGGGGGATAGAGGTGAGGGATGCCGGATACGTTTGGGGAGATGCCTCCACGGGGTCCGCAGCAAGCCCTGAGGCGGGGGTCGCGGCCTCATCACGCATGATCGAATTCCTTATAGCAGCCGACCTTGTTACGACCCTGGGACAGATAGCGACAAGCGTAAACCACAGGCTGCGGGGTCCCCTTACATCAATGAAAGGTATGGCTCAGATAATAGACCTTGGACTGGCAGATAGGGAGATGGCCAAACGATATGCCAAAAAAATCATCGTGGAGATAGACCGCCTTGATCATATGCTCTCTCAGGTGCTTTTCTTGACGGACCAGCAAAGGTGCGTCCCCCAGCCAGTAAATCTTCACGAAATAGTGGATGAGGTGTTACTCCTGGTCCAGGCGCAGGCGGCCTTGCAGGCCGTAACCATATCTAGAGCCTATGCCACTGATATCCCTGAAATCCCGTGCGATGCACGCCGGATCAAGCAGGCCGTTTTAAACCTTGTCGTCAATGCCCTCCAGGCGATGCCAGACGGAGGAGAGCTCAGCATCACCACCTCGCTAAACAGCTACAGCCATAAGCATAAGGGGGATAAAGGGGGCGCGAATAAACATAAGGAAGGCGCGGAAATCCATATTGCATTCAAGGATTCGGGCCCCGGGGTCCCACGAAGCCTTATGACCCGCATATTCACGCCATTTTTCACCACAAAAAAAGATGGCACCGGCCTTGGGTTAACTGTAGCCCGTCACATAGCGCAGGCCCACGGTGGCAACGTAGAGCTTAAACGCAGCCCCGGCCCGGGAGCCTTATTTGTGATGAGCCTTCCGGCCGCGCCTCGACCCCGAGAGCTCCAGGGGTTCCAAGGGCTGAACTCGGACTCCGTCTAAGTTCCGGCTCATAGCTCGCTCAAAGGACCTGTAGAATTGCGCATTTCAGATAGCGCGTTTCCGGAACAGCGAGGAGCACGGGATGGTCCTTTGCCTGAGTCCTCATCTCGACGACCCTGAGCTGCCTCCCCACGTCCGCGGCCGCCTCGTAAATCATGGTCATGAAAAGATCCTCGGTCATGTGATAAGAGCAGGAACAGCTCACGAGCACCCCGCCTTCGCGAAGGAGCTTGATGGCGCGCAGGTTGATCTCCTTGTACCCGCGGAAGGCGCCTTCAACCGCGCGCTTATTTTTTGCGAAAGCCGGGGGATCGAGGATGACCATGTCGAAGCTCTCGCCCGCCACCTCGTACCTGCGCAACTCATCGAAGGCATTCGCCACCACGAAGGTGCACCTGTCGCCCACCCCGTTTAGCTCTGCATTTCGCCTCGCCATCTCGACGGCTGCCTCTGAGATATCGATACCCACGACCTCCGCGGCACCGTAGGCCGCCGCATGGATTGCGAACCCGCCTGTGTACGAGAAGGCATCAAGAACCCGCGCGCCAGGGCACCAGGGCTTGATAGCAGCGTGATTTTCCCTCTGGTCGAGGAAGCTACCAGTCTTCTGGCCCATACCCACGTCGATCAAGAATCTGAGCCCGTTTTCACCGATTTCAAACAGGGTCCCCCTCGGGATCCCCGCCGGGCCACTCCTCACGTCCTGGCCGCCCGCGCCCCGGCCATCCATGCCCTGGCCACCCGTCGTATCCTTATCCCGGCCTTCATCCCGGCGACCCGGGCCCGCCAAAAATCCGCACCTGGGGGGCAGTCCCTCAAGACTACGCGAAGCGGCATCGTTACGCTCGTAAATCCACTTTGGCTCAAGGAGCCCCCTTACAATCTCGACTATGACATCCTTTCGAGCGTCCATCCCGCAGGTCAGGGTTTGCAGGACAACTAGGTCGCCATACTTATCGACTATGAGGCCGGGGAGGAGATCGGCCTCGCCGAAAACCATCCTGCAGGCCTCAACTCCCGGCGCGATACTCCGCCGGTAGGCGACGGCGCGCTCCACCCGTCTCCGGAAGAAGGCTTCATCTATGACCTCCGCGGGATCCCTGGTAAGAATTCGCACGAGGATGTTGGACGTGGGGCTTATGAACCCGCGGCCGATAAAATTACGCCTTGCGTCCAGGACATCGACCACATCCCCGGGCCCGGGTCCCGCCTCCGCGACCCCTTCGATGCTCGCGACTTCTCCCCGGTATACCCACAGGTGCCCGGCCCTCAGCCGCCCTTCCCGGCCCCTCTTGAGAACAACTCTCGAAACTACTGGCCCCGGGTCGGCACGCATTGATTCTCGCCCCCCTTTAGGATTCACGCCGGCTCCTTATCAAGTCGCCTTAAGATTTCATGGGCCACGATCACGCCGGACACCGATGCCTGCATCAGGCCGCGCGTCACACCTGCTCCGTCCCCGATGGCGAAAAGGTTCTTGATCTCCGTCTCGAGGACGTTGTTGAGGTTGAGGCGCGAAGAGTAGAATTTGACCTCAACACCGTAAAGAAGGGTGTTTCTGGCATAAATACCCGGTGCGAGCTGGTCAAGGGCCCGGAGCATCTCCATTATGCTAACAAGGTGTCTGTAAGGGAAAACCAGGCTGAGGTCACCCGGGGTGGCCTCTTCAAGGGTCGGCCTCACAGTCCCCTTCGCGATTCGCTCGTAGGTCGAGCGCCGCCCCGCCTCGAGGTCGCCCAGCCTCTGGACTATCACCCCGCTGCTCAACAGGTTCGCGAGTCCTGCCACATACTTCCCGTATTTGATCGGCTCCCGGAATGGCTCTGTAAAGGTCTTGCTTACGAGCAGGGCAAAATTTGTATTCGCCGTTTTGTGCTCTGCGTGGGTGTGGCCGTTCACCGTTATCAAGCCATCGCTGCTCTCCATAACCACCTCGCCATATGGGCACATGCAAAAGGTCCGGACCTTGTCATCAAACGACTTTGAATGGTATATCAGCTTCGATTCATATATGACATCGGTGAGCGGCTCGGCAACAACCGCCGGGAGTTCCACGCGCACACCGATATCTACAGGGTTTACGGCCATTTTGAGACCCAGCCTCGCCGCCTCCCGGCTGAGCCACTCGGAGCCCTCCCGCCCCGGAGCGACGACAACATATTTACCATATATAGCCTCCCCGTCGTTCGTCTCCACCCCCGTCACGCGCCCGCCCTCGGAGATGATCCTGGTAGCCTCCTTGTGTAACGCGATGTCGACGCGGTTTTCGAGGTATCCTTTCATTCCCTCGAGGACCTCCTTGGTCCTGCCCGTCCCGAGGTGCCTGATCCTCGACGGGACCAGTTTCAGCTCGGCAAGTATGGCCTTGCGCTCCAGGTCGCGTATGGCATCCTCATCAACCCCATAAACTTTATCAGGTGCGCCGAATTTCAAGTAAACATCGTCCACATGCCGGATAAGGGATTCGAGTTCGGCCCGCTTGATGTAGGAATCAAGAATACCGCCGACCTCAGAAGAGAGGGTCAATTTGCCGTCGCTGAATGCCCCGGCCCCACCCCAACCGCACACGATATTGCATGGTTTACAGCGCTGACACGTCGTCCTCCGGGTGCGCGAGAGGCACGAACGGGCATCGAGGTCGGAGCCTTTCTCAAGCATTATGACCCTGGTTTTATCCCTGGCCGCGAGCTCAAGTGCTGTGAATATCCCCGCGGGACCCGCGCCGATTATGATAACATCGTATCCCACCCGCGCTCCTCTCCTTTGTGAGCTAAGTGAGGTAAGTCATTGGTTTATTACGGGTATATCCTGTTCAAAAGCCTCGGGAAGGGTATGGCCTCCCTCACATGATCGAGACCGCATATCCATGCGACTGTCCGTTCAATGCCAAGACCAAAACCGGAGTGGGGCACGGAACCATATCTCCGGATATCCGCATACCACCTGTAAGCCTCCTCCGGCAGCTTGTGCTCCTTTATCCTGGCCTCCAGCAACTCGAGATCGTCGATCCTCTGGCCGCCCCCTATTATCTCACCATAGCCTTCCGGGGCGAGGAGGTCGGCGCTCAGGACCACCTCGGGGCGATCCGGGTCGGGCTTCATATAAAATGCCTTACATGCCGCGGGATACCTGTGTACAAACACGGGCTTGTCAAATCTCTCTGCGAGGATGGTCTCATCGCCGCCGCCAAAATCGTTGCCCCACTGGAAGTCCACACCACTCTCCCTCAGGATGCGCACGGCCTCATCATACGAAATCCTGGGAAACGGGGGCTCGACGTTCCGGAGCTTTGAAACATCGCGCTTAAGAACGTCGACGAGCTCCTTCGAGCGCTTCGACAAAACCCTCTGTACTATATACGAAACGAACTCCTCCTGGAGCTTCATGTTATCATCGAGGTCGTAGAATGCCATCTCAGGCTCGATCATCCAGAACTCCATCAGGTGCCGGCGCGTCTTGGATTTCTCGGCCCTGAACGTCGGCCCGAAGCAATATACCCTGCCAAAAGCCATCGCCCCGGCCTCCATGTATAGCTGGCCGCTCTGGGTCAGGTAAGCCTTGCGATCAAAGTAATCCGTCTCAAAGAGGGTGGTGGTCCCCTCGCAAGCCGCCGGCGTCAGGATAGGGGCATCCAGGAGGACAAAGCCCCTTTCATCGAGAAAATCCCTGCACGCCTTAACGACTTCGCTTCGAATCCTCAAGATTGCGTGCTGACGTGGAGTCCTGATCCACAGGTGCCTGTGATCCATAAGGAAGTCGACGCCATGCTCTTTAAGGGATATGGGATACTCGCTTGCGACCTGTATGATCCTGGCATCCTTCAGAGCCAGCTCGAAGCCTCCCGGGGCGCGCCGCTCCTCGCGCACGACACCCGTCGCCGTAAGAGACGACTCCTGGGGGAGCGCCCCAAGCGTCTCAAAAAGCTCCACCGGGACCTCCTCTCTGGCCACCACGGCTTGCAAAAAGCCTGTCCCGTCCCGGATTATTAGAAAATGTATGCTCCCGCTCGACCTCTTGTTATAAAGCCACCCGCGGATCTCAACTTCTTCACCCACATGAGCCCCGATACCCGAGATATACACAACCTCCACCGCTCGGATCACCACCCTAAAATTATATATAGATGAAAAAGGAAGCGCCCTTACCCGCTTATCCACCATTCTACTTATCCGCCATCTTCTATTATATTATGATACCCAGCCTTTTGGAAGGTAGTAACAAAGAGACGAAACGGGTAAAGGAGGACCAAACAGGGATGTGAATTATAAAAGCACAGGAATTTAAAACTAAAGGGATTAGAACTAAAGGGAGATGTAGAATTAAAGAGATATGGAGAACCAGATAGAGGCTGGTAGTGTGAGAGGCTGCGCACCTTTGTCCCGCCCGGCGGGCGCAGCCACGGGGCGGAGCCGCAGGGTTACAGGAACGAGACAAAGGTGCGCAGCTTGAGGATAGCATCTTAACTTACTTGATCCGCTGCATATTTGTGTTTATGTAGAAAGTCCCGGAGTAGGTTATGCTCATGCGTCGCGTGTAGGTATAATACCCGGGCTTAATGAGCGTTACCTCGTGGTTGCCAAGCGGGACATTTCTAAGCGTGATCGGCGTATAACCCTTCTGCTCCCCGTCGAGGAAGACCAAGGCGCCCGAAGGGTAACTCCATATATTGATAGCCGCAAACTCTACCGGTGGAGGCGGCGGTGGAAGCGGCACCACGGGACCGGCTTGTGGCGGCCCCCCTACATAAAAGTATGTGGACGTCGACACCCAGGCGCTGGCCGGTATAACCTGGATCTTGGCCCTTATATTCTTTGTTATTATCTCAGCCTGCCCCTGGATCCTTGGAGCAAACTGCCCGGAGCGGATGGACTGCTCCAGGTAAGGCATGTCGAGCGGCTGCGTCGACGCAAACAAGATCAACCACTCCGTGCCCGGAGGCCCCTCAACCTTGAGGTTGTATGGCCCTTCAGGGAGGGTCCTTACCTGGTTAGCCGGTAAGTAGTTGTTACCCCACCATGTGCTCGGCAAAAGCCACTTATAGTTGCCCGAAGTATCGATATCCAGCAGGTAAACGTAACAAGACCTCGTGCTCTTAAAAGATATACGGATATTCTCACCGGGATAGTAGGTCGCGCCCTGCCCCCTGTCAACCCACATCTGCACGTTGAAGCCCGGGTCCGGCGTCGGGTTGATAAAAAGCTTGGCCTTCGGCTCGTCCGCAAGCCCTATAGAAGACAAGGCAATTACGGTGCACAGCATCACGCCCAGCAAGGCCATCCTGTAGACTCTGGCATTACCACCCATCATCTGGCTTACACCCCTTCCTGTTTATCCACCCGTTCATCAAGAGACAACCCAATCATCACCCACCTTGGGCAGAACGTAGGCGATAACGGTGGTGGTCTCTTTTATATATATTCGCCATAAATGAAGGGTTTCTTGCCCAGCTGTGCCAACTAATTAAGGATTTACCGTGTAAAAATTTACCACTAGTGAGTCCTACTCCCGCTCGACTTCCTCATTAAACAGGCTATAATTGGGAGCCTCTTTGGTGATGACAACATCGTGGGGATGGCTCTCCCTGAGGCCGGCGCCGGTTACCCGTATGAACCTGGTCTTTGTCTTTAATTCCTCGATGTTCCGGGTGCCGCAATAACCCATGCCTGCCCTCAGCCCGCCCACGAGCTGGTAGATGGTATCCGCCGCAGGCCCCTTATAGGGAACGCGTCCCTCGATCCCCTCGGGGACGAGTTTCTGCTCGTTCTCCTGGAAATACCGGTCCCGCGAGCCCTCCTTCATAGCGCCGATTGAACCCATCCCGCGGTAAACCTTAAAGCTCCTCCCCTTGTAGATGATCCTCTCGCCCGGGCTCTCCTCTGTCCCGGCCAGGAGGTTCCCGATCATCACGGCATCCGCCCCGGCCGCGATAGCCTTTGTAATATCGCCCGAGTATTTGATCCCACCATCTGCTATGATGGGGATGCCGTGCTTCCTGGCCTCCGCCCAGCAGTTTGCTATAGCCGTTATCTGCGGGACGCCTATGCCCGCAACAACCCTCGTGGTACATATGGAACCCGGCCCGATGCCCACCTTGACGCAATCAGCACCCGCCTCGATAAGGTCCCGCGTTCCCTCCGCGGTGGCCACGTTGCCGGCAGCCACCTCGATGCCCTTGAAATTTGCCTTGATCTTCTTCACCGTATCTATAACGCCCCTGGAATGGCCATGTGCCGTGTCCACGACGATCAGGTCGACACCCGCCGCGACTAGAGCCCCGGCACGCTCCAGCACATCAGCGGTAACGCCCACCGCCGCCCCGACCCTGAGCCTGCCCCTCGGATCCTTGGCTGCATTGGGGTATTGCTTCGCTTTGAGAATATCCTTTATAGTAATAAGGCCCTTCAGATTAAACTCTTCGTCAACAAGAGGCAGCTTCTCGATCTTGTGCTTTTGCAGGATAGCCTTGGCTTCCTCGATCGTGGTGCCAACGGGGGCCGTGATGAGGTTCTCCTTTGTCATGACATTCTCGATGGGCTGATCGTAATTGGTTTCAAACCTCAAGTCCCTGTTAGTGAGGATTCCAACAAGCTTACCGTTCTTCGTTATCGGGACCCCTGATATCCGGTAGCGCTCCATAATCCTCAAGGCATCCCTGATGGTATCGTCCGGCCCAAGGAATATCGGGTCTACTATGACGCCGTGCTCCGAACGCTTGACCTTATCGACCTCCAGTGCCTGCTTTTCTATGGACATATTCTTATGAATGACACCAAGGCCGCCCTCTCGCGCTATGGCGATGGCAAGCCTTGCCTCGGTGACCGTGTCCATTGCCGCACTCAAGAGCGGGATGTTGAGCTTTATATTTCTTGTAAGATAAGTAGAAGTATCAACTTCCCTCGGCAAGACATCCGATTTCGCCGGAACCAGGAGCACATCGTCAAAGGTAAGCCCCTCGAGTCCGAACCTATCGGCTAATTCCATGATATAGAAACCCCCTGTCCCGTTCATGTTTCCTTAATCATAGCAGAAAGACCGGCCGAACTCAAGGGGCTCACCGTTGGCACCATTGACCTCATTGATATACCCGGGGAGCGTCCCAAATTTGTATATACCTTATCGCCAATCTTCGTCACAACATAGCCTTCGACGGGGTAGAGCTGCATTATCTTGGCTATGAGAGGCCACCTTGGTCAATATAAGCCCTGCAATTTAAGACTCAATTTGTTGAAACATAAAAAAGAGGGAGGCTCCATAGAATGAGAGCCTCCCTCTACGCGTGGGGCGGAGATGTCTTGTGATATTGCCTTGTGATGTTCCCTCTACCTGTACTCCTTCAAGATCTCAGGGATCTGCTCGGGCCTGACCCGGCCATGGACGTCGTCCCCGATCATCATGACAGGAGCGAGCCCGCAGGCGCCCAGGCACCTTACCACTTCCAGCGTGAATCGCCCATCTTTTGTGGTCCCGTTGACGGGGATATCGAGTTCCTTTTTCAAGGCCTCAACGACCTCCGCCGCGCCCCGGACATAACAGGCTGTGCCCAGGCATACCCCGATCTTCCACTTGCCCCTCGGCCTGAGGGTGAAGAATGAGTAGAATGTCGAGACCCCGTAGACCTCGCTCGGGGATATCCCGAGCCCGCTCGCCACCCGATCCTGCACATCCTCGGACAGGCATCCGAAGAGTTGCTGGGCCTCGTGCAGCACGGGGATCAGGGCCCCGGGCTTCCCCTTATACTTCGCTATAATCGCATCCAGCTTGGGAAATCTATCATCAACCAATTTACCTGCATTGCTTCCGCAGCTACATTTGCATGCAGCGGTTCCTATGGTAGCGCTCATAACGGCCATCTCCTCTCCTGGTTGCCACCCTTATCTAATACTGCCACGTATACTGCCACGTACTGTCACGCCACTTCACACGCTTATACGCCCGCGGCCGACATGGGTTGCCGCCCGAAGGCTGCGCTATGGGCACGATCCTCGCGCGCGAGCCTGGCCGCATCGGGGCCGTAGGCGGTATGCAGGAGACGGTGGGCGAGTTCACTCCCCGGCTGCCCGAGGAACGTATCGTAAAGTCGCCGGACCTCCACATTTTCATGGGACTTACGGATGGGCTTACGCTCGTCCTCCCTGTAAAGGACGGACGCCCGCAACTGCCGCACCGCCGGGTCCAGCGAGATAGGCTGGCCCCCGCCACAGATGCACCCGCCGGGGCACGCCATGATCTCTACAAAATGGTATCTATCAGGCGAATCCTCGGTTCCCGCGAGGAACCTCCCAGCATTGCCCAGGCCATGCACCACGGCGACCCGGACTTGAGTCCCGGCGATATCAATGGTCGCATGCCTGACTCCGTCAAACCCCCGAACCGCTTCAAATCTGACATCACCGAGCGTCTTCTTGGTCAGGATCTCGTATACGCTCCTGAGGGCAGCCTCCATGACCCCGCCTGTGACACCAAAAATAGTCCCGGCGCCACTCGAGATCCCGAGGGGCGAGTCGAATTCGCCATCCTCCAGGTTCGCAAAGTCGATACCCGCGGCCCTGATCATCCGGGCAAGCTCGCGCGTGGTGAGCACCGCGTCAACATCCTGGGACGGGGCGCTCGAGGTTCTCATCTCGGGACGCTTGGCTTCATATTTCTTGGCCGTGCACGGCATTATCGAAACGCTGAATATCTTCGAGGGGTCGATGCCTTTGATCTTCGCATAGTATGACTTTATAACCGCGCCCATCATCTGCTGGGGCGACTTGCAGGTGGAAATGTGATCGAGAAATTCCGGGTGGAACTGCTCACAATACCTTATCCAGCCCGGGCTGCACGATGTAACAAGCGGCAGCACCCCTCGCCTGTTCAGCCTTTCAATGAATTCGTGTCCTTCCTCCATAATGGTGAGATCAGCGGCGAATTGCGTATCAAAGACCGCATCAAAACCCAGCATGTGAAGGGCCTGGGCGATCTTGCCGGTGACCGGTGTCCCGGCCGGCATACCAAACTCCTCCCCGAGCGCGGCGCGCACCGCCGGCGCGACCTGGACCACGACATGCTTTTCGGGATCATCCAGCGCATCCCATACGACGCCGGTATCATCCTTTTCGACGATGGCACCCACAGGGCATACAGCCGAACATTGCCCGCACGAGGTGCACTTGGCCTCACCAAGCCCGTGCTCAAACGAGGGCGTGACCAGGGTCCTCCGGCCACGGTAAGCAAAGGAGAGAGCCCCGACGCCCTGGATGTCGCGGCAAACCGTAACGCAGCGCCCGCACAACACGCACTTATCCGGGTTGCGGACAATGGACGGGCTGGATGTATCGGGCTCACGGTGTTCCTTGTCGCTGATATTATACCTGACCTTCCGGATGCCCAGATTTCTCGCGAGCGCCTGGAGCTCGCACTTCCCATTACGCTCGCAACTCAGGCAATCCTGGGGATGACCGGCGATCAATAGCTCAACGACCGTCTTGCGGGCGGCCCGGACTGCCGCCGTGTTGGTCCTGACCACCATCCCCTCGGCCACAGGGTATACGCACGAGGCTACAAGCGTCCGCGCGCCTTCAACCTCAACAATACATACCCGGCATGCACCCGAGGGGCCGACAGCCGGATGATAGCAAAGCGTTGGGATGTCGATGCCGGCCTTGCGCGCAGCCTCAAGCACCGTGGCCCCTTGTTCGATTTCAACTTCGCGTCCATCTATAGTAAGCTTCACCTTGGGTTTTGCTCTCGCAGTATCCATGGTTTCTTTTCCTCCCGTCTCGCGTAATAGGCCCAACCTGCCTCTGCCGTCCTCTCTGCCTCTATACCCTGGTTATAGCCTGGAACCTGCACTCGCGCATGCAGACGCCACACTTGAGGCATTTTTCCTGATTGATGGCCAGAGGTTTACGCTTCGTTCTGGCCGCCCCGGCCGTCGCGGCTGCCCCTGCGGTTACGGCTGTCCCGGTGATCCCGGTAGCCCCGGCCCCAACCGCAACCGGCTCCTCCTCAGGGGCAACGACCTCTTCGATCGCCCCAACCGGGCACGCCTTCTGGCATAGACCGCAACGCCGGCATTTGTCCTGGATGATTTCGTATTTTACCAGCGCCTGGCACACGCCGGCAGGGCACCGTTTCTCTCGGATATGGGCCTCGTACTCATCACGGAAGTACCTAATGGTGCTCAGGACAGGGTTCGGAGCCGTCTGCCCCAGGCCGCACAGGGCCGTATTCTTGATCGTCCTGGCGAGGTCTTCCAAAAGCTCGACATCGCCCTCCCGGCCCTTGCCCTCGGTGATCCTGGTAAGTATGTCAAGCATAACCTTGGTCCCCTCGCGGCACGGGGTGCATTTGCCGCACGACTCGTCCTGCGTGAACTGGAGGAAGAAACGAGCCATATCAACCATACATGTGTGATCATCCATCACGATAAGACCGCCGGACCCCATCATGGCGCCAAGTTTTACCAGGGAATCATACTCCATGGGCACATCCAGGTGCTCGGCGGGGATGCATCCACCAGAGGGTCCACCGGTCTGCGCCGCCTTGAATCTCCTGCCGCCGGGGATCCCGCCGCCGACTTCGTAGATAATCTCCCGGAGCGTAGTTCCCATGGGGACCTCCACGAGCCCGGTATTGTTGATCTTCCCCGCAAGGGCGAATACCTTCGTGCCCTTGCTCTTTTCCGTGCCGATGCCGGCGAACCACTCCGGACCGTTGAGGATTATCGGCGGGATGTTGGCGTAAGTCTCCACATTATTGATAAGCGTCGGCTTGCCCCACAACCCCTCATTGGCGGGAAATGGCGGCTTGGGGTGCGGCATTCCGCGCCGTCCTTCGATGGAGGCGATGAGAGCTGTCTCCTCACCGCACACGAAGGCGCCGGCCCCCACCCTGATTTCAAGGTCAAAGTCGAAACCTGTGCTGAATATATCCTTCCCGAGAAGCCCATACTCCCTGGCCTGCTTGATGGCGATGCTGAGCCTCTCGATGGCCAAAGGATACTCCGCCCTCACGTAAACATAGCCCTGGTTGGACCCGATAGCGTAGCCCGCTATAGCCATCGCCTCGATAACCGAATGGGGATCGCCCTCGAGCACGCTCCTGTCCATAAATGCTCCCGGGTCCCCCTCGTCCGCGTTGCAGACCACATATTTGGGCGAGCCTGCGGCCTTGGCGGTGAAGCCCCACTTCACGCCGGTCGGGAAGCCTGCGCCGCCCCTACCCCTGAGGCCCGACCGCTTTACAATATCTATGACCTCTTCAGGCGTCATCTCGGTCAGGACCCTGCCCAGGGCTTCATATCCATCGCGCGCTATATACTCCGTTATATCCTCGGGGTTGATAACCCCGCAATTCCTCAAGACGATCTTGCGTTGTCTCTTGAAAAAGCCTATATCCTCCAGGTTTACTACGGGCTCGCTCGATTCGTCCCTGTAGAGCAGCCGCTCCACAGGCCTGCCCTTTAAGAGGTGTTCCTCAACGATCTCAGGGACATCGTCGGGCCTAACCTTGCGGTAAAACGTCCCCTCAGGGTAGACCACGATCACGGGTCCCTGGTCGCACGAGCCCACGCAGCCCGTCTGGATGATCTTAACCTCCCCATCGAGCCCCTGCTGCGCAACCTCGGCCCGCAGGGCTTGCTCTACGGCTTTGCAACCGGATGATACGCAACCCGCGCCGGCGCATACCAGAACATGCGCCCTGTAGAATGAACTCATAAGCACCACTAGCCTCCTTACTATACCCCGCTAACCATCCAATCCCATCAATTCAATGCCTCAATTCAATGCCGCAATATTCCTCGATGCCGTAATATAATCCGGGGGCAGCCGCCCGGCAAACCGTAACCGGCTATTGCCCCGCAGCGGCCCTCGCTCCGACTAAGTGCCTTACTACGATCCTTCGTGCGTCCTCAGGTGTTACACCGGTATATGTCAGGGAAGCTTGGCCAGGAATGAGAAGATCCACGACGGGCGGCCTCGCGTGTAGGCCCGTGACATCTGTCTGCGTAACCAGGCAATCAGTCAACCCCTGCCGTTTTAGCTCATCAAGGATCGCCACCATCACATCGCGCGCACCCGCGGCGAGCCCATCGGTCCCCATATGGACCACAAAAGTTGCGCGGCTCCGGGCAACCCTGAGACCTATGTCTGCCGCGGCCTCTCGCCTGATTCGCTCAAGTTCCCCAATGGATTTCATCGACACGTCACCTCGCTCCCGGCGCTACCCCTTACTTCCGCAATTCACACTTTGCCTAGACTTGGTCAAACAACATCTGCTAACCAACGCTTGCTTACCTTATGCAACACTTGCTTACATACTGCATACCTACACGCTTCATCTACCGCTTCAATTCTGGTCGAATTTGACGCCCATCCTCGCGTCCAGGAGTTCCCGCTCCATCTCAACCGACCTTTCAAGCCACTCCCTGTTCGGACCAATTGTGTTATACTCCGCCTCGATCCGCGCGTATTCGGCATCAGCATCGTAGCTGCCGGCCGCACGATCAGCGACGTTGTATACAAGAACCTTCGCAACAGCGCTTCTCATTGATCTCCCCTCCTCGTCCCTTTCATGCCAGCCTCGCCCTTTTCAACCCGGCGCCCGGTTTGCTGTTCACTTTTCTATTCGCTTTCCTATATAGGAGCAATCTTTGTGCCAACTTTCACAAACCTGCCTAATAGAGAAAAATAAAGCCCGCGCTCCTGCGCGGGCAGCGGTACCAAGCTATTACGCCGGCGCCAGGGTCCCTGGAGTCGCGGTCCATTATTCCGTATGCAACGCCCTCCAGGGTTCCCCATATTAATCCCGTCGGCGGCGGATTGAGATTTTAAGCGCTATTGACTACGTCCAAATATTTGGATAGAACAATCCATATTTTTGGACCACGCCATCACTTATCTTGTAACCGTCACCTTTTTCAGCCCCCGGGGCCGGTCAGGGTTGAAGCCCTTAACCAGAGCGAGGTGGAAGCTGAAAAGCTGCATAGGAGTTATATATACAAGCGGCGTGAGCACCTCTTCGAGCTCAAACGGGATCCTGAGCGGGACGGTCGATATGTCCAGGATCTCAGGCGCTGAACTCAACACGATGGTCTCCGCCTTCCGGGTGCGGAGCTTTGTGCAAAGCTCCATGAAATTTGGAAAGGCCTTGCCGGGGGGTGCGATGACGAACACCGGGAAACCCTCTTCAACTATGGCGATCGGGCCGTGTAGGAAATCTGCGACGGAGTAGGGTTGAGATCCCACATAGCATGTCTCCTTGACCTTGAGCGCAGCCTCGAGCGCGGTAGAGTAGTTGAACCCCCGGCCGGTCACTACGCACTCTTTCATATAGCGGTAGCGTGGTACAATCTCCCTGATACCCTCCTCCATAGTCAAGACCCGATCTAGATACTCGGGCGCCCGCGAAAGCTCCCCGAGCAGATCGCTCCTACCGGCCCATTCAAATGATAGCATGTAGAAAGCCATCAGTTGGGTGACATAGGTCTTTGTGGCGGCCACGCTCTTCTCTTCACCGGCGCGACAAAAGATCGTATGCTCCGCCGTCCTGGCCAGGGCCGATCCCTCATTATTGGTTATGCCGATCGTCACCGCGCCGGCCTCGCGTGCGTGCTTTACGACCTCGACGACATCGAGGCCTTCGCCGGACTGGGACACACCCAGGACAAGCGCCTTATCGAGCTTGACCCTCGCCCCGTACAACGTGTAAATCGACGGCGCGGCTAGCGAGACGGGCACGCCGTTTATGTACTCAAATAGATACTTGGCAAGTTGCGCGGCGTTATCAGACGTGCCGCGCGCCGCGATGACGATGCAGTCGATATCCCGCTCGCGCAGGATCCGGGCGAGCCCCCGTATCTTGTCGCCCTCCATCTCCACCATACGCGCTACCGCCTGCGGCTCCTCCAGGATCTCGCGGTACATGTGATAAGAAAGATAATCCATTGCAGGCATCGATGACTACCCCCTTCACCTGGCTGGCGGCTCGGTCGGTATCCCCAGCCTCTTTATGATCTCGTTAAGCGTTGTCCGGCCCATGCCGAGCCGCTCTGCGGCCCTCGCCTGCACCCAGCCGGATTCCTCAAGCGCTTCCAGGATAAGGCGTCTCTGATATGCCTCGACAGCCTCTTTGAAGGATACTCCTTCAGATAGTGCGGTCCCCCCTCCAGCCTCTCCCGGCAGGTTATCGCCGCCCGGTGCTCTATAGGACGCATCCCCAGGAGCCCTCGCTCCTGTCGCCTGCGCCGCCCATGCCCTCCGAACTTCCTCGGGGAGATCCTCGACCCTGATCACAGACCCCTCACCGAGGATCATGGCGCGCTCAACGACGTTTTCGAGCTCCCTGACGTTGCCGGGCCAGTCGTAAGCCACCAGGGCTTCCATGGCCTCCTGCGAAAAACGCGTTGGGCCCTTGCCCATCCTCTCCCACACCTTCCCGGCAAAATGTTTGGCGAGAAGCGGTATATCATCCTTGCGCTCCCTGAGCGGGGGCAGCGTTATGCTTATAACATTAAGCCTGTAGAATAGATCACGCCGGAATGTTCCTTTTTCGATAGCTGCCTCGAGGTCGCGGTTGGTCGCGACGATCACACGCACATCTACGCGCCTGGTCGTCGTCTCGCCAACACGTATGAATTCCCGATTTTGAAGAAACCTCAGGAGCTTCGCCTGGAGCGCCAGGCTTATGTCCCCTATCTCATCGAGAAACACGGTACCAGAGTCGGCTTCCTCAAATAAGCCGCGCTTGGCCGTGACCGCGCCCGTAAACGCCCCCCTGGCGTGCCCGAAGAGCTCGCTCTCGAGCAGGTTCTCCGGCAAAGCGGCGCAGTTTATACTTACAAAGGGCTTCTCGCTCCTGGGGCTGTAATGGTGAAGCGCCCTGGCTACAAGCTCCTTTCCCGTACCGCTCTCCCCCCTGATGAGCACGGTTGAATCGGCCTTCGCCACCTTCTCGATCAGCTGGTAGATCTCCTGCATCTTCCTGCTGTTGCCGACGATACCGCTGAATTTGCCCCTGGCAGCCTTCAGCTCGTCCTTGAGGCGCCTGTTTTCCCGGATTATCCTCCGCTGGTCGATGGCCTTTCGAATGACTACCTTGACTTCCTCTATCTTAAACGGCTTCGGAATATAATCATAGGCGCCCTTTTTCATGGCCTCGACCGCGGTTTCGACGGTCGAGTAGCCTGTAATCATGATAACTATGGCATCAGAGTTGAGCTCCCTCACCCGCTCCAGAAGCTGCATCCCGTCGATCCCGGGCATCATCAGATCCGTAATCACCACATCGAAATCCTCTTCACGCATCCTCTTAAGCGCTTCCTCGCCGCTCGTAACGGAAGAGACGTCATAGCCGTCCTCTGATAGGATGATCTCGAGAAAATCGCACATCTTCTGCTCATCGTCAACGACAAGGATCTTCTCCCCTGCCACGCCATTCACCTCATTTACCCTGCTGAACACGACATACGACAGGATTATTTGCTGATCGGAAGCTCAACTATAAAGGTGCTCCCCTTATTCACCTTGCTCGTAACCCTTATGCTGCCGCCGTATTTCTTTACGATCCCGTAGCTAACGGAAAGCCCGAGCCCGGTACCCTGGCCCACATCTTTGGTAGTGAAAAAGGGATCAAAGATCTTACCCAGGTTTTCCTCGGGAATCCCGCACCCCGTATCCGTAAATTCGATCTCAAGCCGCCGACCGGCCCCCATCCCTGGCTTCCCTGCCCCTGGTTGCGGTCCAGGTTCCGGCCCTGGCTTCGGCTCTGGCCCCAGTTCTAGCTCCGACTCTAGCTCCGGCTCCGGTTCCGATCCAGATTTCATGCTTACACTATCCCGTTGCTCTGGCACGACCCGAGTTGCGACCACTAGCCGCCCGCCGTTCCGCATCGCCTGGATAGCGTTCAGGACTATGTTCAGGAACACCTGCTCCAGCTCACCCTGGTCGGCCAGGACTTCAGGGTCCGGCTCTCCCGTTGCAAGGTTCACGATAAGCTCGATGCCCCTGTAAGCCATCTGCCGCTCGACCAGGCTCAGGGTCCGCCTGATGGCCTCATTCACCTTGCACTTCTCCGATGGCCGCGGGGCAGGCCGGGCGAAGCTCAGGAGGCTCCGCACGATCTCCGCGATCCGGTCCACCTCTTCCGCGATGATCCCAAGGCGTTTTGCCGCCGCCCCCTCGCCCTTCAATTCATTCAGGAGAAGCTCCGTGTAGCCCGATATCAAGGTCAACGGCGTATTTATCTCGTGCGCGACACCGGCGGCGAGCTGGCCGAGCGCCGCAAGTTTGTCAGACTGCGCCAGCTTATCCTCAAGGCGCTTCTTCTCGGTAACATCCTCTGTTATGATAACAGCGCCGTGAACATTCGAAGTACCGTTCCGGAGAGGGTATATCTTTATATTCACGATCACGTCGCGTTCTTGGAGCCCATACCGGAAGCCTGTAATCTCAGCCGGTTGAGCTTGCCGGATAGTCCGCTTCAGGACGTTCATAAACTCCTCCGTCCCCAGCCCCGGGAGCGCGTCCGGGAGATACCTGCCAACAACTGCGCGCCCGCCGCTCAGCGCCGAGACCCTGCCCCCTGCATCGTTGAACGTGGTGATCATGCAATTCCTGTCCACAACTATAATACCCTCCGTAATGCTTTCCACGATGTTCCTATTATAATCCCGCAAGGCGGCGATCTCTTCATTGGTCTTCTCAAGCTCGCTTATTAAATAAGGCAGGCACATCTTGTTCTCCGCGAGCCCACGGTAAACGGCGATGGCTTTTTCCCGGCAGGTATTATAGCCGCAGGCCCCACAATTGAGCTCGTCCTCGGGCCTCGTCTTGTTAAGCTCCCACAGTATCCTCTGGATATCCGCTTCATTAGGGACGGGTAGCTTGACGCTTTTATCATTATACGTGCGACGTGCCACTATCTCAGGAAATGAAGGGTTCTCCTGCTGTTGCCCCTTCCCCTGCCCTTTCTTCGCAAAATCTACGACAACCTTCCTCCGGACGTAACCCACCAGGGGACTTGTCATCATGGGGCCGTTGATACAGCCCTCGCAGAAGAGCATGTCAACAAACTCGGGACTTGCCGCCCCACGGGAAAGCAAATCCAGAAATTCGAGGCAATTATCCTTCCCCTCAACGACGATGATATCGTTTTCCATCATGTCGGCCCTAAGCGCCGCGCTCTTCAAGAGGCCGCCCGAAACGGGGTAGAGCCGGCCCAGGGAAGCCTCCGGGCCATCAAATGGGGCGGGCTCAAGGGCCTCAGGGTTTATCCCGGCGGAGCCCAGCATCTTCCTGAATTCCTGAAATGTGATCACGGCATCCACCGCGTCGCGGACGTTTTCATCCGCGATCTCGCTTTTCTTGGCAACGCATGGGCCGATAAAAACGATCTTGACCTCGCCCCCGTTGCTCTCTTGAGTCCGGGCCTTGATCATCCGGCCGAGCGCGATCATGGGGGAGACAACAGGTGCGAGCCTGGGGATCAAGTTCGGATATCGCTTTTCAACCAGGTTCACTATTGCAGGGCACGGCGTGCTTATTATCCCACGAGCGCGATTAGCCTTCTTAAGCAGGCCAACATACTCCCAGGTGACCCGGTCAGCGCCCCAGGCGACCTCATAGACCGCGTCAAATCCCAGCTTCCTGGCGGCAGCCACCACCTGGCCCGGGCTGCACCGGGGGAACTCAGCGACAAATGATGGAGCGAGGGCCGCGATAACGCTCTTGATTTCACCCTCTCCCTCTGCCCTATCCCTGTCTCCAAAGAATCCCGCGACCTTCCCCGTATCATCCTGGATCCGTTTGGCGTTTTGAGAACAGACTCGGACGCAGTGCCCGCACGCGATACAAAGCTCCGGTACGACCTTCGCCTGCCCGTTTTCCACCTTGATCGCCTTTACCGGGCAGTTGCGTATGCACGAATAGCACCTCTTGCACTTGCCCTCAATAGTCGTAACGATCTCCACGGCTCCGGTTTCACTCCCCTCAACGTATAATTCTATCATTTCACATGAAAAAAGGTAAGGGGAGGGGAGAACCAGGGGTGCATGTAAGAATTGTGGTCTACAGGCTGCTTACATCCATCTATAGCCCTATGGCTAGCCATAGTCCTATGACCTGCCTGATGGGGACGCTCCTGCCAGCCAACCAACCAGCCAGCCTGCCTGCGTGCCTGTCAGCCTTCCTGCCCGGATCGCAGCCTCAGGGCGGTAAGACTCTTGCCACTCCATGCGCCTAAATAGAGGTTTCTTAATTTGTGCCAGTCTACGAGCACGTCCCATGGGTTGCCGGTGCTTGCGTGACGGGGCCTCTTGAAATTTGGCAAGGCCCTCGCGCCAAATTTCAACG